>CAUHQV010000027.1 GCA_959608625.1 uncultured Flavobacteriales bacterium
TGCTTTGTCTGGGCAAACCCCATATATTTGCAGGCGTGGTCGTTTTTCAGTATGCAGATACACATCCGTTTGTAGGTCGGTATCTCCCTGAATTCAGGCACGTCTATATCGTCGAGGTATTCCATGCGGACGGCCTTTTTTTCCGTCCGGTATGATGTAGTGTTTTTTACTATGATCGGGATATTGGCCGCCTTCAATTTCCGGATGGTCTCTTCCGAGAGGCACCCGCCTTTTTCCCGCCAGAATTTCATGCTCACCTCCAATTTTTTCAGGTAATTTTGCCGTGTTTCCTTCGGAAGGGTATCCAACAGGAAATACATATACGCCTTCCATGAAAACCCTGGCGGGCAGGTAATGCGCCGCCATCCCATAGCCATTGTACTCCCGTATATCCCGGCACATCCCACGCCGTTCACACGCCCCACCATCCGCCCCCAAGTATCGGGATCGACTGCCCTGTAAACAGCCAGAGTCGGGATCGCCTGTGAAATAAACGGACTGGCTACCCGCTGACGTCCCAACGGGATACCCGCCTGATAATAAAGGTCGTATAAATGGTTGTATCCCCAATTGAACCGTCCGTTCGCGATCCATATATCCGCCGTTTTCCAATCGTATATAGGATAGGCGTTATATTCGTGCTTATCTATCCGGTGAGTCCATTTATAGTCCTCCAACCGCTGGAAATTCTTGTCGCTGTGTATCGCCCGCCAACGGTTGAAACTTTCCTGCGTACGGATCCCCACCAGACAACATATCCGCCGGCATTTTTTGCGATGCCGCAGCCAGCCGGTAAATAAGCGCTGGAACTCATAATCCCACAGTTCCTCCTGGAAAAAATCGAAATCCTTCTCCGTAAAACAACCTTCGGGCATTTCCCGAACCCAGATATTCCGGCAATCCTCGCACCAAGGCCTCCAATACCGCTGGTACATCGACGTGCAGGTCGAAACTTTGAATGGAACGCAGCAATGGAAGACCTCGAGGATATCCCGGTTTTCAGACAGAGTCCGTTCCACATATTCGGTCGTCTGCCGGTACTGGGCTTCATAATCCATATGGAATACGCCCAATTTACGCCCGGGGGCATGCTTTCGGATATAGTCCATGCAAAGGTTCAGCAGTACGCCGCTGTCTTTCCCTCCCGAAAAAGAAACGTATACGTAATCAAAACTATCGAAAATTACTTTCAGTCTCTTTTGTGCGGCCTGATATACGTTCAATTTGCGCATAAGACGCCCTCCATCCGGCAATACTGCATTTTATGATAGTTTTTCCACTCGATGCGGGAGCAAAAATTATTTTTTACAAATTGTTCCACATGCCGTTTATGGGTTACGGCCCAAAGCTCTCCCTGTTGGGATTTATCGGCAATCACCTCCGCAAGCAGCCGGCACAGCACGGGCCCGCTGTCCCCCTTTATATAATAATTGTCAATGATATGGTAATCGGTCGAAGTCCTTTTCACCGGCATAAACCCGGATACCTGTTCGCTTTCCAGGGCTATATACCAAACATACCGGCTTCCCGTTTTGAACGGATAGTTATTGTTTTGCCGCAGGACGGCCGGACTCATTATCAAAGGACCGATAAGTTCGTACAGTTTTTTGTCCGTTCCCTGAAATTTAATTACATCCATAGCAAAAAAGGTGCTTTCACGTACAAATTTAGCAATAATGACACAAAAACCGGAATGCGGGCCGGGAATTTAGCCCGACTTTAACTTACCGACGACTCCGGCATTCCTGCCACGGGAAGTGCGGCCCCAGCGATAAATCCACCCAAGAAAATTTCGTTTTTTCGGCCGTTCGGTCAAAATGACTAAATTTGACCCGCAACCGGCCTGCCGGAAATATATCCACCTCCTAAAAACCCGAAAGAATGAAAATAAAAGAAGGTTATAAAATCCGCCGGATCGCCGGAGAGAATGTCGTAGTGATGCAAGGCTCTTTAGGGGCCGACATGACACGCATCATTTCGCTCAACGACAGCGGAGCTTGGCTATGGCAGGAACTTTCCGGAAAGGATTTTTCGGTGGAGGACGCTGCGGAACTATTGTGCTGCCGTTACGATGTGGAGCCGGGGACGGCCTTGAAAGACGCCCGGAAATGGACCGACACCCTGATAGGATGCAAAGCGATCGAACCCTGACCCTTCCCCGGCAGATGCTGATCTCCCTGCTGCAAAACGCGCTTTGGGGCACACCTTTGCTCGGAGAGACATTCGAAAAGGCTACGGCTGAAGATTGGGAAGAATCAAAAATCCTCGCCCGGCGCGGCGGCGTATCGGCCCTCGTTTTCCTGGCAGCCCTGCAATTGCCCGAAGGATTGCGCCCATCACTGCAGGTGAAACTCAAATGGGCCCTGGAGACCGAAAACTCCATCGAACGGTTTGGTCATCAGGAAAAAACGGCCTTGGGACTCTCCGCTTTTTTCCAGCAAGCGGGTATCCGTATGATGATCCTCAAGGGATTGGGAGTCGCCCGCTATTATCCCCGGCCGGAACTGCGCGAGTGCGGGGATATAGACATCTGGTTGTTCGGGCAGGGTGAAAAAGGCGACCGCCTAATAACCGACAGCGGCCGGGATGTCGACACCTCCAATCCCAAGCACTCGGTATTCTCTTTCGATGGGGTGCTGATCGAAAACCACCATACTTTTCTCGATGAGGTTTTATATGCGACCGATCGTCGGTTGGATAAGGTATTGGCCCGGATCCTGGAAAAACAAGCCTGCAGCCATTCGGGAGAAGGGGCCGTCGGAATTTATTTTCCACCGGCGGATTTCAATGCGCTTTTCCTGATCCGCCATGCGGCCATGCATTTCACGGGCGGTATATCCCTGCGGCACGCGACCGATTGGACTGTATTTTTAGAGCGGGAAGCAGACAATATAGACCGCGAGAAGGTAAACCGTATCCTCCGTCGGGAAAAATTGGATAAATTCGCAGGGATATTGACGGCCATTGCCTGCAATTATTTGGGACTAAGCCCCGAAAAGGCGATAAATCCTTACGGATCCTATCGGGAAGAGGCCGGCAAAACACTTGCCGATATGATGCGGGAACAGCCTGTGTGCAAAAGCCGGAATCCTTTGTCCATCCTGGCCTTTAAAGCCCGGCGTTTTTCCGATACCCAATGGCGTTACCGGATCGTATACGGGCGTTTCAGTTTTCCCGCAAGGGTATGGATATCGGTAAAAGCCCATATCCTGCATCCGGAAACGATCCTGAAAACAAAATAAACCAAATCCCATACTCCATGAAACCTGCCCCGGACACTGCCAATAAACTGACCCTGCGCATCGCCGGATTTTACTTTCGCATGGAAGGAGAGGCGATCATTCGTACCCTTCGAACAATGGAAGGTTTCCGGCCGTTTGTCAATATTCCTGTAAACGACCGAGAGATTCTTTTCACTTTTCGCCCGAAAGACGCCTCCCTTACTGTCGAAACAAAGGCTGTCCACCGCTTCGAAACGGAAGGTATCGACTGTTCTTTTTTCCGCACCCCTTCGGGATACGGACTGTCGATGGATCCGAACGGCGGGAAAGAACCTTTCGTCTGGATCTACGATCCCGAAACCCATACGGTAAACTATCAGGGAACCGCCGAGCCGGACATCCTCCGCTTTTCCCTCTGGCAGGCGTTCGGTATGGCCGCGCTGGAGCACTCGGTAACGGCCGTGCATAGCTCGGCCGTACAATATCGAGGCCGCGCCGTTCTCTTTTTAGGGGAATCCGGCACAGGGAAAAGCACCCATACGCGTTTGTGGCTTGAAAATATAGACGGAGCCACCCTTTTGAACGACGACAGCCCGTTCCTCGAGGCCGGGGAAACGGAAATAAAAGCCTGGGGATCTCCCTGGAGCGGGAAAGCGCCTTGCTACCGGGACGAAGCATATCCCGTAGCCGCCGTTGTCCGGCTGAGCCAAGCACCGGAGAACCGCATCCACCCGCTAAAGACGGCAGAAGCCATCGGCGCCCTGCTGCCTTCGTTCCCTCCGTCGTTCGCCTATGAGGAAGCCACATCCGACCTCCTTTCGGAGATCCTCTCCCGGATCATCGGCCAGGTTCCCGTATACCATTTGGAATGCCTGCCGGATGCCGATGCAGCCCGATTGTCGTTCGAAACAATTTTCGGAAAATAAGTAAACCCTATGAAGACGCTGCGCAACGACGAATTCTTCGCTTTAGCCCGTGAAACCCTCCTGGAAGGAAAAAAAGTCCGGATCCGGGTGCAGGGGAACAGCATGCTCCCGTTTTTCCGCAGCGATACGGCGATCGTCCTGCGCCCTATCCGGACAGAAGATATCCGTTGGGGCTCCGTCGTGCTGGCAGAAACTCCGCAAGGCACGTTCGTCGTTCACCGCATCCTGCGTATCGAGGGGAATTTAGTTACCCTGATGGGCGACGGCAACCTCATCGGCAGGGAAACCGTTCCCCGCGGCAAAATATACGGGGCTGTCGACTGCGGCGTCTTCCACCGGGCCAAAGCGCGCCTGTGGGGGTGGCTGCTCCCGGTACGCAAGTATTTGCTCCCCCTGTTCCGATAATCGTTATCCATCCCCTATCGCGCTGCCGAGCTTCATAATCCGGCGCGAATTCGTATTTTTGTCCCTGTTTTAGAAAGCCAACCATGAACGAAGGAAAAATAGTGATCCGGATAGAGAATGCCGTACCCATGCGCCATGAACTGCGTTTTTCACAGCCGGTATCGTGGACGATAGCCTTGGGGGAGAACTGGGCCGTCACCGGCCCGAACGGCGCCGGGAAAAGCCTGCTGGCCGATATTCTGACACGCCAGGTCGCCCTTCGCAGCGGGGAAGTATCGGTGGACGATCCCCGGGGGACGGCGGCCATACGCTCCATCGCGTTCAAGGACATTTACTCGCTCGCCGATTGCCGGAATATGTATTACCAACAGCGCTGGAATTCCGCCGATGTGGACGCCGCCCCCCTGGCCGGGGAGCTGTTTCCGGAGTTTTCCGAAAGCGCCTACGACCGGACAAAAGACATTTTCGGGATAGGAAGCCTTTTGGAACGGAGGATGATTTCCCTTTCGAGCGGGGAACTGCGCAAACTGCTCGTGGCCCGGGTGCTGTCGTTCGGGCCCCGGCTGCTCATCCTGGACAACCCGTTCATCGGGCTGGATGCCGCTTCGCGCGTACTGCTGAGCGATATGCTGCATGATATGTCGCAAAGAGGCATTCTGCAATGTGTCCTGGTGGTTCCCGATCCGGCGGACATACCGGATTGGGTCGACTGTGTACTGCCTGTCAAATCCCAACATATATACCCGGCCCTTTCCCGGGAGGAATTCCTCGGAAATCAAGCCCTTCTTTCGGAACTCTTCGACGATACGCCCCCCGGCC
Organism: uncultured Flavobacteriales bacterium; assembly: GCA_959608625.1. Classification (GTDB taxonomy): domain Bacteria; phylum Bacteroidota; class Bacteroidia; order Flavobacteriales; family UBA1820; genus Merdimorpha. The sequence goes on from CAUHQV010000027.1 coordinate 5,372, forward strand.
TATCTGAATTCCCCTCTCTTGAAGAAAAGTTGCCGCCGTTCGCCTGCGCGATCCGGATGAACGGGGTAAAGATCGCTTACGAAGGGCGCAAAATACTGGACGGTATCGATTGGACGGTAAATTCAGGCGAAAAATGGGCGTTGGTAGGGGCCAACGGTTCCGGTAAATCCACCCTGCTCAGCCTGGTATGTGGGGACAACCCACAGGCCTATGCCAACGATATCACGCTTTTCGACCGCCGCCGGGGCACGGGCGAAAGCATCTGGGAGATCAAAAAACGGATCGGCTATGTATCACCGGAAATGCACGCGTTCTACCTGGAGCGTATCCCCTGCGCCGAAGTGGTGGCATCGGGATTTTTCGATTCTATCGGCCTGTACCGCAAATGTACGCCCGGCCAACGCGAGGCGGCTGTCCGGTGGATGCGCATTTTCGGGGCCGATTACCTGTCCGAACGCTTCTTTACGGACATATCCTACGGCCAGCAGCGCCTTATCCTGCTGGTACGGGCTTTCGTCAAAGACCCGGATCTGTTGATCCTCGACGAGCCGTTTCACGGCCTGGATGCCGGCAAGAAAAAACGGGTCGGAGCCGTGATCGAGGCCTTCAGCCGGCGGCCGGACAAGACCCTGATATTCGTTTCCCATTACCGGGAGGAAATCCCCTCGTGCGTGAACCGCGAAATGACCCTGAAAAAACCGGCGCAGTGAAACAATTGTATACATTCCTTGGCAGCGTATCCCTGGTGCTGGGCATCGTGGGGATATTCCTGCCGCTGCTGCCTACCACCCCGTTCCTTTTGCTTTCGGCGGCCCTGTGGATGAAGGGCTCGCCCCGGATGTACGACTGGCTCACCCATCACAAACACCTGGGACCCTATATCCGGAATTTCCGGGAATACAAAGCCATCCCGATGCGGGCCAAGGTCATATCCGTCGCCCTGGTCTGGATCACGCTCCTGTACAGCGCCTTTTTCCTCTTCGAAAATCCCTGGATGCGCACGGCATTTATCGCGCTGGCGGCCGGTATCAGTTGGCATATCCTTTCCTACCGCACGCTGAAAACGAAATAATTTTTACCGGACAAAACATTCCCCTATAAAAATTCCGGCAGGGCGTAAACGTCCTGCCGGAACTTCGAACAATTTTCAAAAACTAATCTAACAACTAACCAACTTTATTTAAAGTATGTCTTTCCCGAAAGGGGTGAATGCCAGTTTCATCAGCTTGAAATGCTGGAGGCCGAACGGGATGCCGACGATCGTAATACAGAACAGCAGGCCCCACGCCAAGTGGGACAATGCGATCCATATCCCCCCGATGAATATCCAGATGATGTTCATCACCACCGACAGGCAGCCGGGTTCCTGGGGCATGTTCATCACCTTGCGCCCGAAAGGCCACAGGGACAGTACGCCCAATTTGAAAACCTGGAATCCGAACGGGATGCCGATGATCGTGATGCAGAGCAGAAGCCCCGATATGAAGTATTCCACCGCTATCATCAATCCGCCGAAGACCAGCCAGATTATATTTCCCAGTATTTTCATTTCAGCTCTTTTATCTTATGTCAATCCAGACGGTATTTCCGCGGGTGGCGCAGTACATCCTCCATCGTCTTAACGATCGATATGCTCCGTACATTGTCCGGAAGTTTCTTCAGTTCCCGGCGTATCTTCCGGCGCTGGTCGCCCGGCAGGGTCGCTACCTGGTGTTTAAACTCTGTAGAAAATCCTTTCCTGTCGAAACGCGCTTGGGAACGGTAACCACCGTCGGTGCAACAACTCAAGCTCTCCATGATATTATCTACTACCTCTTTGCAGTCCCGGGATATCCGCTGGGCGTCTTTTGCCGTTATATAGATCGTCTGGCCGGCACTTTTGCGTCCCATCCGCTCGGCTTGACAACCTGCTTGCCGTGCGCTTCGTTCAATGTCGGCCGCCGTCGCACGGATCGCCGCGTAATCGGCCGCTTTATCTCCAAGGCGTTCGGCCTGGCGGGCCAATTTCTTCGCTTTGCGTTCGATTTTCCGGGCATCCTTTCCGTAATTCTGTGCGGAAGCGGAAACGGTGCCTATGCTCAGGGCCAGAACGGCCAATATGAGATACCGCATGTTTACATTGTTTTTTGGTTCTATAACATAAGACTGATTATTCCCCGAAAAGGTTACACCGGGATTCGAATTTAAGCAATTTTTAACATCAATCGCCTTCTTCCAGTGTAAAAACCTCGTCCACTGTCGATCCGAAAATACGCGCCACTTTCAGCGCCAGTATCGTAGAAGGTACATACCGGGACGATTCCATCGCGTTGATGGTCTGGCGGCTCACCCCGGCCAGGCGGGCCAGTTCTTCCTGCGTCATCCTCCGGGATGCCCGCAGGACACGGATATTATTCTTCATCGCCGGCAGATCTTCTGAATTTGTACAAACGGCAATTGAACACGATGGCATAGAGTACCAACACCGTGAACATATTGATGAACAGGAACGTGAGGAAGGCTATATCGAAAATCAACAGGTTGCCTACCAACAGGCAGACATACGAGGCGATCACCGCGATCACCAGTGTACGGCAACGCAGGTTGGCCACATATTCGTCCTCGTCCCTCTCCCGGGAAAAACAAAGCATCAGCAGGCTTACCACCAGGCCGAAAACGACCAGCGTGGGGAAGATGTCCGTGTGAATGGATTTGAAATAAGAAGCCGGCGCGAAAAGATCGTCCGTGCCGGCAAAAGTGAAAACGGTCATTTTCCACTCTATGTTCCACCAGTTGAACAACAGGTTGAGTCCCAATACGGCGAACGGGATGAACATCCACAGCCCGGCTTTCTTGCAGGCGGCGGGAAAGAGATACGTTTTTTCCATGGGTGAAATAGGTTTTGTTTACCGGACAAATGTAAAATATATTTTACATCATGTCAAGTTTATTTTACATTATTTTCAAAAAAATAATTCCGCACACATTCTTGTCCCTAACTAAAAAGGGAAAAAATATTGCCCCGTGCAGGGATAAGCCGTATATTTGCCCATCTTGAACAGCCGCTGTCGATAAGCGGGTAAAACACATAAAAACAATGAGTTCACATCTCTCAGAGCAGGAAATAGTACGCCGCCAGGCTTTGGAAAAGCTCCGTGACGCAGGTATCGACCCCTACCCCGCGGCGGAATTCGCCACCACCCACCACACCGCAGATATAAAAGACAACTTCGAGAAACTCGAAGGCACGGAAGTGGTGTTGGCCGGACGTATGATGAGCCGCCGTATCATGGGCAAAGCTTCTTTCGCCGAACTGATGGACGCTTCCGGGCGCATCCAGCTGTACATTTCGCGCGACGAGCTGCCCGACGGGGAACTGATGTACAATACGGTATTCAAGAAATTACTCGACATCGGCGATTTCATCGGCATAAAAGGCAAAGTGTTCCTCACCGGGACGGGCGAAAAATCCGTGCACGTGAGCGAACTGACGGTACTGGGCAAATCGCTCAAACCGCTGCCCGTGGTTAAAACCGATAAGGACGGGAACGTATACGACGCGTTCACCGACCCGGAACTGCGCTACCGTCAGCGCTACGTCGACCTGCTGGTCAACGACGGAGTGAAGGAAGTATTCCTCAAACGAACGAAGATCATCAACACGATGCGCGACTTTTTCAACGACCGCGGTTACATCGAGGTCGAGACCCCCGTACTCCAGTCCATTCCGGGCGGAGCTTCGGCGCGGCCTTTCGTCACGCACCACAACGCTCTGGACATTCCCCTGTACCTGCGTATCGCCAACGAACTATACCTCAAACGCCTGATCGTAGGTGGTTTCGAGGGTGTCTACGAGTTCTCCCGCGACTTCCGCAACGAGGGTATGGACCGTACGCACAACCCGGAATTCACGGTGATGGAGCTTTACATCGCGTACAAAGATTACATCTGGATGATGGGCATGACCGAGCAGCTCCTTGAAAAAGTATGCACGGCTGTCAACGGCAAGCCTGAAGTACAGATCGGGGAGCACCTGGTCAGTTTCAAGGCGCCGTTCCGCCGGATGACTATCACAGATGCGATAAAAGAACACGCCGGAGTGGATATCAGCGGGATGGACGAAGCCGCCCTGCGCGAAGCCTGCCGGAAACTCCACGTGGAGATAGACGATTCGATGGGCAAAGGCAAACTGATCGATGAGCTGTTCGGCGCCTATGCGGAAGGCAAGATGATACAGCCTACTTTCATCACGGACTACCCCATCGAAATGTCCCCGCTCACTAAGCGTCACCGCAACGATCCGCAGCTCACCGAACGATTCGAACTGATGGTAGCCGGCAAGGAGTTGGCCAACTGCTACTCGGAGCTGAACGACCCGATCGACCAGCGCGAACGTTTCCAGTCCCAGATGGCCCTGCTGCAGCGCGGCGACGACGAGGCGATGTTCATCGACCAGGACTTCCTGCGCGCCCTCGAATACGGTATGCCGCCTACGGGTGGTATCGGGATCGGTGTCGACCGACTAGTGATGATGATGACGGGAGCCCTTTCCATTCAGGATGTGCTGTTCTTCCCGCAAATGCGCCCGGAAGCCTGGGACGTAGACGGCCAGGACAACAGCGCCGAACTGCTGGAAGCCGGCGTACCGGAAGAATGGGTGGAGCACCTCATCGCTGCCGGATACGATTCGCTGGAAAAACTCCGCGCCCAGAAACCCACGCAGGTGCAGCAAGCAATGGGTGGTTACCGTAAAAAGAATAAACTCGACCTGCCGGCCCTTACGGCCGACCAGATCGCCAAATGGCTCGAATAATGTCCCGCGGGCGTGAATAGAAAATAAAACGGCGGGAGAATTCCCGCCGTTTTATTTTTCCACTCAGATATTATTCTCGGTTTATTCCACTTTCTTTTGCTGGCTCAAAAGAAAGTGGAATAAACCGACGATAAATAAGTTACGAAATATGTCTTTTTTTAGAAGTAAAAACAAAACGATAATCCTCATACCGGACTTATGACCTGCCCCGGTATAGCACTATTTATGATTATTGTTACCAGTTCATTCACTAAAAAAAGAATCAAAAAATGAAAAACATAAAAGGCGTTGTTTACGCGCTTGTTTCGTCCTCCACATTCGGTCTGATACCACTCTTTTCCATACCCATTATCCTCAGCGGAGCGATGGCTGTGCCGTCACTTCTGTTCTACCGCTTCGCTTTCGCCACCCTGGCTATGGCGCTGGCAGGCATCGTGCTGCGGAAAAGTTTCCGGATAAAACCCCTGATGCTGCTCAAGATATCGGTACTCGGTATCTTCTACGCATCTACTTCGATGGGGCTTACCCTTTCTTACGAATACATACCAAGCGGGGTAGCCACCACGATCCATTTTCTCTATCCGGTACTGGTTACCATGCTGATGGTCACTTTCTTTGGAGAGAAAAAATCCCGCACCCTTATCCTGGCCGCGGCCTTATCCATCATCGGGGTGGCGCTGCTCAGTTGGGGCGAAGGCGAGATCAAGATCAAAGGGCTGCTGCTGGTATTGCTTACTGTGGCCACATATGCCACCTACATCGTCGGGGTGAACCAATCGGGCGTGGAATCGACCGACCCGGTCGTCCTCACCTTTTATGTATTCGTGGCCTCGACGGTCATGTTTGCCTTGTACAGCGCATTCACCTCTGGGATAGAGCCTATCCGGGATTCCTCCACGTTATTCGGCCTTTTGATGCTGGCCCTGCTGCCGACGGTCATTTCGGATTTCACCCTCATCCTGGCTGTGAAATACGTCGGTTCGACCGTCACGGCGATCCTGGGGTCAATGGAACCGCTGGTGGCCGTACTGGTAGGCGTGTTTTATTTCTCGGAACGGTTCGGCTGGGAAAGCGTCCTGGGACTGGCCCTGGTGATCATCGCTGTGACGATGGTGGTGAAACGGCAATCGAAAAGGTAAAAAGGCATAATTAATTACCAATCTTGCAAACTTTTGACTAATTTTGCATGCCTATGTCGAGACTATAACCTATTTCGAAGAAACCATAAACTCACACAACAAAAAAGTTCTATAAAATGTCTTACAAATTCATTTCGGCCGAAGATGCCGCCATGCTCATCGAGAACGACTACAACATCGGTTTCAGCGGTTTTACGGCTGCCGGAAGCCCTAAAGCGGTATCGGAAGCACTGGCCAAAAGGGCCGTCAAGGAACATGAAGCGGGGCGCCCGTTCAAAATAGGCGTCTTTACCGGCGCTTCGACGTCCGACCACCTGGACGGTGCGTTAGCCCGGGCCGGAGCCATCAAATTCCGCACGCCGTACCAGTCCAACAAAGACCTGCGCAGTGCGCTGAACAAAGGAGAGGCTTCGTACTTCGACTACCACCTTTCCCAGCTCGCACAGGATGTACGTTACGGTTTTTTGGGAAACATTGACGTAGCCGTGATCGAGGCTTGCGACGTGACCCCGGAAGGAGAGATCACCCTGACCTCCGGTGTGGGGAACTCTCCGACGTACGCCCGGTTGGCCAAAAAGATCATTATAGAGCTCAACAGCTACCACCCGAAGAGCCTGAAAGGCATTCACGACCTTTACGAGCCGGCCGACCCGCCTTACCGCCGCGAGATCCCTATCTACAAACCTTCGGACCGCATCGGTGTTCCTACGCTCAAGGTAGACCCGGCCAAGATCGTCGGCATCGTGGAAACGAACGTATCGGACGGTGTGGCGCCTTTCTCGCCGCTGGACGATGTAACGCTGCAGATCGGTAAAAACGTAGCGGAATTCCTGGCTTCCGAGATGAAAGCCGGCCGGATCCCCGCCTCTTTCCTGCCTATTCAGTCCGGTGTGGGTAACATCGCTAACGCCGTACTCGGATGCCTGGGCGACAACCCGGACATTCCTCCTTTCGAAATGTACACTGAAGTGATACAGGATGCCGTAGTAGGCCTGATGGAAAAAGGCTCCTGCAAATTCGCCAGCGGATGTTCGCTGACCCTGAGCGCCGACGCGATGCAGGAAGTGTATTCCAACCTGGACTTCTTCCGCGACAAGGTGGTGCTCCGCCCGCAGGAACTGTCCAACAATCCCGAGGTCGTACGCCGACTGGGGCTTATCACCATCAATACGGCGATCGAAGCGGATATTTTCGGAAACATCAACTCCACCCACATCATGGGCAAGAAGATGATGAACGGTATCGGCGGATCGGGCGACTTTACCCGCAATGCGTACCTGTCCATCTTCACCACCCCGGCCGTGGCCAAGGACGGCAAAATATCGGCTATCGTGCCGATGGTGTCGCACCTGGACCATTCGGAACACTCCGTCAAGATCCTCATCACGGAATACGGCGTAGCCGACCTGCGCGGCAAATCCCCGAGCGAACGCGCCAAAGAGATCATCGAAAAGGCTGTTCATCCGGATTACCGCGAACTGCTGTGGGATTACATGAAGCTTACCAAAGGCTGCCACACTCCGGAATGCCTGCAAAAAGCCCTTTCGTTCCATATTGCTTTCGAAAAAGATGGCGATATGCGCAAGGCGGACTTCAGCGGCGATTGCGACTGCGGGAAGTAAATCCCTTCGGTAAAGCCCAAAAAGAGAGGCGCTCATTTCGAGCGCCTCTTGTTTTTTAAATACAATTGTCACAACTTCCGCCTCATGAAATAATTCTTCATCGATACCGTACCGACCAATACTGTTTGTTCCTTTTCCACCCGGAACCCCCGCGCCTGGAAAAAAGGCCGGGCTGTAATACTCACTTCGGAGGTCATCTCCTGCGCTCCGGCACAAGCGGCATGCTGCATTGCCCGTTCCAAAAGAGCCGATGCGATCCCCTCACCCTGGCAGCGGCAGTCCACGAACATCGAATGGACGTAGCCCCGATCATCTACGGACGATACGCCGACAATTTCCCCGTTCGGATTTTCCGCCACAAAAAACACCAATCCCGCATCGAATAATTCTTTCCACCGGGCGGTAGAAGATGCGCGGGCGGCCCATGCCGTGACCTGAGGCGGTGAATAATCCTTACTGTTCACCCGGACGATCGTTTCACCCACCATATGGGCCAGAGCCGCCGTATCTTCGGGGCGTCCCTCCCGGAGCGCAAATTTCATTGTTCCCCGTATTCTTCGATCAGCTTTTCTGCCAGCAGCGGCATCCCTTCGGCGCTGCGCATCGGTATCTTTTCCACCGTCGCGCCCACTGCCGCGGGGATATGCGGGTCCACCGCGAACACCTTCGCACCGTCCTTCACATAATGGATCAGCGAAGCGGCAGGGTACACAGCCAGCGAAGTCCCGGCGATGACCAGCAAATCGGCCGTGGAAACGATCCGGGCGGCCTGGTCAAACATGGGAACTGCCTCCCCGAAGAAAACGACATGCGGGCGGGCGAGCGCGCCGTCAGGCGCGCGAAGTTCTTTCGACTGCACCCAGCCTTCGAGGGGGAAAATAAGATCCGGATCGCTCTGGCTGCGGAGTTTGGTGATCTCTCCGTGCAAGTGGGTCACATCGGACGAGCCGGCCCTTTCGTGGAGGTCGTCGATATTCTGGGTCACCACCTGCACATCGAAATATTTTTCCAGCCCGGCTATGGCCAGATGCCCGGCATTGGGCTGTTTCTCCAGCACTTCCTTCCGGCGGGCGTTGTAAAAATCGATCACCGTATCCCGGTTATCCCGGAGTGCCTGCGGGGTACAAACATCCTCTATCCGGTAATTGGCCCAAAGCCCGTCCGCATCGCGGAATGTAGCGATACCGCTGTCGGCACTCGCCCCCGCCCCGGTAAAGACCACCAGTTTTTTTTTCATGTCTGTCTGTTTTTAGCTTTTACGAATATAAGAAAATCGCACTCGGTTATTCCAGCGTAACGACGATTTTTCCCCGTACTTTTTCATTCTCCAGCTGGCGATGGGCCTGCGGGATCTGTTCGAACGGATAAGTGCGATCTACCTGTGCATTCAAGCTTCCTTCAGCCAACATCCCGGCGATCTGCCGCATATCCTCGCCGCTGGAATGCATCAGGATATGCCTGTAATTCCGGGTATGTTGTCGTTTGGCGACCCGGTCGGCCTCTTCTTTTTTATTGGAAGGCAGCAGGATGATCGTGCCTTCCGGCTTAAGGACTTTCAGCGAACGGACAAAATTTTCCCCGCCGACCGTATCGAGAATGAAATCGACATCCTTTATCTTATCTTCAAACCGCTCCGTCCTGTAATCGATCACCTCATCCGCCCCGAGGCTTTTGACGAAATCCGTGTCCGTTCCGGCAGCCGTAGCGATGACATAACAACCGAAACGCTTGGCGATCTGCACGGCATAATTACCCACTCCCCCAGCCCCGCCGTGGATCAATACTTTCTGTCCTTTTTGGATATACCCGTTATCGACAAGAGCCTGCCAGGCCGTCAGGGCCGACAACGTGGCTGCTGCCGCCTGCACATGGGAAATATGGGCCGGTTTTCCGGTTAGCTGGTCGGCGGGAACTGCTACGTACTCTGCATAGGTTTTCCCGGAACCGGGAAAATTGACGGTGCCGAACACTTCATCCCCTTCTTTGAAATCTTTCACTCCGAATCCTGCTTCAACGACCTCGCCGGATACATCCCACCCGAGTATCATGGGCTCTGCCCCGCTCAAAGCAAGGGCCTGGCCGCCTCCCTGGCGGGTCTTTATATCTATCGGGTTGACGCCTATAGCCTTTACGCGAACAAGCACCTCTCCCGTTCCTGCCTCTGGCCGGGGGATGCTTTCGAGGGCAAAATTTTCCACGCCGCCGAACTGTTTCAGGGCCATGACGGCCATCGGGGTCATTTCCGTATTCATAATAATTACCGTTTTGGGTTATCGTCCTATTAAAGATAGAAAATATTGCGGCAAAAACAAAAACCGACAATCGCTTTATTTGAATTCCATTCCTTAAAACAAGGAGGACTGATCGCTCCTCAGGCTTTTCACCGCCCTTTCTTTGACTACATCACCCTCCCCTATATGTCCTATGAGCAAAGGGGAATCCGCATCGTGTTTCTGCCGATTGTACTGGGCCGTATTGTAATTCCCTCTTATCGCATAACAATACACACAACCATTCAGGCAGCTCTCGTACGTGCCGATATCGATACTCTCTATGCAATTGCAAATATTCCGCTGGTTGCGGTCTTTCCGGGCCGAAACAGGATAGCCGGCGATGCGTTCCACCAGCCTTTTATCGACGCACGATCCGCTCGGTATACCCAGAGAACGCAAATCCACCTTTACCGTACAGGTGTCCAAAGATACCGGAAGTCTATCGGCCGTTTCCTTGAACGAAACAGCCATGAGGTCGATTTCCTGCCGTTCGAGGGGTTTTATCCCGTACTCACTCATTGTATTGCGGATATGGGAATAATGATCGATAAAACCGATCATGCATTTCTCCGTATGGTCTTTCAAAGCTTCGGCCAGACGGGAAAAGGCTTCTCGATGGAAATCTACACCGTACTTTTCATTGGTCAGGATAGGATCGTAGCGCCATATTACTTTTTCTTTCCCTATTTTATCAGAAAGCCGTTTAAACGTCTCTATCCGGGCAGCGATGGATGGCAGGTTGTTCTCGATATCTTCGCCGTAGGGATTTAGCGTGAACTGAAAATAGTATTTATAATCCTGTAGCTCGTCCAACCGGGAAATCATCGGAGCCGGGTTTTTAGTCCAGAAAACGATACAGTCCACCACCTGCGGGTCGAGGCTTACCCGGCTTATCATTTTCGGATTGAACGGATTGGGAATAAACGCATACCCCTCCTTTATGCGGTCGAAAAACCACTTCGAATAAAAAGCGGGAATGTCCGTCCTCCGGCTGGCACTGATGATCATACCGTCTAAAATACGGCTTTATTTCCGCCCCACCCCTAAAATATCTGTTACAAAAAATAAACAGTAGTCCATATAAATAGCCTTTCAGGTAAAGAGCAAAAAAAGCGCCTCCGTTTCCGGAGGCGCTCACTTTTTATCTGAAAGTTATCCGCAAATTACTTGCGGGCTTCGAGCAGGATGCCGAGCATCTTCTCGGCACATTCGGGGATCTTGGTTCCCGGGCCGAACACGGCAGCTACTCCCCGGTCGTAGAGGTATTGGTAGTCCTTGGGAGGGATAACGCCTCCGGCGAACACCACGATATCCTCGCGGCCGAGCTTTTTGAGCTCTTCGATCAGCTGCGGGATAAGGGTCTTGTGACCGGCGGCCAGCGACGATGCGCCAACCATATCCACGTCGTTCTCGGTAGCCTGGCGGGCTACTTCTTCCGGTGTCTGGAACAGCGGGCCCATATCCACGTCGAATCCCATATCGGCCAGCGAAGTGGCAACCACTTTCGCGCCGCGGTCGTGTCCGTCCTGGCCCATCTTGGCGACCATCACACGGGGACGGCGGCCTTCGACCTCTTCGAACTTGTCGGCCATCGCTTTGGCCTGCTGGAATACTTTGTTGCTCTGTGCTTCTTTTGAGTACACTCCTGAAATGGTTTTAACGATTGCTTTGTGGCGTCCGAATACGACTTCCAGCGCATCGGAGATCTCTCCGAGCGAAGCGCGTACGCGGGCAGCGTTGATAGCCAGTTCGAGCAGGTTGCCCGAACCGTCCTTCGCTGCAGCGGTAAGTGCGTCGAGAGCTTTTTTCACGGCCTCGCCGTCACGCTTGGCGCGCATATCGTTCAGGCGCTCGATCTGGGAAGTACGCACGGCCGTGTTGTCCACCTCGAGGATTTCGATGTTGGACGGCTCGTCCGTGAGGTATTTATTCACGCCCACGATCGTCTCCTTGCCGGAATCGATACGGGCCTGCTTGCGGGCGGATGCTTCTTCGATACGCATCTTAGGGATACCGGTCTCGATAGCCTTGGCCATACCGCCGAGCGATTCCACTTCCTGGATCAGGTCCCAGGCCTCGCGGGCGATCTTGTCGGTGAGGTATTCCACATAGTACGAACCGGCCCACGGGTCTACCACGCGGCATACGTTGGTCTCATCCTGAATGTAGAGCTGCGTGTTACGCGCGATACGGGCGGAGAAGTCGGTCGGCAGAGCGATGGCCTCGTCCAGCGCATTGGTGTGCAGCGACTGCGTATGACCCAGGGCGGCGCCCATAGCTTCGATAGCCGTACGGCCTACGTTGTTGAACGGGTCCTGTTCCGAAAGCGACCAACCGGAAGTCTGGCTGTGCGTACGCAGGGCCATCGACTTGGGGTTCTTCGGTTCGAATTGTTTGATGATCTTGGCCCACAGCATACGGGCGGCGCGCATCTTGGCGATCTCCATGAAGTGGTTCATGCCGATGGCCCAGAAAAACGACAGGCGCGGAGCGAATTGGTCGACCGTCAGACCGGCCTTGATACCCGTACGGATGTACTCCATACCGTCCGCCAGCGTATAAGCCATTTCGATAGCCGAAGTGGCCCCGGCCTCCTGCATATGGTAGCCGGAGATAGAGATAGAATTGAACTTGGGCATATGTTCCGACGTATAGCGGAAAATATCGCCGATGATATGCATCGAAGGGGCCGGAGGATAGATATAGGTGTTACGCACCATGAACTCCTTCAGGATATCGTTCTGGATCGTACCGGCCAGCAGTTCCTGGTTTACCCCGGATTCTTCGGCGGCGACGATGTAGAATGCCAGGATCGGGAGCACAGCCCCGTTCATGGTCATCGACACCGACATTTTATCCAAAGGTATTCCGTCGAACAGCACTTTCATGTCCTCTACCGAGCAGATGGACACACCTGCCTTGCCCACGTCGCCCACTACACGGGGATGGTCGGCATCATAGCCACGGTGCGTAGCCAAGTCGAAGGCTACGGATAGACCTTTCTGTCCGGCGGCCAGGTTGCGGCGGTAGAATGCATTGGATTCGGCTGCCGTGGAAAATCCCGCATACTGGCGTACTGTCCAGGGACGCTGTACATACATCGTAGAGTACGGCCCGCGCAAGAACGGAGCGATACCGGCTGCATAATGCAACTGTTCGTCGTCCTTGATATCGTCTTTGGAGAAACACGGCTTTACGGTGATATGCTCGGCCGTTTCCCAAGGTTCTACGGAAGCCACGTCGCACTTGACAGACGCCATTTCCTTTACCTTGAGGTTTTCTGCTTTTATTTTGGAGAAATCTGGTTTCATCTTGTTTCTTTTTTTGATTCCTGCGTTAGATTAATTGATCTTGATGCCCAGCTTTTCCTGGTAGCCTTTCAGGGCTTCCAGCGCATTGACCTTCACATGGATGAAGTCGTCCACGCCGGCGGCCTTGAGGTCTTCCACCACGTCGGCGGGATAACCGGCCACCACGAGCGTCTTACCGGGAGCGGCAGCCTTGAACGCGCGGGCGAAGTCAGCGGCGGAGGCCACATAATCATCGTCCGACGAGCAGATCACTACGATCTCCGCATCGGCCTTGGCGCTCTCTTTACCGGCAGTAACCGCATCGGGATAAACGCCTTCGGGCAGTATTTCAAATCCGGCCACACCGAAGAAATCCCCGGAGAACGTGGCACGTGCAGTACGCATGGCAGGATTGCCATAGCCGGCCAGGAATACTTTCGGACGACGCCCGGATTCCTTGGCGTGCATTTCGGTGCGTTGGCGCAGGCATTCGACCGGTTTGGCGGCATGCTGGCACGGGAGGAGTTCGAGGCCTTCCGGCTTGTCGTGGCATTTTTTGCCGCCGCAGCACTGAGGATCGTCCAGGATTTCCTTGGTGTTGGGGTAGCGGTTCACACCGACATACGCCTGCTTGCGCTGGGCGATATCCTTGCGTTTGGCCTCCCGCACTTTGGCGATCTGCTCCTGTATCTTCCCTTCGGAGAACCGGGCGACGAAACCGCCGGCGGCCTCGGTAGCCTTGAACAGTTCCAGCGCCTTCTCGATAAGGGTGTTCGTCAGGTTTTCGATGTAATAGGAACCACCGGCCGGGTCTACCACTTTGTCGAAATAGCTCTCTTCTTTCAACAGGTGCGAAATATTGAGCGCGATACGGCTGGAGAAGGAGGTCGGTTGTTCGAACGAGGAATCGTACGGCGCCATGGCGAGCGCATCCACACCTCCGAGCACGGCAGACATACCTTCCGTGGTGGAACGCAGCATGTTCACGTACGGGTCGTATTTTGCCACAGCCCATACGGAAGACTCAGCGCCTATCTTTACGCTCTTAGGATCGAGGCCGGTATTGTAAAGGGCTTCGAATTCGATCCAAAGGGCGCGCAGGGCGCGGAATTTGGCAATCTCGAAGAAATAGTCGGTGTTCATACCCATCAGCGGCATGGCGCTTTCGAACACTTCCTTGGCTGTTACACCTTCGGCTTCGAGTTTATCGATATAATCCGTCAGTTTTGCCAGGGTAAAAGCGAGTTCCTGCGTGTAGTTCGAACCCGCATTCACGAACGGGGCCGAACAAACGGTAAGCGCATAGAAGCCGGGAGCGGCAGCCGTGGTCTTGATGGCCTTAGCCAGGCACTTGTAGCAGGGCTCCTTACCGGAAACGGTCCACGCGCCGATCGGATCGTTGTACACATAGCCGTTCACCCGCTTCAGGTCGACGCCTTTCTTGTTCAGGTAAGCGAAATACCCTTCGGTCAGTTTTCCGGCGCAGGCAGCTCCTTTGAAGGAAACCGCGCAGTAGACGACCTCGATGCCTTTGAGCAACGTATCGAAATCGACCGTTTCACGTCCGGCGAGGTTGAACACAATGCCGTCCGCACCGCGCTCGTCGAGGTTTTCCAGGGCGACCTTGTTCGCCTCGGCTTCGTCTTCTACAAGCACTTCGGCGTAATTCACCCACGAACGGGCTCCCGTAGCGTTTTCATCGCGGGCGAAAGCTTTGCTCAGGTTGTTGACCAACTCTTTTCCCTCCAGGTCTTCCAGCGTGTAGAACGGCTGGACGTCGAATCCCTCGTAAGTTCTCCATACGAGTCTCTTCTGGAAATCGCCACCTTTGAGGTCTTCGGTCGCTTTGGCGATCCACTGTTCCTTGGAAACCGGTGGAAACTCACTAAATAATTTTTTACTACTCATCGTTTATTTATTGTGAAGTTTTTAAAAAATTAATTCACTGATTATCAATAAATAACAGGAAGGACTGAAAAAAGTCCTCAAAAAACGCACGGCAAATTTAGGCAATAATGGGCAGAGGGAGAAATTTTAACACCTTTATTTTAAGCGCTTGCAGCCCGAAAGCGTCCGAAAAATTTTACCGGGCAAAAAAAGAAAGAAACCCTTTGCATTTTGAAAAAAAGATGTACCTTTGCAACGCTAAAACGCAAACGCGGAAGCTTCACCGCCCGGATGGTGGAATTGGTAGACACGCAAGCTTGAGGGGCTTGTGTCCGTTAGGACGTGCAGGTTCAAGTCCTGTTTCGGGCACCACGGCAAAATAGGAGATCTGATAGCTCAGCCGGTAGAGCATTTCACTTTTAATGAAAGGGTCCTGGGTTCGAGTCCCAGTCAGATCACAGAAACACAAAATGTTGTTTATCAGTTTTTTAAAGCCTTTGAAATTATTTTTCAAAGGCTTTTTTTCTTTGCCTACATTCGTTAAAAAACCCTGCATTTATCAGTTTTTGAGGTAAGTTTCTGCGCTTGTTGGACAATAGTTGGGCGAAAAAATAATTATTATGCCTGTATCATTCAAATCGGAAATAAGAAAGAGCCAAAAAAAGAGACGGAACATTGCGCAACAATGATTCTATACGCCGTATTGGACAACAAAAACGCAATTACTTACTGCAAAGCAGGGGATACATACCGGATTTTAGGATCCTATAATATATTTTTGTAAATAACACCGTTTTTAATGATCACCGTGAAATTATTCACCGGATCGTCCAGCAGGTTAATATCTTGGAGAACATTCCCGTTTACCAGTAGCAAATCCGCCAAAGCGCCTTCCTCGATGACTCCCAATTTCCCGGGATATGGATTTCTTGCTCCGGACATAGCCAACAACTGGGCATTGTCAAAAGTGACCATTTTCAGGATTTCAAAATTGGAAAACCATTTTTGCAGTTTTATGATCCCGTGATTCTGATTTTTCGTATTGACTGGATTGAACAACAAATCCGTACCCCAGGCTAACTTTACTTTATATTTTTTAGCCAAATTGTAGGCATGGTCTGTTCCATTACAAATTTGGATGTGTTTGGCCTGTTGTAACGGCGAGGGGTATGTATTGTCTTCCACCGTAAAAGCCTGCATACTCAGCCACGCACCGTTTTCCGCCAGGATTTCCATGGTCGGCTCATCAATCAGGTGGCCGTGTTCGATACTTTTGACCCCGGCTTTCAATGCCCGGGCGATCCCTTTGGGATTATATACGTGTACCATCACATAAGTCCCCCAATCTTCCGCTGCCTGCACGGCTGCTTGGATTTCCGATTCGAAAAACTCGGTCACATCCAACGGATCATACAGAGAAGCCGCTCCTCCCCCGGTCATCAACTTTATCTGCGAAGCTCCCTGTTTTAAATTTTCGCGCGTGGCCGTAGTGACCGCATCGGGGCCGTCGACAATCCAGGAAGCCCCTATCTCCTGTACATGGGCCAATTCGCAGCCGCATCCTGTGTGGGAATGCTCGAAAATCATTCTGAAATCCCCATGTCCTGAAGTTTGAGAAATCATGGCACCACTGGGATAAATACGAGGACCTTGTAACACACCGGAATCAATGGCATGTTTTAGCCCGAAAACAGGGCCTCCGGCATCGCGAATAGTCGTAAAGCCTCGCAGCAAAGTTGCACCGGCCTCTCTACCTGCCACCAAATGAGTAAAAGAGGGATCCGCCGAAAGCAGGTCCATCATTGTATTGCAGCATAGATAGGCATGCCAGTGTGCATCGATCAATCCTGGCATCAGGAATTTTCCCTTTCCATCCAATACCCTGACATTGGCTGCGGAATCGATCGAAATCGGTTCCTTCGATATTTTTTCGATCAGGTTGTTTTTGATCAGAACATTCCCCTTGGGACTTTCTTCATCTTTTCCATTGAAAATTTCTACGTTATTGATCAGAATTTGTGAATCCATAGTTAAAAATGTTTATAGGGTTATCTTATTTTTATTGGTGACAGATTATTTATAATACAGTCAAATGGAATATCCGGGAAATACCCATTACAACGATCTGAATGCCGACACAAAATGTAAAAAATGCGATCATTTTATTGATTATAATGTTGCCTGAGTGGCCTAGCTTATCGACAATTTTCGGACCCTGGGACAAAAAAACGTATAGGATAAGGCACATCAAAACAATGACGATAGCGATAATCGCGTAATTGATGGCGCTTCCTATCAAATCTCCCTTGATGCTTGCCGATGCCATGAGCGTAAAAATGACGGATATACTCCCCGGACCCAGGGTGATCGGAAACGTCAACGGATAAAATATCTGGGAATTGATCTTCGACAGGTCGATCGGATTAACCTTTTTGCCCGGCTGGCTGTTAATGGACGTATCCGCCTCGCCGCCGAGCCATTGCAAAGCCGTCTTACAGATCAACAGGCCACCCCCCAGCTCGATTACAGGCAAGGAAAGCCCGAACAGAGACAGAACAAAATGCCCGACCGCCAAACTGCCGATACCGATCAGCATATAGTTGACAACTATTTTTCGTATAACAGATTTTCGCTCCTTCGCATCCAGCCCCGACAAAAATCCGTTGACAATAAACCCCGATCCTACAGGATTTGCCACTGGGAATAGCGCCATAAAGGCCGATACGAACATGAAAACAAAGCTATCGTTCATCATTTTAGAACTGCGGTTTTATTTTTAAATACTCTTTTTAATTATAACTTAATTGTTAGTGAAACAATTAAACAGCTACAATCTTCGACACCGTTTTATATACTTATGATCTGTTCTATAAATTATCGTTTTTTAGAAATTTCAAACTAAAACGGCCCATGATATTAAAAAATGTTCGCCAGTTAAAAATCGGGGGCTGATCAAGATAGAAAATAGGATGGAATCGTTCTAAAAGCTCCTATTATCGAAATCATGATTTCATTATAAAATCCGTCTTAATTGATTTATTCTCCCTACTAGATTAAACTAAGATACGATTTTTATTTTATAGCAGTAAAAAACTTACATTCCCCCTATATATTTTATACAATGCCCCCCACTGTTCTGCAAACCATTTGCCGCCTGATCCCCTCCCCGGCATACGCATCCGAAAAGAAAATATCCAAACAAGGATCGAGGACTCATACTGCCTGGCAGAATAAAGCCGGACACAAACCGTTGTTTTAAATCGGAAAAGGCCGCACCGTCCACCGCTTTTTGAAGAAAAGAAAATTTTTCCCGGACATATAAAAACCGTCTGGGCCAAAGGGTTTCTTCCTTTGGTCCGGGCGGTTATTTGTATTGCCGACTAACGGCTACTGACTAAAGTACTAGCCTTTTATCATGGTAAGAAGCATTTTAAACCGCTCTACCGCCTGTAGGGAATGTTTTACCCCGGCCGGCATGATAAGCGACTCGCCTTCTTTCAGACGAAGCGGTATACCATCGAGCACGATCTCTACTTGTCCGTCCAATATCTGAACGAACGCATCGAAAGGAGCGGTGTGTTCGCTGAGCCCCTGCCCCTTGTCAAACGAGAAAAGGGTGATGTTCCCCGCTTCGTTTTTGAGTACCTGTTTGCTCACCACACCCCCATCGGCATATTCGACCCTGTCCTTTAAAGCCATCACGGTCGATTTCGGAAAAGTTTCTTTCATGGTTTGTTTTAGATCCATTGTTTTACATCTTCATCCGCCGACTGGGAGATCGGCCCGATACCGAAATTCCCGGCCAGCACTTTCGTCACATTCGGAGACAGGAACGCCGGGAGCGTCGGCCCGAGATGGATGTTTTTGATACCCAGGCTGAGTAATGCCAACAGCACGATCACCGCTTTCTGTTCGTACCAGGCAATATTGAAGACGATCGGCAGGTCGTTCACGCTCTTGGCCCCGAAAGCCGTCTGGAGCGCCATCGCGACCACTACCCACGAGTAGCTGTCGTTGCACTGCCCGGCATCCAGCACGCGGGGAATTCCATCGATATCTCCCAACGGCAGTTTATTGTACCGGTATTTGGCACAGCCCGAGGTCAAAATGACCGTATCCTTCGGAAGGGCCTCGGCAAAATCGGTATAATATTGGCGGTACTTCATCCGTCCGTCGCAGCCGGACATTACCACGAATTTTTTGATCGCACCCGATTTTACAGCCTCCACTATTTTATCGGCCAGTGCCAATACCTGATGGTGCGCAAACCCGCCTACGATCTCTCCGTTTTCGATAGCCGTGGGCGGAGGGCACTTTTTAGCACGTTCGATAAGGGCCGAAAAATCTTTCGGATGGCCGTCCTTGCGGGCCGGGATATGCACCGATCCGGGGAATCCCGCCGATCCGGTGGTATAGACGCGATCCGCGTAGGTCGCCGTTTTCAGCGGTGGCACGATGCAGTTGGTCGTGAAGAGGAATACCCCGTTGAACGTTTCGAACTCCTCGCGCTGTTTCCACCAGGCATTGCCGTAATTCCCCACAAAATGGGGATATTTCTTGAAGGCCGGATAGGAATGCGCCGGTAGCATCTCGCTATGGGTATATACGTCCACGCCCGTCCCGGCCGTCTGCTCGAGCAGTTCTTCGAGGTCTTTCAGGTCATGGCCGCTTACCAGGATACCTGGATTTTTTCCCACACCGATATTCACCCGGGTCGCTTCCGGATTTCCATAAGCCGTCGTATTGGCCTTGTCCAGCAGGGCCATCGCTTTGACGCCCATTTCCCCCACGCCCAATACGAGCGAAGTGAGTTCGTCGGCCCCTATGTCCGGCCGGCTCACTTCCGCCAGGGCGTTTTCCATCATTTCGTAAATGTCGGGATCCTCGAAACCGAGGTTCAGGGCATGTTCGGTGTAGGCCGCCGCCCCCTTGCAGCCGTAGATCGCCAGTTGTTTGAGCGAACGGATGTCCTCGTCCTGCATACTGAGCACGCCGACCTCTCCGGCTACCGTCTCATACTGCGAAGGCTGGGGATGAAAGGTTACTTCGGGCATATCCGGCAGTTCTATGCCCCGCTTTTTAGCTGTACCTATGAGTTCGTTCTTTACGGCCAGGGCCGTAGCGATCCGCTGTCGGATAGCCTGGTCGTCGAAATTGGCATTGGTGATGGTGCAGAACAGCGCATCTAAGATTTGGCGGCTGGCCTTGATATCCGGGTCGCCTTTTTCACGCAGCGTGCGGTTGACGATGGCTTCTCCCCGGACGGCATACAACAGCACGTCCATCAGTCCGGCGGTCTGCGGTTCCTTTCCGCAAACGCCTTTAACGGTACAGCCTTTGTTCAAGGCCGTCTCCTGGCATTGGAAACAAAACATTTTCATAGCTTACACAATTTTAAACGGTTATACTTGGGTTAACTGATATTTCCATAAACAAAAAAAACGATCGGCCCGGTTACAATGCCCCACGGCCTGTTCGATCCCTAAAATCCGCCTGTTTATAACTTACAGTCCAAGTTACTCATTTCTTCCGTCATACGAAAAGAAAAATCCGGATATTCGTACAGGCTGAAACGGGGCTCCGTCTCCCCCCGGGTATAATCCCAGATCGTGGCGTAATCCTGCGGATCCTCGCCCATCTTTCCCAACTGGCGCAGATAGGCGGCCAGCGATTTGTTTTCCACGATATAGATCCGCCCCATCCGGTCGATGATCGGGCTGTGGCGGCGGGTACCGTCGTGGTCGAACTGTAGGATACGCTTTCCCTCGGCCGTGATCCCTACCAGGCGGAACGTCATGCTTTTGCCAATAGCCGGCAGATTGAGTACACTGCGGTCGGTAGCCAGGAAAGGCAGATGGTATTTATGCAGAAAACGGCGGATATGCCCGGCCGTATCCTTTCCCGACTCGAGCAGGACGCCCAGTTCGGCGGCCTGCCGCGGGTCGAGTCGCCCATAAATCTTTTCCTCGTGCTGTTCCTGCAGAGAACGGCTGTTCGGGGTGAAAACGGCGTAATTCTCGTCGAAACCCTTCACCGAGAACGTATAGTAGCAGATCACTCCGAGCGTATTGAGTACCTCCCGCAGCCGGGCCGTATGCCCCCGCCGGGAGGCCGCCACGGTAAATACCAACTGATTGGTGATCAACCACCCGGCCGAAAGTATCTTCCGGATCGCCTCCCGGGCTTCCGGGGTGATTTCCAGCGGCGTCTGGAAATGGGTTTGGACGATGAACTGCTTCACCCCTACCGCCGAAGCTTTTTCTTTGAACTCGCGCAGGATCTCGACCAGCTCGTCGTCGATACGCATCGGCAGGTAGGCCGGCAGCCGTGAGCCCAGCCGTACGCGCTGCAATTCGGCGTATTTTTTCCCGTCCGGGCGTTCCATATTCGCCCGCCGCTTGCGGGCGGCCATCCGATAGACCGCATCCAGCATATTGCGCAGGGTTTTGTTTTGGCTCATCAGCGCGTCACCCCCGGTAATGAGTATATCGCGCAATTGGGTGTCTTCTTCGAAATAATTCATCAGGCGGCGCAGCTTATGATCCCAACTCTCTTTCGGGCGCAGGGATTCGAACTCGAAATTCAGACGCTCGCTCTGGAAATCGTACATCCGCTGACAGGAAGCACAGAGCCCGCCGCAGGCCCGCCCCATCGTATCGGGAATGAGGATAGCCACTTCCGGATAACGCCGGTGGATATTGTACCCATCCGGCAACATCCAGCCCGCGGCATTGGGTTTACCGGCCTCGACCACGTCCTCCTTTTCCCAGGCGCGGATATGACCGTACGTTTCCACCAATCGGGGCGAATAAAGGATATAGCTGCGGATCGCATCGTCGTTATACCCCTGCCCGCTGACGTTGAGCAGTGAAAGATAGTATGGGGTGGCAAAGAAAGGCATTCCCTTTTTCCGGGCCCGCAGCAACATATACATCGTTTCGGAGGAAAGCGTATTACCTAAAAACCGGTTCAGTTCCGTCGGGCTCTTGATCGCCGTCGAAAGGTGGAAACGGAAGTCATCCCACCATTTTCCGACGAGCCGGTATTTCTCCGCATACTCCATTCCCTGCTCAAAATGAAAACGCGAAGAAGTCTTGGACTTGCGGTTCTCTATCTTCTGTATCAGCAAATGAAGCATGCGCTCTTTATTCTCCACGCGGATATCCGTCACTTCCCGGTCCAATCCCGAAGGCCAGCGGCGTGTCCGGCTCTTGACGAACGACAGAGAAGGCCGGGGAATAGCCGGTTCTTCGAGCCTTTTAAAAAGATGGTACAGGTCGATAAAAAGGTCTGTCGGCATCTCGCCGTCCTCCAAAGTGCCGGTAAGGAACTGCCACAAGAGTGTCAGGGTCTGTACCGGCATATTCTGCCCGGTAGACAATTCGTGGATATCCTGCCCATCGTATTCGATTAGCAGGCGTATCTGCTGCCCAGCCTCGTCATCCCCGGAAACGACCCGGGCGAACGACTTTTTCAAACGCCTTTTAAAGTCTTCGGCATCCGGACTTTTGGCGGCCATCGTTTCAAGGCCGGGCAAATTCTGGCGGTACAGCAGCCGAAGCTGGGATAGCGTGAACGAAAGTATTGTTCTTTGTTTCATAAGTTCTTGTTTAAAAATTGAGATCCCCTGCTTACCTTCCAAGCCCGAAGAAACGGAAAAATCTACCGGCATACCATGAGATCGATTTTTTTTGGAATAACGGCCGTTTTTTCAAAAACCGGGAAGAGAAAATGCCGCTATTGTCGCTATATTACGAATTTTAGGGGAATTATGCAAAAAAACATGCCGCGCTGCGCTAGCATTTTTTGTTTTTACGGCGACCGGGAAACGGTAGAAAATGGAAAATACCGGGCAGAGAAACGCACACGGCAATTTTCAAAAAGCGGATAATACCGTAGAAGCTCGCCTCCCGAAAAAACGAGAAAGGCACTCTTTTAGAATGCCTCTCTTATCGAATATCAGATATTTAATTTTAGATCATACCGCCTGACTGTTAATCATGGACTATCTCGGCCGCAAAGAAAAGATTAAACTGCTCTTCTGCCGAAGCGACCATCGTTAATTCCGCCCCTACGAACGGACTTTCATTGACGCCTTCAGCTATAGGCGTATCCGGCGTATAGGTCCAGACAGCCCACCTGATCTTATGGCCAGGCTTAGGGTTCGTTATACTGGCTGCCGGGCGTATTTTCACGATCGAATTCCGGGGGATTTGAACCCGGAACGAGGAAGGGAAGTCCGGAAATTGGACATGCCGGGGTTGTCCGTCGGCATCCGTATACTCGATCCAGGATTGATCAAGGGGATTGTAAGGGGTCTCATACCCGGGCCCGGAATAGACCAGATCGATCAAGTCGGAAGATGAGTTTTGTGTTGTCAGATCCGGATTATCGCTCCCCTGAACGTTTTCCTTGGAGCACCCGAAACATAGCAGAGCTACCAGAGGCAAAAGAAGAAGTGGTTTCATACGAGTAAATGGTATTTAGTTGTTCGGGCAAATGTATAGAATATTTTCAATAATAAATAAATACCTACAAAATAATTACTGTAGGAAACACACCTATTTTTTGCAAAAACTAAAAACCCGCAAACCGGAGTCTGCGGGCCTCTCAAAGATGCAATAAATACTACTTATTTCTTTTCCAGCCGATAGCTCAATGCACCGGACGGGCACTTGCCGATCTGCTCGATAAGCTGCTCGGTGGTCGCATTCTCTATCTTTATCCACGGCCTGTCGGCGGGATTGTACACTTTCGGCAGCATACGGACGCATACCCCGGCATGCTGGCAAAGGGCAGGCTGCCAAATGATGGTCAACTCGCCGTTGGAATATTCTTTCTTGGTTCCCATAGTATAAGTATAAATTTTAATAGATTGATCCTTATCTGATATTGATCCCTTTCATCACGATGCGCATCCACTCGGGATGCCGGGCGATATAACCGGCTACGAAAGGGCACTGCGGTACCAGAACGAGGCCTTTATCCTCGATATCCTCCAACGCTTCCTTCACCAGTTGCGCGCCGACACCTTTTCCTTCGAGCTGCATGGGAACCTCGGTATGGGTAAGGTAAATCTCTCCGTTCTTGGTCTTAATGTACTCGATCTTAGGGACTAAATTGCCGATGTGAAATTCGTACTGCTTCTTTTCGGCGTTGTCGATCAATTCGTAATTTTCCATGATGTTTTAAGTTTTTAGGGTTCTCTATTCGTATCCCGGGGGCATAGTAAAATTAAAAATTCCCCGGGACGCCCGGTATTTTTGCCCATTGTTATTATCTATGGGCCTATCGACACTCCGCTGGCGGAACCCGTCAGGGGAAGTCTACTTCCTGCAGCCTTTCAACGGGCAGATTTTCGGAATTTTTCTTCTGTTTATCGACGACCTTCACCAGGGAATAGGATTTGGAGGATGCATCCATGGGAGGATTTTCTACCTCGTCTATCTGTACTTTGACCACATATTCGTATCCTTTTTCGTAATCGAAACCATCGATCCGGTCGTAAAAGTACGTCCAATCGGGAGCGCCTTCTTCTTTTACCAGCAGGCAGGTTTGTGGGCCTACGCCTGTGCAATCCCTGGTTTCAGAGGCCACGATCCATGTCCGGACATCTCCTTTAGCTCCGGCACAGGCAAAAAGCGCGCCTAGCAGCGCGAAAAAGGCTAAAACCGTTACTTTTTCTCTCATAGTAATCGTTCTTTCGGGTTTACAATCAATCAAATATAGAAATATTTTTTCCGGTGTAAAAAGAAAATCTGAAAAATGTAGGTTTTACGCCATGTCTTTGCCGATCCGGAAAAACCTTCCGGAAAATTTTACAAAAATTTCACATCCTCTAACATTTCCGCTCGATTTTTGTGCATATATTTGCTTCCGGATAATTAGGACAAATGAAAATAAAGACCCCATATCCCGCCAGCCCCGCATCTGCCGCATCCGTGCAGATGACGATGTGCATGCGCCCAGCCTCCGGCCGGATATGCCGTCTATTGTCGTAAACTGAATCCCACAGTACTTCACAATATTCGAAGCCCGGCCTAAAAAGGCCGGGCTTTTTGTATCCGGTAAAACAGAAATCTGAAAATATAAATCCATAAACTTTAAAAAGAAAAAAAGACCATGAGTAAAAAGAACTATCATTTCGACACCCTGCAGGTACACGCCGGACAGGCGGCAGACCCCGTAACCAACTCCAGGGCCGTACCCATCTACCAGACGACTTCGTACGTATTCGACAATGCCGGGGACGGGGCCGACCGCTTCGCCCTGAAGAAATTCGGGAATATCTATACCCGCCTGACCAATCCCACTACCGCTGTATTCGAAGAGCGTATTGCCGCCCTGGAGGGCGGTACGGCCGCAGTAGCTGCCGCCTCGGGACTGGCCGCCCAATTTCTGGCCGTAAGCAACCTGGCTGCCGTAGGGGACAACATCGTGAGCACCTCGTACATCTACGGCGGAACGCACAACCAATTCAAAGTCGCATTCAAGCGCCTGGGTATCGAAGTGCGCTTCGCCCAGGGGGACGACATACATTCCATCGCTTCGCTGATAGACGGGAACACGAAAGCCATTTATCTGGAAACCATCGGCAACCCGGAATTCAACGTGCCGGATTTCGAACCGATCGTGGAGCTGGCCCGCAAACACGGCATTGCCGTGGTGACGGACAATACGTTCGGCGCCGGGGGATACCTGTGCCGCCCTATCGAGTGGGGTGTGAACGTGGTCACGCATTCGGCTACCAAATGGATCGGCGGGCACGGCACCTCGCTGGGAGGCGTCGTAGTGGACGGCGGCAATTTCGACTGGGGCAGCGGCAAGTACCCAGCCCTGAGCGAACCGGCGGAAAGCTACCACGGACTGAATTTCTGGGAGACATTCGGTGCGGGAGGCCCGTTCGGCAATATCGCTTTCGCGTTGCGCACCCGGGCGGAAGGCCTGCGCGACCTGGGGCCGTGCATCAGCCCGTTCAATTCGTTCCAACTGCTCATCGGGCTGGAAACACTATCCCTGCGCGTACAGCGGAGCGTGGACAATGCGCTGGAACTGGCCCAGTGGCTCCAGTCGCACCCGGCGGTGGAAAGCGTGAACTACCCGGGACTCCAAGACAACCCGCACCATGTGCTGGCGAAAAAGTACCTGCGCAACGGGTTCGGAGCAGTACTCTCCTTCCGGGTAAAAGGGGACGCGAAAAAAGCGGCCGGGGTGATCGATTCGCTCGACCTGATCAGCCACTTGGCCAACGTAGGAGATGCCAAATCCCTCATTATCCACCCGGCTTCCACCACCCATTCGCAGCTTCCGTCCGCCGACCTGGAAAAAGCAGGCGTATACCCGAACCAGCTCCGCCTGTCGGTGGGTATCGAGGATGTCCGCGACCTGAAGTCCGACCTGGATCAGGCCCTTAAATCCTTATCCTGAAAAATAGGTTTTTTAAACAACTCTTGAGCAGTAGAGTGCCGCATCTAAAAATAGTTTGTATGTGTTGTTATCCGGCCGGGGGAATCTCCCTCGCCGGATTTTTTATGCGAAGCCCGAAACGGATTTTATCCTATATTCTCGACCATCCAAAAAACACCCTGAATTACAAAGCTTTATAGTCATTACTACTCAAAGCATATTCTTTGGGGTTTATCCCGATATATCGTTTAAATATTTTCGAGAAATGGCTCAGGTTGGAAAAACCCAGGGAGTAACCGACTTCAGAGACAGGGATATGACGGTTGTTTTTCAATGTCGATGCGGCCCCCACCATCCGGGCCGACGAATAGTAGTTGTAAATGCTGTCTTCAAATATTTTTTTGAACAGGGATTTCATTTTCGTTTCGCTCATCCCGATAGTACGCGCCAATGCCGAAAGCACCGGAACTTTGCCAAGGTCTCTGAGAATCATTTTCTCCACATGCAGGATTTTTTCGATGTCTCCTTGGCGTATCGACCCGAAATCGAAAGTGTCCCGCCTGAGGAAACGGGAAAAGAACTCATAGATCAATTCCGATATTTTTGTTTTAGTGGCCGGGACCGGCTTCCTTCCCATTGTTTTAGGATTCGCTCCCCCTTGGCTCATCGAAGGGAAACTAGCCTAATCCCGCATAAAATACTGGGTTACCTATTTTTGATCCTCCTATTATGCCCTGTTTTTACCCATCGAAAGTGGTATAAGGCATGGGGAACGGTAAATTAAAAAAGACCAAGAATATTCGGATTGCAAAATCGGTATCGGTACTATTCTTTTTGATGGTCATTATCTTTCTATTCGGGAGTATGTTTCCTCGAAAGAGATATGCTTTAGTACATTCGGCAATAGGGCTGGCATGGATCATTGCCCTGATATGCCATATCAGAGTGAAAAAATGCAATCGGTAGCGGGCTGGAAACCGGTGAAATACCTATCTTTGCTCCGTAATTCTAAATACGCTATTTTGAGAGCGATCCTTAAATTTATACTGGTTTAATATTTAGCCCCGCAAACCACGGGCTAATGATTCTTTCGTTCGGGTAATCCTACCTGAACGGGTTTCCATTCCATTTTTATTATTCACAGGATTGCCCGTTAAGGGCAATGGCATTTGCGATAGCAATCTTTTGTTTGCTATAAACGGTGGTACTGTGAATAATGAAACCTTAAAAAGAACATTTAAGCACAGTATAGATCGTGAAGACAGAATATATATGGGAAATAATAGCTAAAAACACGCCCGCCTTAAAAAGAAAATGCAATCATTGTCATTCCAACCGGTTTTATTGCAGCGGTAAATTCAGGATGAATTTCCAGAAAAAAAACATCGATGTGTGGCTGATTTACAGATGCACGGAATGCGACAGCACATTCAACCGGCCCCTATTATCGCGCTCCAAACCCGAACGGGTAAAAAAAGACTTGTTCGCCAAATTTTCGGAGAATGATGAAGCCATGGCCTGGGAATATGCTTTTTCTGCGGAAACCGGAAGGAAAAACAACGTCGACTTGGATTATGGCAGTGTCGAATACGAAATACGGCACGATATCATCCCGATAAACGATATTTTAAACGCGGAACACGAATTTATCGCATTTAAGGTCCAATCCCGCTTCGAGTTCGGGCTAAAATTATCATCCGTGGTCAGGTCTTGCCTGGGATTATCGGTAAATCAATGGAACCAAATGATCGAATCGAAAGCTATTTTCATCCCTGGAGATTACCCGCTAAAGAAACATAAAGTCAAAAACGGAGACCTTGTAGTGGTAAGCCCGGAAAAGCTGCGAAGTATATACAAACCGGATGACCCCGTGACCAATGCAAAATAAGAAACTCTCCCCAAACGGGCGGGGCCGGCTGAAAGCCGGCCCCG
>CAUHQV010000028.1 GCA_959608625.1 uncultured Flavobacteriales bacterium
GTGGTAGGCAATATCGCTACCGGTGAAGCGGCCCGCTACCTGGTGGAACAGGGTGCCGACGCCGTGAAAGTGGGCATAGGTCCTGGCTCCATCTGCACCACCCGTGTCGTTGCGGGCGTAGGATACCCCCAGTTCTCGGCCGTGATGGAAGTAGCCGCCGCGATCGAAGGAACAGGAGTGCCTATTATCGCCGATGGAGGAGTGAAATATACCGGGGATATTCCGAAAGCCATCGCAGCCGGAGCCTCCAGCGTCATGCTGGGATCCATGCTGGCCGGCACTCAGGAAAGCCCGGGGGAGACTATCATCTACGAAGGCCGGAAATTCAAGACCTACCGCGGCATGGGTTCTATCGAAGCGATGGAGAAAGGTTCCAAGGACCGTTATTTCCAGGATGCGGAGAGCGACAACCGCAAACTCGTACCGGAAGGCATCGTAGGGCGCGTACCCTACAAGGGCACCCTGTCTGAATCCATGCACCAGTTCATCGGCGGCCTGCGGGCCGGGATGGGTTATTGCGGGGCCAAAGACATCGAAACGATGCAAAAAGAAGCCCGTTTCGTCCAGATCACTTCGTCGGGTATCCGGGAGTCCCATCCGCACGATATTACCATTACCAAGGAAGCCCCCAACTATTCCCGTTAAAAAAGCATTAAAAAGCAATAATTTTTACTTAAACGGCCCGCTTATTCTCCTGAAAAAGCGGCCGTTTTTTCATTTATTTACTACATTTGCTTTTGGTTTTATCCAGAAAAAAAACACGTACGACAATGCCCGGAGCAAAAAAGATCCTTTTCGCCTGCATACTGGCCCTGTGCGGAGCCGCTACAATGGCCCAAAAAGCGGAACAACCCTTTCTGTCGGTAGACGGAAAGATGTATTATCCCCGCGATTTTTTCAACCCTTATTTCGAGGCTTACCTCAAATCGGACAACAAAGCCGCTTTCACTCCGGAGAGTTTCATCGAGACTTTCGCCAGCGACATCGTCATGCTCAACCAAGCCCGGATACAGGGTATCGACACCCTTTCCTCCTTGCGTAAAGCTATAGAAAACTACACGAAAATATACACGGCACCCTACTATTACGATTCACAGGCCGTCGAAAAATTAGGCCGGGAAGCTGCAGAGCGATCCAAAGAAGACTTGCTCGTTTCGCATATCCTGGTCCCTGTTTCCAAATTCGCCTTCGAAAAAGATTCCCTGGCGGCCAAAGCCCGTATCGATTCCGTATACCAAGCCCTGAAAGCCGGCACACCGTTCGACACCCTGGCCGTTAAGGTCAACGAAAACGGGTACGACGGAGACTTGGGTTGGGTGACCGCTTTTCAATTGCCTTATGCATTGGAAACGGCGGCATATAAAACCCCCGCAGGCCAATTTTCCGAGCCGGTACGCACCGATTTCGGCTATCATATCGTACGTACGGCCGAACGCCGGCCTGCACATGGCTTGGTGGAACTGGCCCATATCATGATCGTACGCAAAGGCTCGGATTCGCTGGACTACCAGTCTTTGGCAGACATCAAGGAAGCATACGCCCGGATCCGCAAGGGAGAGGCCTTTGATAAAGTGGCCATGAACTATACCGAAGATGCATCCTCGCAAGCCGACGGCGGCTATATCGGATTTTACGGCATCGGCGAACTGTTGCCGGAAATAGAGGCGCTGGTTTTCGCCCTGGAACCGGGACAAACCACCAGCATCATAGCCACTCCGACGGGTTGGGAGATCATAAAAGTCCTGAGCAAGGTACAGAACAGCGACTACCAAGCCCGCAAAGATTTCCTGGACCGGCGGGTGATGGCCGATGCGCGGTACACTCCTTTCCAGGAAGCCTATGCAAAAAGCAAATTGACGGCCTATCCCCTGAAAGTGAACGAACAGCAGTACGAAACTACGTTCGAAACCCTTTCGAACATGGGATTCCTGCTAGGCGAGTGGAAAAGCGGCCTGATCAAAAACTCTGCCGAAGAACTTTTCACATTGGGCGACAGCGCTTATACGGCCGGGGATTTTTACGGATCGCTGATTTACGACATGGATAATTACGGAGAATACGCGGAACTGCGTCAGGTCGTGAAGCATAAATTCGATGAATTCGTATCCCGCCTGGCACTGAACATGTACGTAAAATCGTTGCCAGAGACCGATTCAAAGGTAAAGTCGTCCATAGAGGATTTCCGGAATAAATCGATCATCTACTCCCTGATCAGCCAATACGCCCAGGACCAACTCGACAAGGTCGACCCCGATACGCTCCGCGCCCTGTACGACAATTCGCCCGACAAATATATGTGGGGGCGGCGTGTACGTTATGAAGGCATCCGGTGCCAAGATCCTCTGGTGGCCGAAAATATCCGGCAAATGATGAAACAAGGAAAATCTTACCTCGAGATCTTGTCGCAACTGAACAAAGGCCTGGTAGCGGTAGCCGACGGGCACGAAAATACGGACCTTGCTGAAAAAGTGTTTAAAGAAGACTTTGACCTGAAAGAAGGAGTATCCGATATTGTCCAGGAAGGGGACAGCTATTTCGTATTCCACATACGGGAAATCATCCCTCCTACCCGCAAGACGTATGAAGAAGCAGCGCAGGAAGTCCGGAACGACTACCTGGCTTTATGTTCGGAACAGTACCCGCTTTCCCTGCGCCAGGGACACGATGTGCTGGTAATTAAAAAGCAGGTGAAAAACCTGGTCAAAGCGGTCAACACCGAGAAAAAAGCCCGAGGAATACAGTAAACGGCGACATACGGACATGGCAAAAACCAGCAAACTTTTATTCATTATATTTTCCGCATGCTTTTTGACAGCGGCTTTTTCGTCCTGTACCCGTATTAAAAATTATATATCCCTCAGGAAGGATGAAAAAAACCCGGTTATCGCCCGGGTATATGACACGTACCTCTATCGGAGCGACCTGCCCAACATCGTGCCGCCCGGCGCATCGAAGGAAGACAGTACGGCCATTATCGGCCGATACATCGATTCCTGGGTCACCCGCCAGCTTATCCTGAACGCCACCCAAATGAGTATGCCGGCCGGGGACTTGGAAAAAGAAATCGCCGAATTCAAAGAGCTCCTGCTCACGGGCCGCTACGAACAGTTCATCATTTCCCAAAGGCTGGACACCTCGGTGACAGAGACGGAGATCAAAAAATACTACGAAGAGAACAAGGAGAATTTTATCCTCCACAAGGATATCGTATCCTGGTCTTACCTGCCGGTAACCTATTGCGACGACGCCTTGTTGAAAAAATTGCGGACTGCTTTCGCCCGGGACAAGGCACCGGCACCGGCCCGGAAAGCAAAGAATAATGCCCCGCAAGAGGATGATCCCTGGAACTGGTACCGGAACGTCGAGCAAGTGATGGAAGAAGAGTCGTATAACGCCCCTTTCATTAAAGACGAGTGGACAGAAGTAGAATCTATCCAAAGCAAATACGAAACGGACAAGGATTTTGCGACCAGTGCCGTCCAAAAAAACGGCTATTCGTTTGTGGTGAGAAACAACGACGGCGTATATTTGGGGCGCGTCATGCGCGCGGTACGCAAGGGTTCGCAAGCTCCGATGGAATATGTAAACCATCAGATAAAAGGTATCATCCTCAATCGCCGAAAGGCCGAAGTGCTCCGCCTGGCGGAAGCCGAATTAAAACAACAGGCAGAAGAGAACAATAAATTTGAAATATTTAATCGGAATGAAGATAAATAAACTCTTTTTCACGGTTGCCGCGGCCGTATGGGTGTCGCTGCCCGCATTTGCACAGCAGATCACCGAAACGGAACCGAAAGATACCGTCCCGGTAAAGAAAGACACGATCGCCCCCCGCTCCCCGCAGGCTTATAAGATAGACGGGGTGGCCGCTATCGTGGGCAACGACGCTATCCTCGAATCGGACATCGAAGGAGCCTATACGCAGGCCCAGATGGACGGGAGAGATATGGACGAAAGCGATAAGTGCCACATTCTCGAACAACTGCTTACGGAAAAACTGCTTGCCTATCAGGGCCAGGTGGATAGCCTTGAAGTTTCGGAAAACGACATAACCAATTCCGCGCATCAAAGGATGCAGAGACTCGCTCAACAGGCTGGTTCGATGAGCAAAGCATTGGATCTTTATCAAAAAGCCGACGAAGAAACCTTTATCAGCGACCTGACGCCTATCGTGCGTTCGATGTTGTTCGCCGATGCGATGCGCAAAAAACTGATAGGAGATTTGAACCCCTCCCCCGAAGACGTGCGCCGTTTCTTCAACCGGATCCCGAAAGATTCTTTGCCGGAGTTCGACGAGGAATTCGAACTGGCCACCCTTGTCATACGTCCAAAAGCCAATGAAAAAACCATAAACGAAACGATAGAAAGGCTGGGGCAAATGAAAAAGGACCTGGAAAATGGCGATGCCGATTTCCGCACCTTAGCCATCCTTTACTCAGATGATCCATCTGCCACCACCAACGGGGGCGTTTATTCCAATGTAAGCAAAGGCCAATTCGTAAAACCATTCGAAGCCGTAGCGTTCAACCTGGCAGAAGGCGAGATTTCCGCCCCGGTAGAAACGGAATTCGGATACCACATTATTCAGGTCATCAAACGCCACGGAGAGCAAATAGACCTTCAGCATGTCCTGATGAAACCCAAGCATATGCCGGACGACCTGCAAAAGACTCAGGATCTTATGGATAGTATTGTCGCCAAAATCCGCACCGGGGAACTGAAATTCGACGACGCCGTGAAGAAATTTTCGGAAGACGATGCCACGAAGTACAACAACGGCAATATGATGAACCTGGCTACCGAGGACAACACTTTTGCCGTTTCCGACCTGGATCGCAACCTGTATTATGCCGTGAGCAGTCTGCAGACCGACCAAGTTTCCGACCCGGTCTTTATCGAAGACATGCGCGGGGGGGATTATTACGCCATTTATTATGTCCGCAAGCATTCCCTGCCGCACAAGGCCGACTACTCAAAAGACTTTAACAAGCTGAAAGAACTGGCCAAACGGGATCTTCAGGATCGGAAACTGCGCGATTGGGTCAGCAAAAAGTCGAAAGAAGTTTTCGTCCATGTAAACGAGGACTGGAAAGATTGTTCTTTCGTATCGGATTGGAGCAAAACCCGGCGCGAAAATTAACAAACAGTTTCCCTCTTTCTCAAGCCCTTAAAAGTTACACAATCGAAAAGCAGATTCCGGAATTTACCGACCATGAGCGACATCATCAAAGTATTACCCGACAACATCGCCAACCAAATCGCGGCGGGTGAGGTAGTACAGCGTCCTGCCTCGGTGGTGAAAGAATTGATGGAAAATTCGGTCGATGCCGGGGCTACGCAAATCATCGTGACCGCCCGCCAAGGCGGCCGACAACTTATAAAAGTAACGGACAACGGCCGGGGAATGAGTCCTGCCGATGCCCGGAACAGTTTCCTGCGGCACGCCACCTCCAAAATATCCTCGGCCGAAGATCTTTTCCGCCTCCATACCAAAGGCTTCCGGGGGGAAGCCCTGGCCTCGATAGCCGCCGTAGCCCAGGTGGAACTCACCACCCGGCGGACGGAGGACGAATTGGCCGCCCGCATCCATATCGAAGGTTCGGAGTATAAAAAGACTGAAAACGCGACCGGAGCCGTCGGGACGACCCTCTCCGTAAAGAATCTCTTTTACAACATCCCGGCACGGCGGAATTTCCTGAAATCCGACTCCCTGGAATTCAGCCGTATATCGGACGAATTCGTCCGCGTGGCCTTGGCCCATCCCGAACTGGGGTTTGAACTTTACCGAGACGACAACCTGGTCTACAAATTACAACCCTCCAACCTGCGCCGCCGCATCGTTTCGGTGTTCAAGGCCAATACGGACAACAAACTGGTCCCGGTGGAAGAGCATACCGATGTGGTAAAAATAACCGGCTTCGTCTACAAGCCGGAATTCGCCCGGGCAAAGGGCTGCGAGCAATTCCTGTTCGTCAACCGGCGCTTTATAAAAAGTTCCTACCTGGCCAGCGCCGTTTTCTCCGCCTTTCAGGGGCTTATCCCCGAACGGCACTATCCCGGCTATTTCCTGTATTTCGACATCGATCCCTCGCGGATAGACGTCAACATACACCCGACCAAGACCGAGATCAGTTTCGACGACGAGCGTACCGTTTATTCATTCCTCCGAGCGGCCATCCGCCACTCACTGGGGCAATACAGCGTGCTTCCGACTCTGGATTTTACGGAAAACCAAGACATTAACCGCGTACTCGACCACCCGTCCGAAAACCCCTCGCGTCCCCAGATCGTATTCGACCCTTCGTACAATCCTTTCGCAGGGGATACGGAAGGAGAAAAGCAGGAAAAAAAGCGGTATGCCGTATCGGATTCCTCTCCTTTTCCGGCCCGCACGGGCACACCCTGGGAAGTGTTGAAAGACATCGAAGCGGAAAGTTCGTTCCTGGACAAACAGCAGACCCTATTCGAACCGTCCGCCGGCGAGCCGGAAGCGGAAGAAAATATTGGCCGGAGTGAAAATAAGTATTCCCTGGTCAACGGCCGCTACATTCTGTCCCATATAAAGACCGGGATCCTGCTGGTCGATCCGGTGAGGGCCCATTGGCGCATTCTGTACGAAAAATTCCTGCGGAGCATTTCCGCCCGGGGATCGCTGTCCCAGCAGATCATCTTTCCGGTACACATAGCGCTCAGCCCCTGGCAAGTCCCTATATTCGAAGAAATAAAGGAAGAACTCTCTGCTGCCGGATTCCACTTTGCACCCCTTGACGGGGAGTCCGTAAAAGTACTGGGTGTCCCACCGGGAATAGGCGAAGGGCAGGTTGAAACGCTCATCTACCGGGTGATAGACGATTATAAAGCAGACCACCCCTCCTCGGACGAAATGCAGCGGAGCATCGCCCGCAGCCTCTCGCGTTCCATCCGCCTGAAAAAACCCGAAGAATTGTCCCAGGGAGAAATGGACAGCCTGGTCTCCGACCTTTTCGAATGCGAGGAACCTTCCCTGGCCCCCAACGGCAAAGCAACTTTCATCAAAATAGGCCTGGACGAACTGGAAAAAAAATTCGACTGACGTACCATGAGTTACAATACATTCCAACCGGGACGCTACCAGATGCTGCCCGAAGTGACAAAATACCTGCTGGTGATAAACGGGCTGATGTACCTGGCAACCTACGTCCTATCCAACACTCCGCTCCGGCCGTTCTTCGATTCGCTGGCACTCTACCAGCCAGGCACGCCCGATTTCCATTTCTGGCAGATACTCACCAGCGTATTTATGCACGGGAGTTTCCTGCACCTTTTTTCCAACATGTTCTCCCTGTGGATGTTCGGCGCAGTGATCGAAAACATCTGGGGAGGGCGCCGCTTTTTGGTCTATTATCTGGTCACCGCTGTGGGGGCAGGGGTTTTGTATCTGCTGGTAAACCAGGTGGAGATCAGCCTGGCGGCCGGGAAACTGCTGGCCGAAGGTGCGCCGCAATCCCTGCTTACCGCCCTGCGCCACACTTCCGACGTAAATATCGCCAACGACCTGATCGCCCAGGCCGGCGTGCCGGTAAACGGCGAATTGATCTCCAAATACTACTGGACAGCCCACGCGGCCGTAGTAGGAGCCTCGGGCGCCGTGTTCGGTATCATCCTGGCCTTCGGGATGATGTTCCCCAATTCGAAGATCTACCTCTATTTCGCGATCCCGATCAAGGCCAAATGGTTCGTCATCGGTTACGGTATTTTCGAATTCGTAAGCGGAATCTCGGGCATCCAAAGCGGTATCGCCCATTTCGCCCATTTAGGCGGCATGCTCTTCGGCTACCTGATGATCCGTTACTGGAAAAAACGCGGAATATTCCGATAAAACGCAGCAGAAAATGTCACGCAAGCAAAACGTATACGATTACCTGACGGCCCGTTCCATTCCCTTTACCAGCTATGACCACCCGGCGACCCCCACGATCGAAGACGCCGAAAAATACTGGCATCAAGACGGGTCGATGCACTGCAAGAACCTGTTTTTCCGCAACAAAAAAGGCGACCGGCACTACCTGGTGATCTTCGACTGCTCCAAAAATCTGGCCATCCGCGACCTCGAACTGCGCCTGCACCAAGGAAAACTGACTTTCGCTTCCGAAAAACGGATGGAGAAATACCTCGGACTGCTACCCGGTTCCGTCTCTCCTTTCGGACTGATCAACGATCCGGAAAACCACGTGTACCTCTTTGCCGACAAGAACCTGCTCGGCCAGCCTTCGCTCAGTTTCCACCCCAACGACAATACCGCCACGGTAGTCATCCGTACCGAAGACTTCCTGCGTTACCTCGAATGCTGCGGCAATCCCTACGAGTTCACCGAGCTTTACTGATATTTTGGCAGTGACACGGCGTCCGTGTCATTTTGTCCATTGCTCTACAGATGGCCTACAGACAGCTAGAGGCCTACAAATAAAATACTTCGCCGGGAATCATTCTTTGGCACGGAATGTGCTGTACTATATATAGTACTAATCAAGGAACCTAATAAAGGAGGTGTGTAGCCATGGCAGGATGCGGATGCTCTAAATCTAAAGAAGGAGCCAAAACAGAAACCAAGAAAGCGAAGGAAGGCAAGAAATAACGGGCCCGTCTTCGGATAAAAAAGGGAGCGCCTACGGCGCTCCCTTTTCCTTTTTACAGCCGGCGCGGGGAAATTTCCCGCATCCGGTTCACACTCCGTAAAGTCACAAACAATTCTTCAGGGCCGAAAGCCATGTTTCCATCCGCTCTTCGGTCTTATCTTCCTCGTTGACCTGATCTACCACGAGGCCCACGAGCTTTCCATCCACCACGGCCGTAGAACCCGAGAAATTATACCCTTCGGGCTCATAAGCGCCGCAAAACGCACAGCCGGTATTCTGCAAATCCTGGTAAAGTTCCCCCACTCCGTCGCAGAAGGTTGTGTCGTAAGAGTACGAATCCCCGCAGCCGAAAAAAGCCACGACCTTGCCGGAAAGGTCTTTCGATTTCAGTTTCGAGACGAAATCCTGCCAGTCGTCCTGCAGATCCCCGGCTCCCCAGGTAGAAGTGCCGAGTATCAGCACATCGTAAGGGTCTACATCCGCCACATCGGCCGAAGCCACATCGTGTATATGGGATTTATCGACATTCAGTTTTGCGGCGATCTGTCCGGCCAGTTCTTCCGCCGTTCCGGTGGTAGAACCGTAAAAAATACCTATGTTTTTCATTTTATTCACTGTTTCGTTTGGTGTTGTGCAAATATAGCACCCTGAAAAGCGCCCTCATATCCCCGGAAATTGCTATTTTAGAGGGCCCGGTCACCAATAGTTAGGATATGGGAAAACCTGCGCTACGCATTGTTGAAGATCGATTAACGGCCCCGTAACAGTCTTCCCGGATATCCCGGTTACCTTTGCTAAAAATCCGACAAACTGCAATACATCTTATGAGAACACGTATTTTCTCCCTGGCCCTGCTCCTGCTGCCGCTAGTGGCATTTTCCGCATCCAAGCAATCCGTAAAAGGATATGTATATGAAGACGCCAACCGCAACGGCATTTTCGACAAACACGAAAAAGGCCTTGCCGGCATAGCCGTGAGCAACGGCCGGGACGTTGCCCGCACCGACAAGGATGGCCGCTACGAACTCCCCCTGCCCGGAGACTGCGAGATATTCGTCATCAAACCTACCGGATATTCCACTCCGACCGATGCCTTTGGAATATCCCAGTCTTACTACCTGCACCGTCCGGATGGCTCTTCCACCCAGATGAAATACAAAGGGATAACCCCTACCGGAAAACTACCCAAAGAAGTCAATTTTGCCCTTTACAAGGCGGACGAGCCCGATGATTTCAGCATACTCGTGCTGGGCGACCCGCAGTGCCGCGACCGCACCGACGCCGGGTATCTGGGCGAAGAAGTAGTAAAACCCCTGATAGACCGCGCCGGGGAGTACAAATTCGGCATCATCCTGGGCGACATCGCCTACAACCAACTCGAAGTGTTCGAGCCCGTGATGCAGCGCATCGGTCTGATCAAAATTCCGTGGTATCCCCTGCCTGGCAACCACGACCACAACCAGGACAAAAACATACCGGACGACTCCCTGACCACCGAAACCTACATGGATTTCTTCGGCCCGGCGACTTATTCGTTCAATTACGGGAAAGTCCACGTCATCGTGGCAGACGACGTTATCCTGCCCAACCCTACGGGCAAATCGCAGTATACGGGCGGCCTGACGGAAAAACAGCTCGTTTTCATCGAAAACGACCTGAAACTCGTCCCCAAAGACTACCTGATCATCTTTGCCGGGCACATCCAGCTTTTCGACACCACCCCGGGCATCGAAACGTTCCGCGATGTCGACCGCCGGCGCCTTTTCGAACTTCTCAGCCCGTTTGAACATACGGTATCCCTTTCGGCACACACGCACTACATCCGCCCGACTTTCTTCACGGAACAGGACGGCTGGGCGGGGAAAAAGCCCCATCTGCACATCAACGCCGGCGCCACCTGCGCCGACTGGTACAAAGGACTTCCCGATCCGTACGGCCAACCCAACGCGATGATGCGCGACGGCAGCCCGCAGGGGTATTTCACCTTCGATATCAAAGGGAACGAATTCACCCATACCTACCATGCCAGCCGCCAGGCGGATTTTAAGGACATGAGTATCTCCGTCGGCGACAGTCTGCAAGCCGGCAAAGGCACAGCGATATACGCCAACTTTTACAACGGCAACGACCTTTCCGAGCTCTCCTATCGGATAAACGGCGGCCAATGGGTGAAAATGGAAAAAACCCTCGAGGCAGACCCGGTGTTTGTACGCTTGAACAAACTG
This sequence comes from uncultured Flavobacteriales bacterium, assembly GCA_959608625.1. Taxonomy (GTDB): domain Bacteria; phylum Bacteroidota; class Bacteroidia; order Flavobacteriales; family UBA1820; genus Merdimorpha. The sequence goes on from CAUHQV010000028.1 coordinate 10,841, forward strand.
TGGAACGACCCTGCTTATAAACTCCCGGGACGGAAAGTGTCGGGCCCCGTGAAATCATACCACCTGTGGAAATCGGAAATTCCTGTATTTGAAAAGCCCGGTGTTTACCTGGCGGAAGTGGAAGCCACGGATATGTACGGCAAGAAATACACGGAAAAACTGACCTTCGAGGTATTTTGAAAACACTTTTCTTCTTCAAGCCCCGCACGGTCTGCCCGCTGCGGGGCTTCTCTTTTTTCACCGGATGCACACACATCGTTATAAAGCATTGATTACCCTATAAATCACAACTAAAACATTTGTATTAATCGTCCGTTTTTTACAAATATTTTCGTGGCATTTTAAAAATTGCCGAAAGTTCTTTCAATCTGTATCCCATCAGCCGATAAAGTATCTTTTAAGTCCCGTCTCTTTTTGAGCCGTCTTATCAAACACCCTCCGGCTTTAAACGGACGATTAAACTACATTTGCAGCAAAGTTATGATTTACCACATCTTATTCCTCTTTTAAGAGGCTTTCGTAGTTTTCATACGGCAATAATACCACCATGCTAGTCAGTGTACTTCCCAGTATTCGGAGTCTTGACTATAAAGAAAATGGCATCATTAATAGTACATATTCTCACATTTTTCGGTGAAACATGATCAATTTAAGGAACAAAATCATACGAATCACCTTAGGGTTTTTGCTATTTTCGGCAGGAGCGGATAAACTCTTCGGGCAGGACTCTCCGGCAGAAAACGGCATCCGGGAAATAAAGACTACCGTCCTGTTTCCCATCGGCCAAAGCCGGATAGACCCTGAATTCGGCCATAACGGGTTGAATCTCCTTCGGTTTACCGGGCAGCTGCAACAAATATTGGCCGACACCAATTATGTGGTGACAAGCCTGACCATCACCGGCACCGCATCCCCCGACGGGAAAGAGGATGTCAACATCCTGCTGGCCGGACACAGAGCGCAAGCGATGGCGGAATACGTCAAATCCAGAGTCCCTCTGCCCGACAGCATTATCCGAATCCGGAATAAAGGCGAAAACTGGGAAGGCCTGACCGCTCTTGTAGAAGCCACTGCGGACGTTCCCGATAGAGAGCAGGTATTGTACATCCTCAAAAATGAACACGACCGCGACCGGAGGAAAAACAAGTTGATGTTCTATAACGATAGTAAACCCTGGTATTACATGATGGAGCATTTCTTCTCCGGCCTTCGGTCGGTCGGAGGGAGCGGAGATATCTATGCGGGCACGGATTCCGAGATGACATTCAGCTACAGCCTCAATCCGGCGGAACAGGGATCGATCCCGGCGCGGGAAAATCAACCGGCAGAGATCTTTCCGGACGGGGTTGTAACCGTTGCCCCCGCTATAAAGCCAGCGGAAAAGAGGCTTTTCTGTCCGGTACTGGCTATAAAAACCGATCTTTTGCCATGGGGAGGCCTGGCGCCCGGTTTTGAAATAACCACTTTCATGCCCAACCTTTCGGCAGAGATTTATTTCGCCCGGCGCTGGTCGATCGAATTAAATGCCCTGTATGCCGACTGGGATTATTTTTCAGGAAAAAAACTCTGGGCCGTAACGGCCTATACGGCAGAGCCGCGCTTTTGGTTCGGGCGGAAAAATTCATTCCGGGGATTCCATGCCGGGCTATACGGAAAATGGGGGTCGTTCGACAACCAGCCGGACAAAGCGACGGGGAGCGACAACCGGACTGGTACCTTTTGGGCTACAGGAATAACCCTGGGGTTCCTACAGCCCTTGTCAAAACACTGGGGATTTGAATTCGAAGCATCAGGAGGTTACTATTTCCGGGATTACGATTATTACGACATTGAACTCCCCTTCCATTATTTCAGCCGCGATGTAACGGACGGTGCTTTTTCAGGCACTATACGGGTAAAGCTCGTATACCGCTTCGGCAAGTGGACAGCAACAGGCAAACACGAATAAAGGAACGGTGCAACATGAAAAAAACGCAGATATACCTCTTTCGTTTTCAGGCGGTCTTCCTCCCGGTACTATCGATCCTCTTCGCGGCTTGCGTGAAACGCGACCTGGACCGGCGCAACGAAGAGCAGGAACCGGAAATAACGATAACCCTGAACTGGAATAACGGCTACATACCCTCCGGCACCCGCTTTCATTTTTACCATGAAAACGGGACATCGCAGACAGTCGACTGTCCCGCAACGGGATTCAAAGGGAAACTACCCAAAGGTATTTATCAAGTGCTCGCATACAACACCGATGCCACAGGGGTAGAGCACGCCTCCCTGGAACGCTATGAAAAGGCCCATATCCGGGCCCTGCCGGAAACTTCCGCCCGGGGACAATCCGGAACACTTTGCCACGTGCGCAATGTATATTGTGTCGCTATCAACCGGCTAACCGTAGAGAGCGGCCCGCAACAACATACCGTCATCCCCCGGAAGGCGGAAAAAACCATTTCCTTCCGCTATAAAACAAAAGGAATAAACGATATCGCCGCCATGAAATCCACCCTTACCGGTGTCGTACCGGCCATCTACCACCATACGGGGGAATCCACCGGCGAATTGTGCCAATCGGTCGTGAGTGAGATATCCGCTGCGGGGGATGAGTACACTTCGCAGGTCTGGGTGCTGGGCCTGGAAAATAACACGGTTATCTCGGTAGAGATACTCCATTCGGACGGCCGATCCGAACGTACTCTCCCGCACGATATCGGACAGGAACTGGAAGGATATCGCGAGGGGGATACGATAGAGATCGACCTGCAGACCGACCGCGGCGAACTGATTGCCGTTGAAGTAGACGTCGAGAACTGGCAGAACGGAGGAGAATGGTGGCTGGACATTGAAAATAAAAATTCAAATATTTAATACAAGTTATTTATTATGAAAAAAGCACTGTTCCTAACAATTCTGACAATCCTGCTTGCAGGGTGCTCAAAAAATATACCTGGCCCGGACAACAGCCTGCGGGTAGAAAAAGCCTCTTATGCCGGAAAAACAGCCTTAAAGGCCCTCCCTTCCGGATACAGCGCCCTAACGCATGGCTCCATGGGATTGTTCGCTTACCAGGCTGCATCGCCCGAAAATAACGGAGTGAACGCCCAATACGTTTATTCGGAAGGAAAATGGGAAGCCGTAAACGCCATAAAGCTGGACCCCACACAAGAGTACAGCATCTATGCTTATCATCCGTACAATACTTCCGGGGTAAGTTATACGGATACGGATAAAAAAACGGGGCCGAAAATGCTCATCGACCTATCCAGTACCCAGACCGACTATCTGTATGCCACCCCATTGTCCCTGCCGGCGGGGACGTTCGCCATCCGGGAACTCCGATTCAACCGGGCATTGGCCAAGATAATCGTCAAGATCGCCAAAGATGAAGCCTACACCGGAACCGGCAATTTCACAGGCTGCACTCTGTCCAACGCCTCCGGGAAAAATCCGCTGGCCAATCAGGGCGAAATCCTGCTGTCCGACGGCACACTGAGCGTAACGGCCCCCGCTTCAGGAACGGAAATGTATACGATGGCCCTTAAAACGGGTACGACCAATAACAACGTGACGGCGGGCGACGTAGAATACGAAACGATGATCGTCCCGGTCAATACCGCAATAGCGGACGGAGACATCCTTGTTTCGGTAACTTTGGACGGACAGGCATACGATGTACCGGTCCCGGCCACTAAATGGGAGCGGGCCAAAATATACACTTACAACCTGAAAATAAGGACGGGAGAAATCGTTATCCCCAATCCGGGCGATCCGGATTACCAGGACGAATGGAGTCCCAGCGTAGAGGACTGGGTCGACGGAGGGTCTAACGATCTGGAGATAGAATGAATCCTCTGCGTAGAAGTCGGTTCTTATCGCTATTTCCGGCTACAATACGACAACAACACGGCATGAAAACCTTTCGCTTCATCTTATTTTGGACACTGGCAGGGACGATGGTTTGGGGCTGCACCAAGGACAGCCCCGGCCAGGATCCTTCCGGGGGACGAATTACGGTACGCTTTGCCCCGGTCTGGATCGCCGACCAAGCCGTCCGATCGAAAGCCGGGCAGGCTGCAAAGCTCCCTCAGGGAAGCACGGTACGGATCGCAGCTTACCTCCGTAATCCATCCGGCAGTCCTGCGGATCTGGCGGCCGGCGCCCCCGTAGGACAAGCCTCTTACGCCGTTACAGACGACCAGGGAAACCTAACCCCCTGCACCGTCCATGCAGACGGCTCGATAGAACATATCTCTGCGGAAGAAGGACTGAAATTATACCGCGGGGCCTACGATTTTTATGTCCTGTCTCCCGCACTCCCTCTGGATGCTGCCGACGGATATAAGGCCACCGTCCCCAACGGCACGGACTTCGCTGCCGCCGTAAAACGAAACGTGGCGATAACAGGGCCGCAAAATAATACGGTGATCCTCCCCGTAATGGCCCGTAAATGTTCGAAGATCAATATAGCTATCAGGCGGGAAGAGGGATATACTACCCTGACGGGCGTGGCCGTCAACTCCGTCACCCTGCCCGGCCGGCCGTCTTCGGGCACGTATTCACCCGGCGAAGGGGATATTTCGGTCGGGACGGCGACCTCCGCCTACACCCCGGATATATCCTTCTCCGGAACACTGGCGGACGGCCTGCTATCCGATGACAAGTGTTATGTACTGCCCCAAATTGCCGGCAAGGGGCTCGATATGGCTTTCGATCTCGATATGACGATCGGGGGGATAAACAGCACCAAAAACCTGAAAGGGAACGTGGCCGACCTGGAACTTCTTTCCGGACGGTCGTATACCGTTACCCTGACCGTGGCCCGCTCTTCCGGAAAACTTTCGGCCGAAGAATGGGTTGCTGGCGGCGATTCCGATCACGACATGGGAATACCGGCTCCCGGCCTGGACTACACGGACAACCGGTCGCCCCTGTTCCTGATCCGCCCGGTGGACGAAGGACGTATGACCTACGAGGAGGCCCTGGCCGAATGTCCCCCCGGATACCGCCTGCCCACCGCAAAGGAACTGATACTGGCCCATGTCTTTGAAAGGGCTTATCCCTCACCCCTGCGGGACTTCGACTGGTGGTGCTGGTCGACCACTCCTGATTATTTATCTTCTGACAATCAGGTATGCCTGGTCGGAGGAAAAGGGACGATGAGCGACCAAGCTAAAACGAGCCTGGAATCCGTCCGCTGCGTCCGCGATCCGGAAGAAAATAAAACGACAAGGTACCCCTACGTAACCACCAATGCGGACGGCAAAAAGACGGTGATCGTCAGTCGGGACGAAAACGGCGGCGCCCGGGTAGAAGCCCTGCACGACAATCTGGCCGGCCCCCTGCCCGAACACTACGAAAACGAGCCGCTGAATTCCGTTTCCGCCAAGTTCGAAGTTTCCCAGACCAGTTATAAGGCCGATTACGATCATCGTTACAAATATGAAAGCATCGATAATAACTGTGCTAAATTAGGCGACGGTTGGCGCGGCCCCTCCCAACGGGAAGCGATGCTGATGAGCGCGATGATGGAAGAACTGACCGATGTTTCCCCCAATGTCTGGATTCATACCTATCATTATACCAAAACCAGGCAGGCCAACGTATCGTGGATGGCTGTTTGGGGGATTCAAATGGATATGTGCGGCGCCGCTTATATCGGCACCGAAGCCTGGGACAGCTATAGTATCCTTTGCATACGGGACATCGATTGAATAATGAAAAAACCATGAAACCCGAAGTGAAAAAAAACAGGATCGCCCTTCTTCTTTTCCTGCCGGCATTGCTGGCCGGCTGCATGAAGGAACCGGTATCTCCTGCCGGAAAGGCGGGGCAAGCCGGTTTTCTCTTAAAACCATCCCCGATGAGTACCATTCAGGTAAGGGTCAATACTGCGGTGGATGAAAATACCGTTAAAAACGTATGGATCGTCCAACTGAATAAAGAGGGAACCGCTGCGCTCCGGGCTCCCTTTTACACCACGGACATCGGCGCCGACGGAACGGTAAAAGCCGATATGACGGAGGCGGAAAGCCGGATCTATTTCATCGTCAATTCGGGTAACGGTTCCCTGATCGATACCGGCCTGGATTTAAGTGCATATACCGCCTCGGCCATCGAAAACCTGCAGCAGGCATTCACCCGGGATGACGATGGAAAGATCGAAAATCTGATTACCGCCCAGGGCATCCCGATGGCCGCCCTGTGGCAAGGCACTCCGAATTTCAAAGGCATCGCGGAAACTATAACCCTCACCCGGGCCGTAAGTAAGATCGTCTTTTCCCTGAGCGCCGAATTGCCTGCCGGGGACACCTTCACCCCCACGTCCCTGGCGGTAAAACAGGTTCCAAATACGTTGCAGTATTACCGGGATCCGGCAACCCTTGCATCCGGTACCTATCCGCCTCTTTCCGGCGTCTATTACGGGGCGGTGGACGAACCGATTTCGGCGGGGGTACTGACAACCACTCCTGTGGTAAGGAATTTTTATCTGCCAGAAAATGTCCGCGGACTAGGCTCTGCGACCCACCAGTCCGAAAAAACGGCCCTGAATGCCCCGGCCGGAGCAGCCGGTTACTGCACCTATCTGGAGATCGCAGGGGATTATTATGCGGCCGCGGACGGTACCGTCCATACCTTGAAATACAGCGTTTTCCCCGGCGCAGACAACCTGACGGACTACAATCTGCTGCGCGGGCGGGAGTACCATATGTCCGTCGTAATCCGGGGAATGGACAAGACCGACATCCGTATCCTCCAGCCGGTCAAGGTCAACTATACGCAAGCAACCCTGGATTTTATGGCCAATTCCCGCGGGGGCACCCAATTATACCTCAACAATAAAAATGCAGGCCTTCCCTGGACACTCTCCGTGGACGAAGGGGTTCGGGACTGGCTCTCCATTTCCACCCAGTACAACGGTTCCGACTCCACCCATACCTGGAGCGGTACGGGCGAGGGGCAGTTTTACCTCTATACCACTGCCGACAATCCCAGTTTCACAGACGCACGCACCGGGTACATCCGCCTGACCCGGAACAGCATGGAGGAGGTCGCTATTGCCGTGACCCAACGGGAAAGTGCGTTGGATTACACCGAAACGCGCACCCCCTGGTTCTATATTAAAAACGCGGACGAAGCGGGAATGATGGATTGGAATACGGCCCAGTCCGCCTGCCCCGAAGGTTACCGCCTGCCTACCCAGCAAGAAATAATGCTGATGTGTATATTCATGCCCTCTACCCTAAATTACAATGGTACTTGGACAAGTACCGAAAGCAGTGATACAGAAGCCTGGCATTATTTTAGCAATGGGACAAAAACTACCCTTAAAACAGCAAATGGTTACGTCCGTTGCGTACGGAATAAGTAACTGAATATATGGACAACAATCCGGATAAAACGATGAAAATAGACCTCTTATTAATTTTAATCCTGACCGTCTCTTGCCACGACCTTATAGCCCAGTCAGGATCGAAATACCCCTACGTAACTACCAACAGCGATGGTAAAAAGAATGTGATCGTCTGCCGGGATGCCAAAGGAGGGGTGCCGGAAAGCCGCATACACCCCAACTGGACGGCCACAGAGGTCAGGAAGACCAATCTCGTAGCTGCCAAATTCGAAGTGGCTCTTTCGGATGCCGCCGCCTCGGCATCTTTTGCCGCCCGTTTAACCGCCTGCCCTGCCGGATGGCGGGTGCCTACCTTTCGGGAACTGATGCTGATAGCAGCCTTACGAACCCAACTGACTGCCGTCAGCAATACATTTTCGGATGGGCAATATTGGGCTGAAACACATGGTACCGATACAAACGTCGGGATGTATGCAAATCCGATAACTGGATATTGTTGTCCACTCACCCAAACAAATTTAGATCCGACAACGCGCCGTATCCGCTGTGTGCGCGACCTCGATTGACCACCGCATGAATCCTGAAATACACCCCCCAGGGAAGGAAATCCCCGACAGAGGGCCTTTTCTGTTTTCCGCCTACCCGGATGGGGGCCCCGTCACATTCTCCTCGTCCGGGTACATCGCGCTGGTGTTCGTATTGGAGGGGAGCGCTGTTTTCGATTTTCCTTTTCAAAAACAAATCCTCCGCCAGGATGAACTGATAGCGGTAGACAAACGCTTGCTGAAAGGCTGCTCCTGCCATGGGAACAGCGCCCTGATGGAATACCTCCCTCAACAGGACTTTGCCCGGTATCTGGAGCTCGGCAAAACAGCTTTTCGCAGGCCTTATTCCGGTGCAGTTCCCATTCTTCCGCCCGTAAAGCAATGGATACGATACCTATCCGAGGTTTCCGCCGCAGAAGAGGAACGGCCGGAAGATTTCTGGCATACCAAGCGGGAAGAATTGACATCCCTGCTGCTTAACTACCCGGAAAAACAATTGGGAGAACTATATGCCGCTTTTTATGCCTGTTACAAAATAAAACGGTAAGCATCCCTCGCAGAAAAAAATTCCCGGTGACCTTTCACCGGGAATTCCTATTTTCCGGGCATCCTCCGCCCGGACCAAAGCAATGGACACTGGATTTATTCTTCAATAATCCCGATTTTCCGGAGCCACACCTGCAACTCTTTTTGAGACGAGGACGCTTGTCCGCCACGAATAGCCAGCCCTTCGGCTGCTTTTGCCTCAGGGGCCGCCTTGCGGACATCCGAAAAACTGCGTCCTTCCCGGCTGCCCTCATGCGTGCAGAACGGGATGACCGTTTTGCCTTTCAAGTCGTAATTGTCGAGGAACGTAGCTACCGGCATCGGGTATGTCCCCCACCAGATGGGGTATCCGATGAATACCGTATCGTATTGCCCGATATTTTCGATTTTGCCTTTGATCGCCGGGCGGGCCTGTTTTTCCAGTTCCTCCTTGGCGGCGTCGGTACACTGCCGGTAGTCTTCAGGATAAGGTTTTACAGGTTCTATCCGGAATTCATCGCCGCCGGTAAGCGAGCGGATATGCCCGGCTACCGCCTGGGTATTGCCGGAGCGGGAAAAATAGACCACCAGGGTCTTTCCTGATGGATTTGCAGACTGTCCAAAGACCCGAAGCGGGAAGACGGACAGCATCGCGATCAATGAGAATACGATCATTTTCATATTTCTACTGTTTTAAAGGTTATTATACGTTCTTTCCGGCCTGGTAGGCTTGTTCCACAGCGGGGTTCCCGAGGATATCCCCGACGTTCCAGGCCCCGTATCCGAATATCATTTCCGCCTCTTCAACCTTGTCGAGGCATTCGAGATAACTGCGGAACGCCACAGCCGTTCCTTCGCCCGACCTTTTGCCGGTATCGGCCAACGTGGCGATCAGATAGGCTTTTCCGCTCAATTCGGTGTACCGGGGCACGGTGCGGTCGATCAGCGTTTTGAGCTGCCCGTCCATCGAATAGAAATAGACCGGGGTACCGAGCACCAGGACATCGGCCGCTACCATCTTGTCGAGGATTCCGGCCATATCGTCTTTTTGTACGCAGCGGTGCGTGGTATTGCAGGCTCCGCAGCCGGAACAGAAATTGATCTTCCTGTCCCGCACGAATATCTTTTCGACCTCGTGCCCTGCTTCCTGCGCCCCGGCCATAAACCGGTCGCACAGGTAATCCGAATTTCCGCCGCGGCGTGGGCTGGCGGATAAAATCAATACTTTCTTTTTCATTTTTTTACGATTTTTTTATTTTCCTGTTCTTTTTTCCAGTTCCGCCGGGTAACGGGCCCTCGAAACGGCGATCCGGGAAACGGCGATCCGGGAAAGGGCGGCACTACCTTCATAGTGCAATATCAGGTCTTCCAAACGGTCCGGATGGAAATTGCTCACTCCGATGGTCCGGATACAGCCTTTTCGTTCATATAAGCAGAGACCGTATCGAGCGGTAGCCGGCCGCGATCGCTTCATACACACATTGTTGACAGATATCCGGATCTTCTACCTGATAGACTCCGAGTCCTAAAACGGGCATTTCAACCCCGTTGTTGAGTTTTACTTTCTCCATGATCGATCTCTTTTTAATTAGATATTCATTTCCAACTTCATCCTTCTATTTCCCGGATAACCCTCGCCGGCACACCGGCTACGATCGTACTGGGCGCGACGTCATGGGAAACCACCGATCCGGCAGCCACTATAGCGTTGTCTCCCACGGTCACCCCGGGAAGGATGGTCGCCGCCGCCCCGATCCATACGTTCCGTCCGATCCGGATCGCCTTGGAAATGAGAAAAGTTCGGCGGGAGGGAGATATCCCGTGGTTTTCCGTGATCAGATTGACCCGCGGGCCTATTTTGGTACCCTTTCCGACCGATATCCCTCCGCGGTCCATAAAGACGCAGGCCTGATTGACGAATACGTTTTCTTCCAGTTCTATAAATCGGCCAAAATCGGTATAGAACGGCGGCCGAACGTGCGCAGAGGGATCTATCTTCCCCCCGAGGCTGCGCAAGAGGCCGATCACTTCGTCCAGCTCATGATAAGTAGTATTCAGTTCGGTGGTAATCCGCCGGGCTTTTTCAAGCGCTTCGGACATTGCCGGAGACTCCGGATCGTCCAGTCCGATCGGCTCTCCGGCCAGCGAACGTTCAAAAATATCTCTCTTCATTTTATTCGGTTTTATACATTATTCTTTTCATTGTAATTCTATCGTAACCGTCATCTCACCGGACATCTGGAAAAGGGATATCCCGTTTCCATCGATGCGCCCTACCGGGATCAATCCGCGGCCATACCCGTAATCCCGGTAAAAGATGGCAATATTCCCCCAGGGGCCGTAGCAGGCAATGTCCCCCGCTACAGGGTCGTAACCCACCGGGGCTCCTTCTTTGGACAGTGCCTGGGGCGGATCGAATATTTTCTCCGTGCGGTTGTAATCCCTGAGCACTATGTCCCGCAGAGGCAGTTGCGCGGCAAAACTCCGGGCTGTAGGATTATCGTACAGGGTAGCGGGAACCGTTCGGCTTCCTATCGTTATCTTCAGCTTCATAGTTTCTTCGCTGCCCGGCTGTCCAGGATTTTCTCCGTTATTATTCCCGGTGTCACCCGGATTTTCCACCGGTGGGTTTACCGTTATCCCTCCGTCCGGTGTGCAGGCCTGGCAACAGAGGGTCATCCAAAGCGTTGAGAGGATAATAAAGACCCTTCTCATTCCACCCGGTTCACCTGTTCGTATTCCCTGTCCGTTACGGGATCGCCCCAATCGGCCGAATTCGCGCTCGCTTTCGGTGTAATACCGATGTGAGTAAAGCGCTTATCGATCGTTGCCCCGTGCCAGTGCATCGTGCCTGCCGGGATATTCACCACATCGCCAGGACGGAGCCGGCGGGCAGCCTTACCCTTTTCCTGGTACCACCCCTCCCCGTCGGTACAGAGCAGTATCTGTCCCGCGGCATGCGAATGCCAGTTATTGCGCGTGCCGGGAGCAAACGTCACATTATACACATTACAGTCGTAGTTTTCTACGGCAGAAAGCATCTTTACCCAGGCATCGCCGGTAAAGTTGGCGGTAACGGCATCGCCGAAACCGAAAATGGTCGTATTTTTTTCCATATCGTTTGTTTTATGGGGATTATCGTTACACGAAGTCAGTAAAATTGCAGCGACGCACACCGCGATCATCCTTGTTATTTTCATGGTTACTCGTATGAAGGTTTATTGTCTTTCCAGGAAAAATTACGCGCCGGATTTTAACCGGCCCTGACGATACAAAAGTATAGCAGGAGCCGCCGGGAGTTTTTACCCTGCGGCTCAAAGATTTTTATTCAGAAGCTCAAAATGTTATTCCCCGGCGGTTTTTATTTTTTGCCGGAACCCAGCCAGGTAAGCTTGTGCCAAATGTATTCCAACGGGCCCTGCCGGTGGAATCTCAGCCATACTACGGCAAAAGCGTATTGGAGGGAGAATATCGCCACGCCTATCAACAGCGAATAAGTAGCCGTCGTTGTGCCCAGCAGGCCCAACCCCCAATTGTAAAAGACAAAACCTCCCAACACCGATTGGGTGACGTACACCGTCAGGCTCATCTTACCGTACGGCTCCAATTTTCGCAGGACGGCCCCGAACGGGTTCTTATAGTATACGATCAGGAACACCGGCACCAAGAAACACAGGAAGGCAAAAGAAGAATAGCAGGAAAATATCGTATGCAGGTTTTTCACCACCACTCTGTTTTCAAAGAATTGTGGAACGAATTCCATCATCCCCTTCAGGGGAAAATAGACCAGTATGCCCACCAAAAGGGTCTTTATCCAGAGATTGAAATTCTGGCGCGTATAAACGAAGTATTGCCGCCGGCCGGCCAGCACTCCCAATAGGAACAAGGCAGCCACTTTAAACACATAGCCATCCTCTATCCACCACAAAAAACTATACATTTGTCCGTTAAAAGCTCCTTTGACCATATCCAGAAAATTACCCTGGGCCAACACCGGAACGGTCAGCTGGTAATAGTGCGCAAATAAAGGCTTGGCCGGGTCATAGGCAGGATCTGCCAATCCGTGTATGGCATGGAACCATTGTACGGGCATCAGGAACAGCACCGCCGCGATAGCCAGTACCCACTTGTCGGACAGCCGGGAAGTCGCGGCCAACAGCAAACCCAATACCGAGAACAATACCAATATATCGCCCGTGTAAAATACAGAATTCAGACAACCCCAGCCGAACAGGATCACCATCCGCCACAGGAACCTCGCCCTGAAATCCTTTCCCTTTTTCCGCTGGTTGTTGTCCTGGATAAAAAAACTGAACCCGAACAGCAGGGCGAAAATGGCATACGCTTTTTCGCTAAAAATAAACCGCGTAGACGACCCCAATATATTGTTGGACACGATGAGCCACTGATCTTCCACTTTGGGAAAAACGAAATAATTAAAATGTTCCAGGCAGTGCATCAGCAGGATGCCCAACAAAGCAAACCCTCTCAGGGCATCCACAGCCCCTATTCTGGGGGACGTTATCTTTTGTGTAGTCGGCATAGTCTTTCAGTGGGATAGGTGAAAGCGTTAAAGATAGTGATTTCCACAAACATGCCGGTCTACCTCATAAAAAAACCCTGCAAATGCAGGGTTTTAGAGGTACCTGGCGGATTCGAACCGCCGTAGGAGGTTTTGCAGACCTGTGCCTAGCCACTCGGCCAAGGTACCCTAGTAAAGCATTGCAAAAGTATAATATTTGGGACAAACCGCAAAACAAAAACGCGATTCCCCCCTAAAATCTTTACCGGTCGTCAAAATTCCCGATCTCGGGGAGAACATCCTTGCGGTGGGCATCTATCTTTATCAGAATGAATAACAAGATCGTAAAACTCCACAGGGACGATCCTCCATAACTGAAAAACGGAAGCGGGATGCCGATCACCGGCATGATCCCAATAGCCATCGCCACATTGACCAGGAAATGAAAAAAGAACACGGAAAACACACACCACCCGTAATTCCGCGCAAAATAGGTGCGCTGGCGGGCCGCTACCCGCACGATCTGGATCAGGAACAGAGCGTACAGCAGGACGATAGTCGCCGTACCGGCAAATCCCCACTCCTCTCCCAGGGTCGAAAAAATAAAGTCCGTATGCTGTTCCGGGACGAAATTCCCTTTGGTCTGGGTTCCCATCAGGAAACCTTTACCCCACATTCCTCCGGAGCCTATGGCTATCTCGCTTTGGTGCGTATTGAACCCTATGCCTTTGTTATCCTCTATCAATTTAAAAGAAGTGAGGATGCGCTGGCGCTGGTAATCCTTGAACACACTGTCCCAGACAAAGAAATGGAACGCGCTGTAAAGCCCCAGGATAAACACCGTGGCCAGTATCGTCCGGAAAATACTTTTATGACGGAATAGTTTGTACGCGCAACGGGCCGCCGCACACCCGCCGACGATGGCGAATACATATACCGGGCTTACCTCGTAAAACTGCATGAATATATCGGCGATAAAGATACCACCCGACAATATCCCCACGATGAAATAAAGGGCCGGCGCTCCTGCCATATACAACACGATAAAGAACGACGCGAACACCAAAGCGGAGCCCGTATCCTGCAGGCCCACCAGTACCATCGGCAGTAGAATGATCGCCACGGCCACCGCCTGGTCTTTCAGCCGGGCCATCGACACGCTGTACTTGGAGACATAGGACGACAGCGCCAAAGCCGTCGAAAATTTAGCCAGTTCGGACGGCTGGAGGGAGACGAATCCCAGATTATACCAAGCCTTATTCCCTTTGATCTCCGAACCGAAGAATGGCAGCCCCAGCAATAAAAGGATCGTGAAAATATAAAATATCCAGGCCATTCGCTCGTACAGGCTCATATCCAGTAGCAGTACGATCACGATGATCGCAATACTCATTCCGGCAAACACCAATTGCTTGCCGCCGTACCGGGAAAAATCGAAAATGGAGGGATAAGACGGATCGTACGTAGCGGAATAGATATTGATCAGCCCCGCTATCACGAAAAACGCGTAAAAGAATACCAGCCCCCAGCCGATATGTATCCGCGAATCCATATTTGCCGCCCCGATCCTCATGGCTGTGTACGGTTTTGGGGAGGGTCGTACCGCCGGTACACTTCTTCGAGCGAACCCTCCATGATATACTGTTCCAACGCCGGGCGGTTGGTCTTGCCCAACAGGTAATACTCCATCATCAGCGAAGCGATAGGCGCGGCCCATATACGGCCGAAACGCCCGTTTTCCACCACGACCGTGATAGCGATCCGGGGGTTTTCCTCCGGACCGAAAGCCACGAACATCCCATGATCCGGCAGTTGTATCCGTCGGCCGTTCACTACCGCGAAATTTTCTACCGTCCCCGTTTTTCCGCAGAACTGTGCTTCGGGGATCGCGTAAGCCCGCGCCGTACCGGCGCGGAACACATTGGCCATACCTTCGGCCACCACGTCAAAATACGCCTTATCAATCCCAGTCTCCACCCGGTTGGTAAATGCCGTATCGATGGGTTCCCCCTCACCTATGCTGCGGATGATATGCGGCCGATAGTAGTACCCCCGGTTGGCCACGATCGCAGCCAGGTTGGCCAGATGCATCGGAGTAACCGTGATCTCTCCCTGCCCGATGGCGTTCGAGATGGTCGTGGAGGATTTCCAGCGCCCTTTTCCGTATATTTTGTCGTAAAACTCGGAATCCGGCACATAGCCCTTGCGGCCGGTGGAAAGGTCCGTCCCCAGGAATTTTCCGAACCCGAGCGCAGCAGCTGTCCCATGCCAGAAATCGAGCCCCTGGGCGGAAGTCTTAAAATGATCCAGCGTCCGGGCGTATACCGTCGCGAAATACGTATTGCACGAATATTGGTAACCGTGGTACATATCCAGTGTCTGGCCTACGCCCCCCACGCATTTCATCACATGGTTCCCCACCCGGTATCCTCCCCCGCAATACACGGAAAAGGCCGGCGTTACCGCGCCGCTGCTCAGCCCGGCAAGCCCTGTAACGATCTTCCAGGGAGAGCCCGGCGCATATTCGGCGATAAGCCCCCGGTCGAACATCGGTTTGGCCGGATCGAGGGCCAGGGCGGCATAATTCTTCGTGCGCCCGCGGCCCGAGAGGAGCGAAGGATCGTACGACGGCGCCGTGACCATGGCCAGGATCTGCCCGGTGGAGGGTTCGATAGCGATGATAGATCCCCGTTTTCCTTTCATCAGCGTTTCTCCATAACGCTGCAATTCGATATCGAGCCCTATGTGAATGTCTTTCCCGGATTCCGCCGGGGTATCGAACTTCCCGTCCATATAACGCCCCGTTATCTTTCCGGTCACGTCCACCTGCATATACTGATGGCCGGGCACACCCCGCAGCACCCTTTCATACATTTTTTCCACGCCGGTAGCCCCCAGGATGTCGCCGATCTTGTACTGGGAATTGTCGTCCAGGTTGGCGTCCGAACTGATCTCGCTCAGAAAGCCGAACACATTGGCTGCCGAAGGGTATTCATAGCGGCGCATGGTTGTTTTCTCGATGGAAAAACCTGGAAATTTATACAACCGCTCCTGTATCCGGGGATAATCGTCGGATGATATCTGGGACACCACCGCATACGGCTGGTGCCGGGACTGGCGGCGCTGGCGAATGAGTTCGTTGAACTTGCGGAACTGTTCCCGTAGGTTGTCCGTTTCCACCCCGAGAAGGTCGCAAAGGGCCAGGGTGTCGAACGGTTCCATCTGGTTGTAGGTCACCGAAAGGTTATAGGCGGATTGGTTGGATACCAGCAGGCGGCCGTCGCGGTCGTAAATATACCCGCGGGGCGGATAAATGGTCACGTCGCGCCGCGAGTTGGAATTGGCCATGAACTTATACTTGTCCTCGTACACCTGCAAGTAGTACAACCGGCCCAAAAAGATCAGGGCCACGGCGATCACGATCGATATGAGCAGGTACTTGCTTCTCAAAACCTTCTCCTTTGTCTGCGGTTACTGCGCACGCTGATCAGGGAAAGCACGACCACCGACACCGCAAAGGTCACCACAGCGTTCAACAATGCGTGCCACAGGGCGGAAAATACCGCCGAAAAACGCATCGCCTCGAAAAAGTAAAGCACGAAATGATGCACCAGGATCAGCACGAACAAAAGAGTAAGCCCGGCTGTCCGGCTGTTCTTGGCCTGGAGCGGGTCGAAGTCCTCCATATCCTTCTCCGGGATACCGAAAAAGACTTTTACCAACGGGTCGCAAAGAAAAGCCACCAGCGTACAGGCCATCGCCTGCAATCCGCCCGTATGCTGGAAGAGGTCTATCACTGCGCCCGCGGCAAAGGCCATCAGCATGACCGCTGCCCGCCCGAAACTGAATGTGAGGAAAATAACCCCCAACACATAGGCATAGGGGATGATATACCCGTCTATATCCACGTTGTCCAGCACCACGATCTGCAACAGCATCATGATGACCAAAAACAGGATCGCACCGGCGGGGTTCCTACTCATATTCCAATGCCTGTTTTAATTCGTCCTTGTACTTATACCGGAGGATATAGACATAGCGCAGATTGGCCAGATCGTCCGCCAAACGCACCTCTATATCGTAAAAATCGCTTTGCTGTCCGGCATCGGCCTTTTCCACCGTCCCGATCACCAGCCCTTCGGGAAAAAGCGTGGAGCGCCGGTCGGTGATGATCGTATCGCCCACAGAGACCTCGGCCTGCCGCGGGATATTGATCAGCTTGACATACCGCCGGTCTGTCCCGTCCCAGTCCACAGTACCAAAGTACTCGTTCTTCTTGAAACGGGCGGACACGTAACTATCCGCGTGCAAGACAGAGCGGCATACGCTGTAATGGGGAGTCACCTGCACGATCACCCCCAGCACGCCGTCGCCCGTGACAACGCCCTGGTCCACCTCCACCCCATCGGCGGAACCTTTGTCCAGGACGATATAATTTTTCAGATTTTGGAAAGAATTCTTGACAATAGCCGCAGGGATGAAAGAATATGGAAGGCTGTCGGGGACCGCGCCTTGTCCAAAGGCATCATGCCTTTTATCGTCTACGGCCAGTAAACTTCGCAGCCGGGCATTTTCGGCGGCCAGTTGCCGGTTTTCTTCGCCGAGGGAAAAATGTTTCCGCCAAGCTCCCGCCGCACTGGACAAAGAATACCCTACGTCACCCGTAATACCGGCCAGAATGCTTTTATGGTAATTGTACTGGGCGCTGACCATTCCGAATGCCACCGCTTCCAGCAGCACCAGCAGCAGGAAATACCGGCTGCGTTTCAGAAGGTCCAATATGCGTTGCATCTACCTCGTCCGTTCTTTTGACTCTTTGTTTTTCAAGCGGACGAAGCCAAAGGAATCCCTATATCCTTTGGCTTCGTCGTATTCAGTAGGCCTCCGGCCCGTAAAGGTTTCCGGGGTGGGTTTTCATTTTCCTCAGAATATTATTTGATCAGGATATTGCGATACTGATCCAGGTTTTTCAGCACGATCCCCGTCCCGCGTACCACAGCCCGCAGCGGATCTTCGGCTACCTGCACTTCGAGGTCGGTCTTCTGCGAAATACGCTTGTCCAGCCCCCGGAGCATCGAACCTCCGCCCGCCATGTAGATACCTGTCTTGTAGATGTCGGCCGCCAATTCCGGAGGGGTCTGCGAAAGGGCCTCCATCACGGAGTCTTCGATACGGAGTATCGATTTGTCCAGCGCGTGGGCTATCTCCCGGTAGTTTACCTTCACCTCCTTGGGCTTTCCGGTCAGCAGATCGCGCCCCTGCACCGGGATATCGTCCGGCGGATTGTCCAGGTGGTCGATCGCCGAGCCTACCTGTATCTTGATCATCTCGGCCATATGCTCGCCTACGAACAAATTGTGCTGGGTACGCATATAGTAGGATATGTCGTTGGTCAGTACGTCGCCGGCGATCTTGATGGATTTGTCGCACACGATACCGCCCAAAGCTATCACGGCGATCTCGGCCGTACCTCCGCCTATGTCGATGATAATGTTACCCTTAGGCTGTTGTACGTCGATCCCCACGCCGATAGCGGCGGCCATAGGTTCATGCACCAGATACACGTCGCGGGCATTCACCCGCTGGGTAGAATCGTACACGGCGCGCTTTTCCACCTCGGTAATACCCGAAGGAATACAAATCACTACTTTCAAGGCGGGTGGAAACAGGCGTTTCTTGATAGCCGGAACGTTCTTGATCAGTTCATTTATCATAAACTCCGACGCCTTGAAGTTGGCGATCACGCCGTCTTTCAAAGGCCGGATGGTCTTTATGTTCTCGTGCGTTTTACCCTGCATCAGCGAGGCGTTGCGCCCTACGGCGATCACTTTCCCCGTATTCTGGTCGATGGCCACGATAGAGGGACTGTCCACTACTACCTTGTCATTATGAATGATCAGGGTATTGGCCGTCCCCAGGTCGATGGCTATCTCTTCGGAAAAAAAGTTAAACAATCCCATGTATTCTTAATGGTGCTTATCCGTGAAACCTATTGTAATGTACAAATATACGAAAAGCCGAGCGCCATTCAAACTTGTTTGAAAATGGCCGAAGCGCATCCTATATTCTACAAATATAGAAAAAATCAGTGCTTAAAATGGCGGGCTCCTGTAAAAACCATCGAAATATTATGCTCGTTGCAATAATCGATCGAAAGTTGGTCGCGTATGGAACCTCCGGGTTGTATCACAGCCGCGATTCCTGCCTTGTCGGCCAGCTCCACCCCGTCCGCAAAGGGGAAATAGGCATCCGAAGCCAGCACGGCCCCGCGCAGGTCGAACTCGAAACTCTCGGCCTTTTCGACCGCTTGACGGAGTGCGTCTATTCGGGAGGTCTGTCCGATACCGGAAGCGTACAGTTGACGGTTTTTCGCCAGCACGATCGCATTGCTCTTGGAGTGCTTGCATATTTTTGAGGCAAAGATCATATCCCGTACCTGCTCGTCCGTCGGGACGGTATTGGTCACGGTCTTCATATCCTGTACGCTGTCGGTCTTTGTGTTGCGGTCCTGTACCAGCATACCCGTCAGGCACGAGCGCACCTGCTGTTGCGGCAATACAAAATCCTTCTGCACCAGCACGATACGGTTTTTTTTGTGTTTGAGTATCTCTACCGCCTCGTCCGAGTAGGACGGTGCGATCACCACTTCACAGAACAGTTTGTCTATCTCGGCCGCCGTATCGGCTTCCAAAGCCCGGTTGGCGATCAGCACCCCGCCGAAAGCGGATACCGGATCGCAGGCCAGCGCATCGAGATAGGCCTGGAGGATCGTTTCGCGCGAAGCGACGCCGCAGGCGTTATTGTGCTTGAGAATGGCAAAAGTGGGCTCGTCCGCAAACTCGGCCATCAGTTCGACCGAAGCGGCGATGTCCAGCAGGTTATTGTACGATATTTCCTTGCCGTGGAGCTGCTCGAACATATCTTCCAGGTACCCGTAGAAAGCGGCGTTCTGGTGCGGATTCTCCCCGTAACGCAAATGGGTCTTCCCGTCGCGCGCCACGCGCAGGCAGGGCTCCGATCCCTGGGCGAAATAATTGTAAATAGCCGAATCGTATCCCGAAGAAACGGCGAAAGCCCGCATGGCAAAATACCGCCGGTCTTCCATCGTGGAAGCGGAACCGTTCTTCTGGATCATCTCCAGGAAACGCGGGTAGTCCTCCATCGAAGGCACGATCACCACGTCCTCGAAATTCTTGGCCGCACCGCGTATCAGGGCGATACCGCCTATGTCTATTTTTTCAATGATATCTTCCTCGGATGCTCCGGAAGCCACCGTCTTTTCGAACGGATAGAGATCCACGATCACGATGTCTATATCCTGTATGGAATATTTCTCCATCTCCATCGCATCGGTCGCGTTGCCCCGGCGGCCGAGTATCCCGCCGAATATTTTGGGGTGGAGCGTTTTCACGCGCCCGCCGAGGATCGAGGGATAGGACGTGACATCTTCCACCGGCACTACGGGGATTTTCAGGGATTCGATGTACTGCTGGGTGCCGCCGGTGGAGTAAAGTTTTACCCCGTCCTTGTGCAGCTGACGGATTATCGGTTCCAGTCCGTCCTTGTGAAATACGGATATAAGGGCAGATTTTGCCTTTTTCATCTTCAGGAAGATTTTAAAGTTAGAAGTTCGAAATATTCCGCTAAAATACGGATTTTACAGGGTTCCCGAAAGAAATAAAAAGGCCAATATCGTCCCGCCGTAAAAAAAGTGTACAGCCTGCTTCGCCACCCGGCGGCCTACCCGCGAACAGGGCTTACAATATGCTGCCACAAGGATACCCCGTCATCCTTTGCGGCCTCTCAGAAGGCCGGCACGCAGATGGTGGTCGCAGTAAATATAGCCTTTACGGGGTGCATAAGAACATGAAAAATCGTCGAGGAACGCGGAAATATCCCTCAGGTCGTTTTTTCTGTGGTACGTACAAATAGCGAACTCCATTGCTGCGGCCCGGGAAAACAACCCTCGGGCCCCTTCCAGAGCTTTGCATTCGGCCCCTTCGATATCCATCTTTAAAAAAAGCCTCTCCGCCGGTTTATCCTCGAAAAAACGATCCAGCGTCACAGTCTTTTCGTCACAAATATCCCCGACGTATTTTCCGACGAGAACCACTTTATCCGCCCAAGGCCGGAAGGTCTCCTCCAAAGGTCTGCGCCACTGCGGTTCGCACTCGAACAGGTAAATAAACCGGGCCCTTTCAACTGCCTCCAGGGAGATCAGCCCTTCCGCCGCCCCGACATCGAGCACTATCCTATCCTGAAATTCGTCCGGACTGTCGACATAATGATGGGGATAGCGGACATCCTGCTCCAAAAGGAGCGCCCGGTAAAGGTTTGTGATCTTTTCGGCGGAATATGTTTCGGGGAAATACAGTTTTTTCCCTTTGTGCACCACATAAGGAAGCTTTTTATCCCCATCCATATGCACAGACACCGGAAGTTCCCGGTACTGACAGGCAAAATCGTAAGGGAAGTGAGTATACGGAGCACGGTGAAAAAACCGATAATACTCCAATTTCGGAGAGCCGGGAGCTACCAAGCGTAAATACGTGTAAGGCAATGTACCGTATATAACCTTTTTTAACCTGTTGACCAATAAATTTGACATTATTCTGCGCTTATAGTATTTAAACGTACGAT
>CAUHQV010000029.1 GCA_959608625.1 uncultured Flavobacteriales bacterium
GAGATACTCGATTCCGTGCTTACCCGGGCGGTGATAGAGGTTCAAAAGGGCGACGGGTGGACGTCGGTCAATATGAAGAATGTGCCGGCCTACATTAGCGACGGGAAGACGTTGGTTGTAAAATACGAGTATACCGACCGGGTGGAATTCTACGATGTATCCGGCGGAAAATTCGCCTTGAAAAAAGCGGTGGGCGATCCGCGTACCCTGGAGCAGCTACGGGCGGAGGATTTTTGGAAAAAGACCGAGGGGAAGTATTATGACGGTTTTGCCGCCGACCAAGATCATGTGTATATCATGGAATACGATTATTTGCAGGAAGGAAAATCTCCCCGGCGTATCCTTTCTTCATCTGTCCTGGTGTACGATTGGGAGGGGAATCCGGTGCGGAAATACATTTTGGACAAACCGGTGGATGCTCTTTTGGTATACAAGGATAAGATGTTCTGCTTTAACACAGAGGAAGATTTCGAGCAGGTGTACGCATATCCATTTAAGGTATAGTAAAGAGAAAAAGAAAATCGAAAGCGGTTTATTCATCGGAATAGGCCGCTTTTATTTTGTGTCAAAAGGTCTGATATGCAAAAAAATAGGATATTTTCTTTTTCGGGAATATACAATTCGTATTTTTAACCGTTGAAAACCAATATTAAAAAGAAAACATGAAACATTACATTTCTATTTTAGGCCTTGCAGCCGTATTCTTTGCCGTTTTTTCCTGCGGCGGCCCGAAGGACGCGAAACAAGCGGATTTCGATCGACCGGAAAAGATCGAATGCGACAGTATTGCCATCGAGCAGATACTTGCCCCGACATCGTGGACGGTAAATAAAGATAAGGTAGTGATCCTTAGCCCCAAAACAGATAGTTTGTTTTTTGTATACCAGGCTCCGGATTTCCAATACCTGTATAGTTTCGGCCGGGCAGGGGGAGGCCCGGAAGATTACCAATACCCCCGTTTCATCCCGGATGTGTCGGGTAAAGGACGCCTGCTGATCTCCAGCCTGATGAAGGTGAGCGATTTGACCTTGGGCGACAAGGACGCTAAGGTAGCGGGCAAAGAGCGTTTCCAGGGGTATCTTATGCCCAATTTGATCGTGAACGATTCGGTCGTGCTGGCACAGCAAACCACATTCGACGACAATGTGCTGCGGGCATTTTACAGAACGGCCGATGTAAAGAAAGATAACCGGACGATCGATTCGGTACAAGTCCTTATCAATACCAAAGGCTTCAAGATAGAGACTTCGGGTAGTGGTATACGCGCTTCCGGACAGATATACAATAGTCCCCGGCTGGTAGCCAAAAACGGAAAAATGGCGCTGATATATCCCGATGTGCGGCGGATCGATATTTTCGAAATATCTCCCGACGGGAAAATAAGCCTGGTCAAATCGGAAGGCGAGGTACTGACCCTGGAACAGATCCAGGCTCTCGATATATCCGAACGGCAGAAGGGGGAAGATGTTTTCGACGCCCAGGCGGGAGACGACTATATGTATGTATTTACGTACGATTACGAAAACATGGGAACCTGGCGCAAATCGCTCAATTCCTATATGGAAGTGTACGACTGGGAAGGCAACCGGGTGAAAAAATTCGACCTCGGCCGGCCGTTCACCCGCTTCTTGATCGACGAGGCCCGGGGTAAGATATACTGCTACCACAGCGGTTATGATTTTGAGAACGTATACGTATACGATTATTCATTGTAAAGTATTTTAGCGCTTCGGCGATATTCAGGGGCGTATCCGGAAATTTCCGGATACGCCCCTGAAACTTTTCAGCCGGACGGGAGGGTCTAATGAGAAGAATTCTTTAAAAAACTTGCAACATGAAAACATTTTCCAGACAAATTCAAATCCTTGCCGCATCGTGTCTAACCGTAGGGGCGCTCTTTTGTGGCGCGTGCCGAAGTGCCGGGGAACCGCAGAGTAAAGTCGAAAAACTTTCGGCAGATAGTATCGCTGTCCGGGAAGTATTGCAGCCGTCCGGACATGCCGTAAGCGGTGACAAAGTGGTGTTTATAAGCCGGAAATCCGAAAATCTGTTTTGGGTGTACCGCCTGCCGGACTTTAAATTCCTCTATTGTTATGGGCAAACCGGGGAGGGGCCGGACGATTTCGGGATGTGCGGTTTTGAGGATCAGGACGTGAGATTGCCCGATATTTATATAAACGAATATGCAAAATCCCGCATAACAGGCTATTCCGTAGGGGATAAATCCTTAAAAAAAGGCGTTGTATTTACCCGGAAAAATAGCGGACGGTACCGGACGGCCTGTGTAGCCGATGGAGGGAAATGGCTTCTGGGAACAAAATTTATTCCCGGCGATGCCATGGGGAGGGAACGCCTGTATGTGATCGATCCTCGGGATGGGACGGCAAAAGACTCTGTCAGCGTCCAAACGTTCAGCACGGAAGTGCCTTATGGCAAAGGGGTACAAGTGACCGGGTATAACGACATGTTCGTATCGTCCCGGGGCAGCCGGATTGCTGTGGCTTACGGGGAAACGCAGCGGATAGACTTTTACGATATCACGTCCCAAGGGCATTTGCAGGCGGTGAAAACCGTCGGGGAAGCGGAAAAAGACGAGGATATCTTTGCCCGGGTGAAAGCTCAGGAGGAAAGCACCGAGAAAACCCTGATCGCCGACCACAGCGCAACGGAAAAATATTTATACCTCCTCGAAGTGCATGCCGAATTCGACGTGGCGACTCGGAGGATAGACTTTGTCTATTGCCGGGTAAAAGTGTACGACTGGGAGGGTGAGTTGGTCAAAATATTCGAACTGGACAAACCGGCTTTGCGTATGGCGGCCCAGGGGGATGACAGCCGAATATTTGCCTACAATACTATTACCGGGGATTTCGACCGGGTATACGTGTACCGCACGGGACTTTAACGTTCTGGCACTGTAACCTTCCGCGTTAATAACCATTCTTATCATAGAAACATGAACCAGAAATTTCGATCGATGAAAAAATTTGCCGGCATGGCGGCCGTATTGGGCGCCGGGATCCTGTCCGTATCCTGCGGCGGGGCCGGAAAAGCCACGGGATTCGACAACCCTATTGCCGTGCGGGCGGACAGCATCGCGGTGGACCAGATTATCAAACCCAGCCAATGGGCCGTATGCAACGGGAAAGCCATCGTGGTGTCCGAGAGTACAGATAGTGTATTCTACGTGTATTCGCTGCCCGATTTCAGTTTTCTTTACGCGTGGGGACGCCGGGGGGGCGGCCCCGGCGAATTCCCGAATTACGTGCGCTTTGTCGATGGTGCCGACGGAGATACCGGTATGCTCACCATAGAGAATTACCGGGGCAAAACCTTCGATGCGTTCGAGGTAGGCGACCGGGAAATGGCCCTGAAAAAGACGTCTTCCACATTCCCGGATCAAACCACATTTTTGGAAAGCCGTCCGCTGCCCTCCGGCTGGCAAACCACCAAAAAGGTGGCAGACGATAAAGAATACCTCTATACCCGTTCTCCGAAGGACGGCTCGGTGCGGGATTCGGTGCTGCTGTACACACTGGTGAAGGCCGAATACGACGACAAAGGCAATATGCGTTCGCTCAGCCGAATGAACAGCCCCCGTATCGTGGCTAGGGGCGACTGTGTTGCGGTGGTATACCAAAACGTCGTCCGGGTCGATTTTTACCGGGTGTCTGCCGAAGGAAAACTGGAGCTGTTGAAGGCTGTCGGGGAACCATTGGACGAGGCGGTGCTCCAGCGGCTTCGCACTATGCGCAGCGAAACCCGGCAGCAGGGGATCATGGGTTATTTTTCCACTGGAAAATACCTTTACACGCTGTACCTGGACCTGGAATTCGACTGGGAGACGAAGTATGCAAACATTCTGGAGAAGATCGTCTATGTGTACGACTGGGACGGCCGGCAGGTACGGGCTTTCGATCTGGAAAAACCGGCGACCGATATCCTGGTGTCCGGCGACGACCGTTTGTTGTACGCCCGCAATCTCCAGGAGGATTTTGATAAGGTATACGTATACAGCCTGGAATAAATGGGTTTAGAAAAGAAAGTGCCCTGTGGCGATTGATTGATATTTAAAAATTGTTTTTTGGTAGTACTGTTTTTTTGCGCCCGGAAGAATTTTTCCACCCGGGCGCTTTTCGTATCTTTACCCCGGAATTAAAGCAGAATTACAAAGGGAAAGACATGGAAAAAGTAGAGAGCTTCGAATTGGACCATACGCGGGTAAAGGCTCCGTATGTGCGTTTGTGTGGGATTATGGAAGGAGAAAAAGGAGATAAAGTATCCAAGTTCGACCTGCGGTTCCTCCAGCCGAACGCCGAGAGTTTCGGTACGGCCGCCCTGCATGCGCTCGAACATCTGTTGGCGCACGGTATCCGGGAATACCTCGACGGGGTAATAGACCTTTCCCCGATGGGCTGCCGGACAGGGTTTTACCTGATCGTATGGGGCGAAGTGACGCCTGCCCGGGTAAAGGACGCACTGGAAAAAGCCTTGAAGGATGTGCTGAAAGCGGAATCCGTCCCGGCGGCCAATGCGCGCCAGTGCGGGAATTACCGGGACCTGTCCCTATTCGGGGCGAAGGAATATGCGGAATATGCACTCCAAAAAGGGTTTTCTCTGGAAATTTACGGGTAAACCGAAAGTTTTTTGAAAAAAACATTGCGTGTTCCGGAAAATATTCCGACTTTCGCAACCAAGTATTGAATATGACTAAACGCTCGGGACAATGAGTTACCTATGCACGTTTTTTTACAGCTTTTATTACTTCGGATTCTTCGGAATACCGGAAGCGGCTGCGTGCGGGGTGAAAATAAGGTAGTAAAAAACTGAACACATAAAGCAAAGCCGCTTCCGGATATCCGGAAGCGGCTTTTTTAATAAAAGGAAAGATGGAAAAGAATTTGACGGTGGCTATTCAGGGAATACGGGGCTCGTACCATCACGTAGCGGTGGAAAAGTATTTCGGGGTGGAAGCCGATTTCGTGGAATGCGTGAACTTCAAGGGAGTTCCCCTGGCGATAGAGGAAGGCCGTGCGGACTACGGGGTGATGGCCATCGAAAATTCGATCGCCGGGTCTTTGCTACAGAACCATAAACTGCTCGGACTTCCCGGCCAGAAAATCGTCGGGGAAGTATACGTGCAGATAGACCATTGTCTGTTGGCGAACCCGGGTGTGCGGATGGAGGATATTACCGAGATAGAGTCGCACCCAATGGCCCTGCTACAGTGCGGGAATTTTCTGGACCAGTACCCGGAGATACGCTTGATGGAAAGCGACGATACGGCCCGGTCGGCCCGGAAGGTGGCTTCCAAAAAACTGCGGACTACGGCGGCGATAGCCTCCGAACTGTGTTCCCGGCTTTTCGGGCTGGAAATATTGGGCCAAGGCATCCAGACGATGAAGAACAATTACACCCGTTTTTTTGTGATAGGACACAGCGGGGATCCGGTGCCGGACGATGCGGATAAGGCATCCATCCGTTTTGTGACCAAGCACGAGGCGGGAAGCCTGGCTAAAATATTGAACGTTTTTGCCATGCATGGCTTGAACCTGACCAAGATACAGTCCGTCGCCATTATGGAACGCCCGTGGGAATACGCATTCTACGCCGATGTGATGTTCCCTTCGCTCGCTACGTTCCATGCGGCCTTGGAGGTCGTATCGCACCAGACGGAAGAACTCGATATACAAGGTATTTACAAACACAACACCACCAAATGAAAACACAGGGAAATACGGTAGGAGTGATCGGCCTGGGGCTGATAGGCTGTTCGCTGGCCATCGGGCTGAAAAAATCGGGCTTTGCGTCGGCGATACAGGGATCGGACGCCGATCCGGCGCATGAAGCGCAGGCTTTGGCTGCCGGGTATATCGACGAGATCGTCCCGATGGAACGGATGGACGGTTGCGACGTAGTGATCGTGGCTACTCCGGTGAACGTATCGGCCGGTATCGTGTGCAAGATGCTCGATGCGACCGGGGAGACGACGACGGTGGTAGACGTAGGTTCTACGAAAAAACGGATCGTGGAGGCGGTTTCTTCCCACCCGGCCCATGCCCGTTTTATCCCCACACACCCCATGGCCGGTACGGAAAATTCCGGGCCGCTGGCGGCGGTGGACGGCTTGTTCTCCGGACGGACGGTCATCGTGCTGCCGTATCCGGACGCCGACAAGGAAAGGGTATGCGGGATAGAAGGAATGTACGCATCGCTGGGGGCCCAGGTGGTCTTTATGGATGCCGAAAAGCACGATATGAGCGTGGCGTACGTGTCGCATATTTCCCATATATCGTCGTACGCATTGGCCCTGACAGTGCTCAATAAGGAACGCGACGAGCGCAACATCACCAATCTGGCGGCGGGGGGATTCGATTCCACAGCACGCCTGGCCAAAAGCAGCGCCAGTATGTGGGAGCCTATATTTCTGGAAAACCGCGATGCGGTGCTCGACGTGATCGACGAGTATATCGAAAACATGATCCTCTTTAAACACGCCATCAAATCGGCCAACGGAGAGGTGATCCGTACCCTGATCGGCCAGGCCAACAAGGTGCGGGAAGTCCTCGACAAACAGCAAAAGAAGCGATGACGATAGAATTGGCGCGGATGGAACCCTCGCAGGCCCCGCAGATCGCCCGCCTGCTGAACGACCGCCGGGTGTGGAATACCCTGTCGGACGTCGTTCCGTTTCCGTATTCCCAGCAGGATGCGCTGGATTTTATTTCGCTCGTGCAGGCGGAGGGCTCTCCGCTGAAGAGCTTTACGGTGTTGGCCGATGGATGTGTCGCCGGTATCGTGGGTTATGAATGCGGGAAGCTGAATAAAAGCCATGTGGCGGTGATCGGTTACTGGTACGGGCACGAGTTCTGGGGGTGCGGGATCGCGACCCGGGCATTGGAACAATTGCTGGAGGTCGCAAAAGCCGATCTGAAAGTGAGGCGGATAGAGGCTACGGCGTTCGCGTTCAATACCGCCTCGCGCCGGGTACTCGAAAAATGCGGCTTCGTACTCGAGGCGACTTTGAAAGACGCTCTGTCCAAAGACGGGGTGATATTCGATGAGGCGGTATATTATCTGCCGATATCACCCCGGGGGTGACAATCGACTACCGTACATTTCTTTATTAACTTTCTTTTGCTGCTCCAAAAGAAAGTTACAAAGAAAACGAGCTTTTGCCCTCCGCTGACAGTTCCCTTCGCGCATGAATGCCGCTCGGGAACAGACGCTCCGGGCTGGGAGCGGCAAAAGAAAGTTAATAAAAATAGACAAAATAATAAACGGAACATAGAACTTTAAAATAAACGAAGAAAATGGAACAATTCGACATCATTCCCGTCAGCGAGTGGGGCCTGGGCAACAACGGGCTTCCCCTGGGTATCGCGGGGCCATGCAGCGCGGAAACGCTCGAACAGGTAATGGATACAGCCCGGCAGCTCGTGCACAAGAACATACATGTGTACCGCGCCGGTATCTGGAAACCGCGCACCCGCCCCGGATGTTTCGAAGGAGTGGGCGAAGAGGGGCTTCGGTGGCTGCAGCAGGTGCGGGCGGAAACCGGCCTGAAGATAGGCACCGAAGTGGCCAATGCCGAGCACGTGAAACTGGCCCTGAAATACGATGTGGACGTGCTGTGGATCGGTGCCCGGACGACAGCAAGCCCTTTCACGATGCAGGAATTGGCGGACATTCTCCGCGACACGGACAAAGTCGTGCTGGTGAAAAACCCCATGAACCCGGACCTCGACCTCTGGCTTGGAGCTTTGGAGCGGCTCAACGTATGCGGCGTGCGGAAATTGGGCGCTATCCATCGCGGTTTTTCTTCGTATGCCAAGACCAAATATCGCAACGTGCCCCAGTGGGAGATACCTATCGAACTGCGCCGCCGCCATCCGGAACTGCCTATCGTCTGCGACCCGTCGCATATTTCCGGTTGCCGGGAACTGGTGATGCCCGTTTCCCAGATGGCCCTGAACCTGCATTTCGACGGGTTGATGATCGAAACCCATTGCAATCCGGATGCGGCCTGGAGCGATGCATCCCAGCAGCTTGTCCCCGAGCGGACCAAGGCGATGACCGAGGAACTTTACCTGCGCAGCGGTTCCCCGACCGGGGAGGCGGCCGTACGGCTGTCGGCCCTGCGCCAGCAGATAGACGAGATAGACAACCAGTTGATCTCGATGATGTCCACCCGCATGAAAGTGGCCCGGGAGATAGGCCAGGTGAAACAGAATAGCAATATGCCTATCCTGCAGAGTTCGCGTTGGGAGGATGTGCTGAGCAAGAATGTGAACGAGGGTATGAAGCAGAACCTGTCCCAGGAGTTCCTGCGCCGGGTCTTTGAGGCGGTACACCAGGAATCCATCGAGCAGCAGAACATGGTGATGAACGACAAGTGATTTTGCCTATCTTTGTCTCAGATAAAGCAAACGGAAATGTCGACAAGAAAGAAAACGGTGAGCGTGATCGGCCCCAACCAGGGCCGGTGCAATGTGGATGTCTACCAATTCGGGATGGAACTCGGCCGCGAACTCGTCCAGGCCGGCTATACGGTCGTATGCGGAGGTGTGCGGGGATTCATGGAGGCGGTGTGCAAAGGGGCACGCTCGGCCGAAGGTTATACGTACGGATGTACGGTAGGCATACTTCCCGGGGAAACCAAGGAGGAGGCCAACGAATTTGTGGACATAGTGATCCCTTCCGGTATGGGATGGGCGCGGAACCAGCTGGTGGTCAATGCGGCGGATGTCATCGTAGCCGTGGCGGGCGGCGCCGGCACCCTTTCGCAGCTGGCGTATGCCTGGCAGACGGGGAAGCCCGTAGTGTGCTATACCGAGTTCGAAGGTTGGACCAAGCGCCTGGCCGATACACAGATAGATATTAACCGGAAAGGTATTTTCAAACCGGCCTCCAATCTAAAGGAGATACTCTCTTTCATAAAATTCGGGGTATGCGGGCAGTAATTTATAAACACTGGGTGAATTGTCCGTTTTTCCGACTGAACGGGATGGGAAGAATGAAGAAATTATGAGTTTTATTTTTGAACCGATGAAAACCCGTATTCTCTTTGTTTGCCTGGGCAATATCTGCCGCTCTCCGGCAGCGGAAGGGGTATTGCGCGCTATGGCGCAAGCGCAAGGGCTGGCCGACGATCTGGAAATCGATTCTGCCGGCACCTATGGCGGCCATGCCGGTCAGTTGCCCGATCCGCGTATGCGGGCGGCTGCTTTACAGCGGGGTTATCGGTTAACACACCGTGCGCGTCAGGTGGCGCGGGCGGATTTCAGACGTTTCGACCGGATCGTGGCCATGGACAGGTCGAATTACCAGTCGCTGCGCCGTTTGGCACCGTCGCCTGAGGCTGCCGACCGGATAGTTTGTATATCGGATTTCTTTCGCCGTTATGCCGGCCAAACGGAAGTTCCCGATCCGTATTACCAGGGGAACGAAGGGTTCGAACGGGTGTTGGATATGCTGGAAGATGCCTGCTCCGTATTGCTCGACTCCCTAAAGCATTAGATTGGCACCTGTTGACGAATGACCGTGTGCTGTGGGCATTCTTCTGTGCCTTTTTTTCTTTCTTCCTTTTTTCTTAAGATTAAACCGTATCTTTTGGAAATATATATAAAAAAGCGGGGCCTTCGCAAAGGCCCCGCTTGAGTATCGAAAAAGGTTTCCCTTAGTTTTCTTCGATAGCAGCTACACCCGGGAGGACTTTTCCTTCCAGGGATTCCAGCATGGCACCGCCGCCGGTGGATACGTAGGATACTTTGTCGGCATATCCGTATTGTTTAACGGCTGCTACGGAGTCGCCGCCGCCCACCAGGGTGAAGGCGCCGTTCTTTTTGGTGGCTTCAGCCATCGCTTCGGCAATGGCGATCGTACCTTTGGCAAATTTCGGCATTTCGAATACGCCCATCGGGCCGTTCCACAGGACAGTCTTGGATTCTTTCACCACATCGGTAAAGAGTTTGGTGGTCTTTTCCCAGATATCCATCGCTTCCCAACCGTCTTCGATCTCGTCGGAGGCGAAGATTTTGGTAGGAGCCGTTTCCGAAAACTCCTCGGTAGCGATAGCGTCCAGGGTGAGATATAATTTTACGCCCCTTTCGGCTGCCTTGGCGCGGATCTCTTCCGTGGTTTCGAGGTATTCGTCCTCGTGCAGCGAACGGCCGATCTTACCGCCGCGAGCTTTGATGAATGTATAAGCCATACCGCCGCCCAAGATCAGGTTGTCCACCGATTCCAGCATATTGTAGATGATAGGCAGTTTGGACGAGATCTTGGCACCGCCCAGGATAGCAGTTACAGGGTGCTCGCCGTCTTTGAGGATTTTCTTGATGGCTTCCACTTCTTTGGCCATCAACAAGCCGAAGCATTTGTTCGGGCCCATGAATTTGGCGATGATCGTGGTGGAAGCGTGCGCGCGGTGTGCCGTTCCGTAAGCGTCGTTCACATAGATATCGGCCAGCGAAGCCAGCTCTTTGGCAAATTTCTCGTCGCCTTTTTCCTCTTCGGGGTGGAAACGCAGGTTCTCCAGCAGGATGACTTCGCCCGGTTTGATATCGGCCGCGGCTTTCTCGGCTACAGGGCCTACGCAATCGGACACGAATTTCACCGGTACGCCCAGTACTTTGGACACATGGTCCACGATGTGGCGCAGGGAATATTTATCGTTCACTTCTCCTTTCGGACGGCCCAGGTGGGACATCAGGATGACGCTTCCCCCGTCGGCGAGGATCTTCTTGATGGTCGGAGCGGCGGCCTGGATGCGGGTGTCGTCCGTGATGCGGAAATTCTCATCGTACGGCACGTTGAAATCCACGCGAACGATGGCTTTCTTGCCTTTGAAATTGAAATCGTTGACAGTTTTCATGATATATTGATTTTTTTGTTTGTCAAACTTTTATGAAAAAACACACACCCTGCAAAGTTATGAAATAGGCAGGTAAACCACGCGTTTTGTATCGAAAAATTCTTCACAAAAAAACGCGGAAATGTCGTAAATACGGGCTTTCGGAAATGTCTTCAGCTCGTCGGACAGATCGCCCCCTTTCAGGTACAGAATGCCGTTGGAGATATTCGCTGCCGATCCTTTACGAACCTTGTTTTTTACCCAGGGAACGAAGCGGTCCATCGAGGTGACGGCCCGGGAGACTACGAAATCGAATTTGCCCGGAATATCTTCGACGCGGGTGTTGAGGGCCGTAACGTTGTCCAGCGAAAGTTTTTCAGCCACGTCGGCGGCTACTTTTACTTTTTTTCCAATGGAATCCGCCAGGGTGAATTTTACTTCGGGGAACAGTACGGCCAGCGGAATGCCGGGAAAGCCGCCGCCTGTCCCAGCGTCCAACACCCGGCTCCCGGGGGAGAAACTCGCTACTTTGGCGATGGCCAGGCTGTGGAGTACATGGTGCAGATAGAAGTGTTCCGTATCCTTGCGGGAGATGACGTTTATTTGGGCATTCCACTCGAGATACAGGCCCTTCATGGCTGCGAAACGTTCTTTTTGTTCGGCCGTCAGGTTCGGGAAATATCTTAGAAGTTCGTCCATTGTTTCGGGGTGGTTCCTGGCGTATCCCTTTAGTCGATCTGTTTGTGGAATGTCCAACGCACTTTGTGCATGCGGTTCTTGTATTCTTTCCAGAAAGCCTGGACAGAGGCGTTCTGTTCCTGCTCCGGATTGGTCTCGACGTAGACGATCTTATTGTCGATGAATTTCTGCATGATCTCGTCGAAGATAAGTGCCGTGACGCCTTTGCGCTGCCATTCGGGCAGTACGCCGATAAGCAGGAGCTCGACCCGGTCGTTGTTTTTCAGGGCTTTGAGGATAGGATACCACCCGAAAGGAAGCAGGCGGCCGCCTGCTTTTTGCAGGGCGGTGCCCATATAGGGGATGGCTACCCCGAAGGCGATCATGTGGCCGTTCTTGTCTTCCACGCAGCTCACGTAGTCCGGGTTGATGATGTCCATGAACTGGGCGGCGTAGTATTCCTGCTGGCCGGGAGTGAGGGGTACGAAATTCTCGAGCGTACAGTAGGTTTGGTTGAGGATGTCGAACACCTGGGGGATGTATTTTTTGATGGCCGTCTTGCTGCGCAGGTCGGGTGTGGAAAGTTCGTTGCGCTCCTTGATGATGGTCGAGAAGCGGCGTATCTTTTCGGGTACCTGTCCGGGCACCAGCAGTTCTTTTTCCACCCATTTGGTGCAGTGTTCGAACCGGCAATCCAGCATATGCCGTTCGTAATACGGATAGTTGTACAGGGCCGTGGTGTTGGACAGTTCCTCGAAGCCTTCGGTGAGCAGGGCCGCTTTGTCCAGGTTGCAGAACCCGACAGGCCCTTCCATATAGCTCATCCCGCGGCGTTTTCCCCAGCGGTGGGCATAGTCGAACAACGCATGGGTGATCTCCGGGTCGTCCTCGAAATCGAGCCAGCCGAAACGGAGCTTTTGCTGACCGAGGAGCTCGTTCTCGCGCCGGTTGACGATCAGGGCGATGCGGCCTACCACCCGGCCTTCTTTCTCGGCCAGCAGCAATTGCGTGTCGCAAAAAGCGAGAGTGGGATTGTGTTCGGGATCGAAGAGCTTCATTTCCCCGCCGATAAGCGGAGGCACCCAGTATTTGCTCTCCTTATACAGCCCGAAGGGGAACATGACGAACCGCTTGAGGTCTTTTTTGTCTTTTACTTCTCTGATCTCTATCATTTTATCCTTTTGTTTGCATCAGAACGGGTAGGCCAGGGCAAACTGGAACGTAGCCCGGCTCATGCCGTTCTTGAAAAGAACCCAGCGGTGGCCTTCCGGCTGCGAAGGGTCTATAGTTTGCAGGCCCATGTCCAGACGGGCGATGAAGAATTTGAAATCGTACCGCAGCCCGACTCCGGAGGTAAGGCTCAGCTCTTTGTAAAAACTGTTGAAATGGAAAATGCCTTTGGGGTCGGAATATAATTTTTTGGAGGTGAACCAGATATTGCCGGTGTCGAAGAACACCGCCCCGTACAGGGATTTGTACACCGGGAAGCGGTATTCCAGACTGGCCGTTATCTTCAGGTTGCCCACGTTGTACGTATGGGTCTTGTCCGATACGCTGCCCGGCCCGAGTTCGTAAGCCCTCCACCCGCGTTCGTAGTTGACCCCTCCCCCGAAATAGGTTTCCGAAAAGGGCACTTGGGTCGGCGAATTGCCGTAGGGCACGGTAATGCCGAAATAAATGCGGTAGGCCAGTGTATGGTTTTTGTAGTAGCCGAAGTTGAAATACCGGGAGTAGTTGACATTGAATTTGGCGAATTGGGCGAAGGGTACGCCAAAAATTTCGTGCACTGTTTCCCCGGTAGGCAGGGTGCGTTTTGGGAAATTGAGCGGGCCGGCCAGCGCGTCGAACAGGTTGCCGGCCAGGGTTGTTTCTATTTGCAGGTAGTGAAAAGCCCGGGTCTTGTCGTAACGCTGGTTGTTGAACGTAAAGGTGTACGAAATAGCCGGGATGACGAAATCCGATGTGTAGCGGGAGAACTGGTACAGGTCGTCCGCAATTACGCGGTAGGCTTTCGGGTCGTCCTGTTTGAACTGCTGATCGTTGTAGATGATGCTTTCGATCTCGTACATATACTGGCCTTTGTTCGCCGGATCCGGGTTTATCAGTTCCGGATGGTCGTTGAGGTAGTCTTTGATCACGTCGTTGCGCTCGTCGTCGCCGAATATCTTGTAATAATTGTATTTGTTGGTGTTGCGAAGGTAGGTGAATTTGAACAGGCCGATCTTATGCTGCACCGTATGGCTCTGTTCCCACGAATATTCGAGCGAGAAGCTAAAATTGTTCCGGTCGAGACCCACGTTCTTCTGAGTGCCGAAACCCAGCGAGGCGTTGGTTTTGGGCGACATGCGTTTGGGTACAAACCTGTCGGTGCGGAAGGGCAGCAAAAAACGCGGGAAAATAAGCGAAGTGGTCAGGTTGATCTCGTACGCGTTGAAAAAGCCGCTCGAACCGTCCGGGTTGTTGTAACTACCCAGGGTGGTGCGGATGGAGTTGTTCCATATTTCCCCCCGGCCGAAAGCATTGTACTTCGAGAACTGGAGGTTGATCGACGTTCCGATACCCAGCAGGGAGGAGCGGGATACTTCGAAGTTGATATTGGCCGCGTATTTTTTGACGGGGTTGAGGAAGATGTCGGCCACGATATCTTCGTCGGGATTGTCCGGGTCGGGGTTCATGGCGACGTTGACGGTAGAGAACAGCCGCAGGGCCCGTAAAGCTTTATAGGTATCTGTATAGTCGGATAAGGCAAAATACTCCCCGGGCCGCAGAAATACGGCGTTGCCCAGCACCCAGGGTTTATACGGGACTTTTTCCCGGGCCAGGATGGTCATTCCCTTGAAATTGACCGTATCGCCGTATATGCGGTCTTTGGCATCGTACTGGAAGTCGGTGTATATGTTTATCTTGCTCACTTTCCATTTGTGGAACGGTACGGAGTAGACGCCGGAATCGGTCTGTCGGTGGATATTGTTTATTTCCACAAGAATCTGCACTTTGTGATCGTAACCGTTGGTGTCGGCCACATAGTGGATGTAATCCTTGGTAAAATCGTAAACCCCGTTTTGCTTAAAGAATTCGACCAGGCGGGCGCGTTCGTTTTCCAGATTTTCTTCGGAAAAAATCTCACCGCTGCGGAGTAAACTTTTATCGCGGGCCTCATCGTATAATTTGCGCAGCACTTCGCTTTCGATGTCCGTGTTGATGCTGTCGATGGCATACGGCTTTCCTGTGGTGACATTGTAATGGACGATAGCTTTGTCTTCTTCAAAATCTACTTTTGAAGAGGCTTTCGCGCGGAAATATCCTGTCTTGTGGTAAAAAGCGTCGATGTTGTTCACCGAGCGGGTAGCCAGGGTCGGGTCGTAAAGGACAGGCGCCTCCCCCAATTTTTTCAGGGTACGGTTGTAGTTGACATACGTGCTGTCCAAACGGTTCATCCCTTTCTCCGAGAAAAGGGCGGTCAGGATGGCGGCCGTTCCCTTTTTGTTCTCTTTCCAGCGGTCGAATACCTGTTGCGGGTCTTCGCGGGCCGTATTGTACAGATCCATTTTTACCGGGAAGAAAAAGAGGACTTTTTTGTTCGGAGCCTGGCGGACGTAGGGGGTGAATTCCGGGCTGTATTTCTTTTTCCCGTTGATATCGTATTTGTTGGCGACCACTAGGTGTTCGCCCTCGGGGATTTTTTTATAGGTGGTACAGGAGGAAAGCAACATTAGCCCCCCTGCGAAGGCGGGTAAGGCGAAAATGCGTATCTTTGCTAAGATGTTTTTAATCAAACGATTCACTCCCAAAAAACCGGTGCTATGCTTAGTAATGGTAAAATAAAGAAAATTAATTCTTTAAAGTCCAAAAAAACACGACAAATATCGCAATTATTTACCATAGAAGGCATAAAATCCGTCAAAGAAATTGCATCCCAGGGGACGATCGCCCTGCGGGAAATATATGCCACCGGCGAATTTTTCGACTCCCTGGAAGAAGACACCCTATGCCCGGTGATTCTGGTGAGCGATGCGGAGATGAAAAAAATAAGCGCCCAGTCCACCCCCGAGGGAGTGCTGGCCGTATGTGCCATTCCCCGGTGGGAGGCGCCCGACCTTTCCCCGGGGAGAATCGTGCTTGCCCTGGACGACGTGCGGGATCCCGGCAATATGGGGACCATCGTGCGCACGGCGGACTGGTTCAGTGTCCGAGACATCCTTTGCTCCCCCGGAACGGTCGATATTTACAACCCCAAAACGGTACAGTCCACCATGGGCTCCATCGCCCGGGTGAGGGTGCATTACGTCGATCTCGCTCAGGTGCTGGCGACTACTACTTTACCGGTGTACGGGACTTTTTTGGAGGGGGAGGATATTTTCCGGGCCGACCTGAAACCCGAGGGAGTGATTGTGATCGGAAACGAAGCCAACGGCATCGGTCCGGCGGTAGCTGCGGCGGTAGGCAAACGCCTGACCATCCCCCGGTTCGGCGAGTTGCAGCAGGCGGAAAGCCTCAATGCAGCGGTGGCCGCATCGGTGGTCGTGGCCCAGTTCTGTGCCAAATTAAAATAGACCTGTGGAAAACAGGGTGCCTCATTCGAAAATTTATGGCGGGGGACGGCCGGTTGTGCTGTTGCATGGGGTGTTCGGGCTGTCGGCCAATTGGGTTCCTTTGGCTACGGTACTCTCCGGGAGTGGATTTCAGGCGCATGCCCTCGATTTGAGGGGGCACGGGCGGAGTTTCCAAGACGCGGATATGTCCCTGCGAACGATGGCGGACGATGTGGCGCGGTATATGGAGGTCACCGGGATGGAAACGGCGGCGCTTTTGGGCCATAGTATGGGGGGGAAGGTAGCGATGGAATTTGCCTGCCGGTATCCGAAGCGTTGCGAAAGATTGGCGGTAGTCGATATCTCTTCCCGGGCTTACGATCCGGCCCGCATAAAAGAGCTGGCCGAGACAGCAATAAATATCGGGGATTCCAGGCCCCGGAGCCGGGAACAGGCCCGCTCGATGTTGGAACGGCAAATCGGTGACGCAGGGTGGCAGGTCCTTATGTCCCAAAATTTGCACCGGAAGGAAAATGGCGCGTACGGGTTTCGGTTCGACGCCCGCTCGATCCGGGACCATGCGGCGGCGCTGACAGCCTCTCTGCCGGCAGACTATTCTTTTCCAGGCAAAGTGTTGTTTGTCCGGGGAGGGGATTCGGATTCTATCACAAAGGAAGACGAGGCGATTTTAAAAATACATTTCCCGGCATTCCGTATTATTTCGATCGCCGGAGCCGGACATTGGGCGCATGCGGACGCTCCCATTCCGTTCGGGGAAACAATCTTGAGTTTTCTAAGGGAGTAGCCCGAGTTCGGCCAGGGCGGCTTCTGCATTTTCCATCCGCCGGAGCCCCAGTCCTTTTATGATGCGGTAAGGGATGCCGCTGTCCTGCACGGTCTTTTCGAACAGTTTGAATATCTCTTCCCTCCCGGTGGGCATATCGCGGGCGGGGTCGGGCGTCCATTCTATATCGGGATAACAGAGTAGATACAAGTGGTAACGTCTCAGCAGGATTATTTCCGGTAGCATGTTGGGTGTTTTCCCGTAATACCACTGGCTGTATACCGATTCGGCCAAAGGATTGCCGTCCAAAAATACGATGTCGCGCCCTTGGTTCAAGGCTCTTTCTTCACCTTGTATCTGTCCGTGTACGATAGGCATCACGTCGTTGAACCCGATATCGCTTCCTACGCTGCGGATGCCTTCGGTATAAGGGCGGCTGTATTCGGGGGCATAGGCTCCGTTGTATTTCCGGGCCAAATCCTGGGCAAGGGTAGTCTTGCCGGTGCACTCGGGGCCGAGTAAGACTATCTTTTTCATTCGGTCGTTTCTTTTTTCTGTTGCTGGCGGTACAGGCGCACCCATTCGAAATGTGCCGATATAGCCAGAATGAGGAATACGAGGTATTGGAGGGAGGTTACGCCCAGTCCTTTATAAATGTACAATCCGATGGATATCACGTCGCAGGCGATCCAAAAGGCCCAGCTCTCCACTTTTTTGCGGGCCATCAGGTACATGGCCGAGAAAGCGAGCGCCGTGGTAATGGCGTCCAATGTCGGGACGATACTGTCCGTGTGGATGAGTATCGCGTAGAACAACACGAAATTCAACACGGTGAACCCTAGAGTGAATACCGCTCCTTTCCTTTTCAGCCGGGTGATGGGGAGTTCTTTCCCGCCTCCCCGGGCGTTGGCCCAGGTGTACCACCCGTAAATGCTCATGGCTGTGTAATAAATGTTGATAACCCCGTCGCCGTATACCCCGCTCACGAATAGGACATATACATACATAGCCGTACTGACGATGCCGGTGGGGTAGACCAGGATATTGTTCTTCCGGGCGAACCAGACGCTCAGGATGCCGAAGAACGCCGCGACGGCTTCCAGGATGATAAAGAAAGTGGAATAGCTTTCGTAAGGCTTTATGAAGAAGTCGTAGAGCATTTTTCGATTATTCTGGAATGAGCAAAAATACGGAATATAATCCGGTAAAATGTATACGCTGGTAAAATCGATGTAAAATGACGCCGGATCCGGGAATAAAATGGGATTTTATAGCGCATTTTTTCGCGTATTAACTTTATTTCCTCCCAAAAAACAAGGATTCCAAATAAAAATACGGGATTCGTTTCAATTGTTCGTTTTTTCGCAATAAAAAATAAGTTTTTTTTCAAAAAATGAAAATGAACATTGTAATATGAATCAAACCAGCATGTTGGCTTTGATTTTATTTTTTTTGAAAATGTGAAATTTATAGGCCGCACCCCTGGGCTTCGGATTGGTTTTAAACGAACATTTAATCCTAGCTTTGTACCGAAAATCAGGCATATAAAATAATAAAACCTATTTCCGCGATAGGAAATCACGGCGAATTTCTGTAGGAATTTGTGATCTGCCCGATTACAGCCATGCGGGATCAACAATTGAAAATGTGTTTTAGAAAAACAATCCTAACATTTATTTTTTTGGGACTTCTATTGTCGGTAGGAGGCGTTACGGGCTATGCACGGATGTTGACTGGGGCAAACCCTGAGGCCGGGCAGGCCGCCCCCGGAAAAGAATTTACCCTGTATTATAAGATGATGTCTGTCCTGCTGGACGGGCAGTATTTCGGCAATCAAAATACCCTGAATGAAATGTCGTCTTTTTTTAGAAACGACACGGGTGGGGCTACTCTATATATTACGGTGTATTGCTCGATAGAGGATACTTACGAGAAAAATGCGCGTCTTGCCTCCAAACGTAGCAAGGCGGTTTTGGATTATCTGGAGCGGAATTACCGTATTTCAGACCGGTATGAAGTCCGCCTAAGGAAAGTGCCGGAAGATTGGGCGGAGCTAAGGCATCGGGTCGAGGTTTCCGATATGCCTTACCGGCAGGCTGTACTGAATATCATCGATACGGTGGATGTTTTCCGCGGGCGGGAAAAAGATTTGATGAAGCTGGCCGGCGGCGTTCCCTATAAGTATATGCAAAAAGAGATGTTCCCTTGGCTGCGCCGGGTGGAAATACGTGTCATGGGCCGGCAGGATAGGGTAGAGGGGTCCGATACGGCGAGGGTTGTCCTGCCCGCAGCCGGGCCTTCCCCGGCAAAAGATACGTGTGTATGCGCGGCGCCTGGATCGTGTGATTCGCCGGAGACCGGAAAAGGGCAGGCGATGGATGAGGTTCGGGCCGTGGAGTATAAATATATAGGTTCCGTCCCGCTTCTTCCGGAAAGGAAAAGCGGGGATTCCGGAAAAGAGCGGGCTCCTTTGTTTGCCTTGAAAACGGATCTTGTCCGTTGGGCCGGGATCCGGCCAGGGTTCGAGACAGCTACATTCATGCCGAATTTGGCGGTGGAATTTTACTTTTCAGACCGTTGGTCGGTAAATGCCTCGGCCGTGTATTCCCATTGGAATGCCTTTGCGGGCCGAGACAAATTTTTTGCCGTAGCGGCATTCGACGGCGGCGGTAGATTCTGGTTTTCCGGGAAAGGAACTTTCCGGGGCTTTTACGCAGGGGCTTACGGGTCGGCCGGATCTTTCAATAAATACGAGGATGCGGATGCGGCTCGCACGGGGACGTTCTGGGGATTGGGACTGGGAATAGGCTATATGCAGCCGTTGTCCCGCCATTGGGCGTTGGATGTTGAAGTGAGGGGGATGTATATCGATAGCCAGACCGACTATTACCGCCGGGAGGGGGTGTTCAATTATTACGATTATACCAAAAGCGAAAACAAAATACTCCCGTCCATCCGTCTGAACCTGGTGTACCGCCGCTAGGGAATAGATATGGATGTACGGGAAAAATGGATTTATCCGGATTTAAAACCCGGAAATGGAATAGGATATGAGGAACAGGAATTTGATTAGGGCAAGCCTTTACGGAAAAAGGAAGGCGATCCCCGGATGGGTCCGGGCCGGGTGGCTTATCGTCCTGCTTTCGATAGCGGCCGGATGTGTGAAAGCGAAATTCGATCCCCGGCCGGAAGACGGGAAGGTCACTTTGGTATTCGACTGGGGGAATAATATCCCGGCCGGTAAAATGCAAGTCTGGCTGTACGATTCGCAGGGGAATAAACGGGATATGTATGAGAGTGCCAGTGCCCCCCACCTGACCTTGGCACTGCCTGTAGGACAGTATAAAATACTGGCCGCCAATTGTGACTCTCCGGAAACGGAACTCAGGAATATGGAACGGTACGAAACGGCAGGGATATTCCTGGCCGGGATTGTCCGGTCTTCCTGCTCTCAAGTGATGCAGCCTTCGTCCGTATATGGGACGCGGATGGAATTTGAAGTGGCAGGCCGCGACAGTACCGGATACCGGTTGAGCCCCGAATCCTACGTCAAAAGCATGTCGCTCGACCTGGACTTCAAGGGAAATACAGGTATGATAAAAACCTGTTCCGCTGTGTTGGAAGGGGTATCTACGGGAGTGGACCTGTCGGGAGGATGCATACTCCACGGGGGTAACGGGTCGCACGAAATACAGCTTTCGCAGGATGGCTCTGCTTATAAAGGGAATGTCAACCTGTTGGGAAAGGACGAGCTGAATGCCGGTGCGATCGTGTTGAAAATAGAGTATAAAGACGGATCGCAACAACCCTTGCGTTTGGATATAGACGACCGGCTGGTGGAGATCAATAATGCCGGGACTCTGTCGATAACGGTGGAACTATCTATGCAGCAGGCAGGCCTCGCGGCGCAGGTCGTCGGTTGGGACGTGGTGCCGGGCGGCGATATGGATACCGGCCGGGAATGGATCCTGTAAATACGGACGAATATAAACGTAAAAAAATATGACGAAAAAATTCATAGCGGCTATCGCTTTATCGATTGTGTGGACAGCGTGCTCGAAAGGGTCGGCCGGGGAAGAAGGGAAAGCATCTGTGGTTTTCCGGGCCGGTATCAGCGCTGTCGTTACTAAAACCGCATCCACGGCGCCGATGGCGGCGGGAACGCAGGCGAATATCCTGGTTTTCGAAAAAGGCGCCGATGTGGCTGCCGCGCAGATGGCGGTAGAGGGCACGGCCACTTATACGGCCGATGTGTCCGGAAACCTGACGGGTAGCCCGATGGTGCTCGATACACGGGCCTATGATTTTTATTCCGTATCGGAAAACACGGCGTCGGCACCAGCTTTGGCCTTTTCGCAGGGAAAGGCGCCGGCAGCTAACGGGACGGATTACTTATGGGCCAAAACCTCAAAGAATATTACGGTGTCGGAT
This sequence comes from uncultured Flavobacteriales bacterium, assembly GCA_959608625.1. Classification (GTDB taxonomy): domain Bacteria; phylum Bacteroidota; class Bacteroidia; order Flavobacteriales; family UBA1820; genus Merdimorpha. The sequence goes on from CAUHQV010000029.1 coordinate 21,281, forward strand.
AGCCAGGTGTTGCTTACCTATACGCACAGTATGGTAAAAATCACGGTCGAAGTGGTGCCGGAAGAAGGCGGGGGTATCACGCTTGCCCCGGGAAAAACAAAAGTGACCTTCACGCCGTCCTCGGACCAGGGCGCTGTATTGAACCTTGCGGACGGAACTGTCGAACCATCTTCCGCTCTTGCCGGGCAACTCCCGATGTCTATGGACGGGCATAGCGGAAGTTATATAATGGTGCCTCTGGGAGAGGGGAACAAAATGGATTTCGTGTTGTCGCTCGAAACCTCGATCGCAGGCGGGCCCGCTTTGCCGGTTACGTATGTTTCCCAGGTGGTGGCCCCCTCGGGCGGGTTCCGGGGAGGAAAGGAATACCGCTATACGGCACGGGTGTCCCAGGCTTCCGTATCCTTTAGCGGAGCGCAGGTAACCGATTGGGAAGTGATCGACAGCGACCTGCCTTTGGAATAAGGCTATTGAACAGAACAATAACAAGTAATCGAATAAACGTGATGAAAAAAATTTGCATGTGGGTAATGGCTGCCTTGGCGGTGGCCGGATGTTCGAAAGAACAGACGGAAACGGAGGGTTCTGTTTCCTTTACCGCTTCCCAGGCGGGAGAAATAGTTTACAGGAACGACGTGGATATCCCCGTAGGGGCAAAAGCGAATATCTGGGCCTATGCCAAAGACAGCGATATATCCACGGTTGCCGCCAGCGTGGCAGCCAAAGGATACGAAGTGACCACGGCGGGAAAATTGGAACCGGCGGCTTCCGGCAGCCCGATGTACCTGCCCAAGGGCGATTACGATTTTTATTCGGTGGGCACGTTCAACGGCTCGGGTACTATCCCGACAGTTGCCAACGGCGTGGCATCGACATTGGCCAACGCTACGGACTATATCCTGGCCGGAAAGCAGACGGGAACGATGGCCAATGCGACGCTCAATATACCGTTTACATACACCCATGCGGCAAGCATGGTGAAGATCACGGTTACGGCGGACGCCGCTTCGGCAGCCGTTAATTCCATCGGCAAGGTGACGATCACCCCCTCCGACCCGTCCGGGGTTTCGCTGACACTGGGCGCTGCCGCTCCGGGTATCTCGCAGGCTACGGGCGTGACTACGGCCGCCGATATGAACGTAGTGACGGCCAATAGCGTATTCGACTATATCATGCTTCCTCTGGAGGCCTCCAAGGAGGTAGCGTTCACAATTTCGGCGAACGTAACCCTTGTGGGCCAGCCGGCGGCCGATATGACGTTCTCCGGGAAGATCACGACCCCGGCCGGAGGCTTTACAGGTGGGAACCGCTATGCGTATACGGCTAAGATACAAGGCTCGGAAATCACTTTCGGCACGGTAAAGGTAACCGACTGGACGGACGGGACTACGGGCTCGGGCGACTTGCCTGTCGAACAGCAGTAAATTCACGGAAGAACGATCTAAAATTTGCATGAGATGAAAAACATCATTTTTCTGACGGCTCTGGCTGCTTTGGCCGCCGGCTGTTCCAAAAGCGGAGTGGAAGATACGCAGAATGCGAAAGCCCGCATCGATTTTGCGGCGGCACTGGATATCATGCCGGTACGTGCCACGTCGGACGTGCCGTTGAACACCCATGCTTCGATGTGGGTATATGCTAAGGACGGAGTCCCCGGTACGGCTACGGCTGAGGTCGCGGGCAAAGAGTACAATGTCGCAACATCTGCCGGAGTATTCGACGCGGTAGGCGGCGCGGCTATATACCTTAATTACGGGGCTTACGACTTTTACTCGGTAGGCGTTGTCAATTACGATGCGGTAAACTACCCGCTGCCGGTATTCACTGGAACGCCGAACGCCGCCGTTTCGGGGGCTACGCTTAAGAACGGGGCCGATTATATCTTCGCAAAGGCGGCCGACCATTCGGTAGCGGCCAGTGCTGCTTCAAAAACGGTTTCGTTTACCTATGCCCATGCGTGTTCGAAAGTAGAAATATCGGTGGTAGCCGGTTCCGGTGTCACGGTCAACGATGTAACGGCCGCCCGGATCACGCCGGCAGACCCAGCAGGTTCGACGATGAGTCTGACGGACGGGACGATAGGGCAGGCGGCTAACGTACTGGCAGAAACGTCTCCGGGCAGCAAAGACAATCTGAAAAATATGACGGCCGCATCTTCTAATGTCCAGGATGGCAGCTCGTGGGTGTTCGATTATATCACGCTTCCTTTGGCTGCTTCGAAAACGCTGACGGTCGAGCTGACCGTAAATTATACCCTGAACGGCACCCCGGTTACCGGAAAGACTTTTACCGGTACTTTCGCCACTCCTTCGGACTCGGGAGCCAAAGACGGGTTTAAAAGCGGAAACAATTACAAATATACAGTAAAAGTGAACGGGAATGGTATCGTGTTCAGTTCCTGCACCGTAGGGGACTGGACGGAACAGAACGGCTTCCCCGATATCCCGACTACCGAGGACTGACCAGGTATATACAAGAACAAAAATGACAAGAAAGATCGAACAAATGAAACAGCATTCTATTCTCGGCATCTGCGTCCTGGCGGCGGGGATACTGACTGTGGCCTGTTCTAAAAATGAAGGGAATGAAACCGGGCCGGCGGAACTGGTTTTCCGGGCTTCCGTAGAATCGGCTCCCGTGCGGGCAGCGGGTACCACTTCCATGGGTAACGGGATTAAAGCCTCTATCCTGATCTACGATAAGGAAGCGAATGTGGTGTCTTCAACCCCCGTTGCATCCCGGATATACACGTCGGACGTTTCCGGTAACCTGACAGGCACGGCCGTGACCGTGATGAGCAATACCTACGATTTCTATTCCGTATCGGAAAACACGGCGGCCGATCCGCTGCCTTTCACAGCCGGGGAAACTTCCGTATCCAACGGGAAGGATTACCTGTGGGTGCATAAGCAACAGGCAGTCAGCTCGTCGGCCAAACAAATCGATCTGATCTATACCCGCAGCGCCGCAAAAGTGACGGTAGTGCTCGCCGGTGCGGATATGACGATAGGGAATACCTCCATGAGCTTTACCCCGGCGGACGATGCAGGGGCGAAAATGGAGCTGTCCACCGGGAAGATCGCTCCGGTTTCCTCGAAAAAAGCCGGAAAAGTATCCATGAACATGGGGACGGGAGCGACGGCCAATATCGGAAGCTATATCATGGTTCCCTTGGTTTCGGGGATAGGGTTGGAGGCCGAGATAAAAGCCGACGTAGCCGTAGCCGGGGGGACTTCCTATCCCAAAACGTATGAAGCGTCCATCCCTGCTCCGGCCGACGGTTTCCAGGCCGGTAAAGAATACAAATATACGGCTACATTGGCCGGGAATGCGATCACGTTTTCCGGGGCGCAGATCACCGATTGGGTAAGCGGCGCAGACGGGAGCATCGATGCGGTCGAAAAGCCCTGAGGCCGTTTTTTATTTTTACTAGATCAAAACATAATAAAAGTATGATGCCCAACAGGTTGTTTGTTTCTTTTCTGTCCCTGGGAGCGATGGTTTTGTCGGCCGGGTGTTCGAAGGAGGGAACCAGCCCGGGGGAAGATCCCACCGGCGGAACCGTGATAAACCTGACGGCCGGTATCGAAACGGCTGACCTGCCTGTTCGTGCCGATGCGGACATCCCGGTATCGGCCACTGCCAGCGTGTGGGTGTATAAACGCGCCGGTGCGGCTGCCGAAGCGCCGGTAGCGGCCACAGCCTCGATAGTCTCCGGAAAGCGTTACACCGTTCCGTCGGCGGGGAAAATGGCCCCATCCGATGGAAAAAGCATTTACCTGGAAAAGGGGGATTACGATATATACTCGTTCGGGCTGTTTTCCGCAGGGCCGCTGACAGCGGAGGAAAATACGGTTTCGGCGGGGAAAACAGGGGCTTTATCCGGAGGGAAGGATTACATTTTTGCGGCATCCAAGGCCCTGAACATTCCCTGCGGCCCGGTGCAGAAGGACGTACCGCTGACCTATTCCCATGTTTCGACCCGGATCGTATTGGAGATAACCAAGGACGATGCGTCTGTCGATAAAGTAACGGCCGCTTCGGTCAAAATGACTCCTTCCGTGCCCTCCGCGCAGACCGTGTTGGATTTTTCGACCGGGAAGATCGTTCCGGCTTTGACCGTGGCGGCGGAATCCGGGGCTGTGGAAATGGCTCGGCAGGGTACGGGAAATGTATTCTGTTACATCATGCTGCCGGTAGAGGCCGGACAAAAGATGTCTTTCGCTATTTCGGCCGCGGTGACCGTCAAGGGGCAGGCGGAACAAAACATGACCCTGAAAACGGCGTATACTCCTCCCTCGGCGCTCGAAGGAGGGAAAGTATACGTGTTGAAAGCCAAGGTGGCCGCCGCGCAGATCGTTATCGAGCCGGGACTGGAGGTGGAGGATTGGGATTACTCGCCGGGAAATATCGACGTAGAGCCGATACCTTGATTTGCATATCGGCTAAGTAAATGAAAAAAACATGGGTGTGAAAAAGATACGAATTCTATCCTGCCTGTTGCTCCCCGTGTGGGGACTTTTGGCAGCGGCGTGCTCCAAAACCGGGAATCCGGAGGGGGAAAAGGTGCCGCTGACATTCGTTTGGGACGGAGTGGAGGTAAACGTCGCGAAAACGAAGGCGCTGAGTACCGTTCCTTTGGCGGAAGGGTCGCCTGTACGGGTGTCCGCCTGGAAGTCCGGAGGGATCTCTACCCGTCCGTATACGAGCGATGCGGATGGGAAACTGACCGGGGATCCGCTTTTCCTGCTCCCTTCGGCGGCTGCCTACCAGGTGTGTGCCTGGTCGCCCTCCCTGGAGCTGAACATGGATCAGTCTACCGTTTCCGTCGAACAGGGGTCGGATTTCATCGCTACGGATGATAAACCGGTGACCGTTGCGACCCATACGCTGTCTATGGACATCCCCCTTCCCGTATTCCGCCACAAATGCGCGCGGGTAGAGCTGGAAGTCGTGCGGGACGAGACGTATACCTCGCTCAAAACCCTGGACGTGTGGGGGGAAGGCGTGACGATGGGCAACATGCCGGCGTCGCCGGGTATTTACAGCCCCGGCGGGGACATCGATCCGGACGCCGACCCTTCGCAGGACCTTACCCTGACACCCGGCCGCTTTGTCCAGTTGACGGACGGACGGCTGGGAGTGAATACGGTGTACGTCACTTTGCCCAAGGGGGAAAAGGAAATACCGATCACCTTTTACCTTGCGCTGAACAACAACTGCCTGACATTCAAAGGGAACGTGCCGGCCCTTTCCCTGCTCAAGGGGCTGGGATACAAGCTGGTGATGAGCCTGCGGCCCAACCAGGCCGCGCTCGAACTGCGTATCACCGACTGGACGGGCCACGAGATAAACTACGAAGCGGGCGCCGGTACGGGCATCGTGATAGGCACGTGGGAGATCATCGAATACGAGGTCGAAGCGGGCGCCGGCACGGGCATCAAAGTAGGGGAGTGGACGGAATGCGACTGGCAGGCCCAGATAGGCACCGGTACGCAGCTGAGTCTGAACGACTGGGTGGAACACGAAATATCCTATATCATAGGCCGCGACTGATGCCGGCCGGGACAGACGGAAAGAAAAGAAACAAAATAACGAAACAATAAATTTCAGCGATGAAAAAATGGATAGTTTTGGCGCTGGCGGCCTGTGCGGCGGCCTCGTGCATGAAAGAACCGGCCTCCACGGACGGCGGGGACAACGGCTCCGGCCAGCCGGTAGAGGCCCGCTTCTCGTTGGCGACCGCCCCGATGAACCAGATAGAAGTGCGCGCTACGCCCGATCTAAGCGGGTATGAAGCGTTCGAAAACAAGATCGCTACCCTCATCGTAGCGCAATACGTGGACAGTGTGGCCGTGTACGTGGCTATATTCAAGGACATGAGCAAGGTCAACGTGCGGGACATTCCCGTTACGCTGCAGGAAAGCCCCAGCCACGTGTATTTCCTGGTCAATACTATAGAGAGGGACGATATGAGCTTGTCCGTCGCGGTGGGCGACCCCGAGAGCGAGCTGATGACCGACGAAGTCGCCTTTTCGGCTGATTTTGCCGATATCGGGAGAGGCTACCCCCAGAACGTAGATCCTATGCCCATGATAGGAGTGTGGCGAGGGACTCCCCGGGGAGGGGCCATTCCCGTGCCGGTGAAAGTGTACCGTTCGATGGCCAAAATGACCCTCACCCTGTCGGCCGACCTGCCGGCGGGCGACAAGTTCGACCTGAAGCAGGCCTACGTGGCATGCCCTTATTACAATCATACCAATTATTGCGAGCCGTTATGGCGCGATCCTGAAAAGCTGGACGGGGAAGGGGTGGCCCCGTACGGGGGTATCGGCCGTGTTAGTAATTCTTATAGAGACAGGTATATGATAAACCAGTATGGGGAACTGGTCGGAAATCCGGTAACGGCCATCACCTACATGGGCGAGGCGTATTACGGGTACGGGAACAAAGGAACCGCCAAATACCAGAAGGACAAGACCCCGGAAACAGGCCCCCGGATACCCGGAGTGGCCGCCGAAGACACAGGATATACCCATCTGTGCATTCTCGGCAACTATACCGACGGCCAGACCGGCATATCCCGGCCCCTGGTGTACAGGATATACCTGGGCGGCAACAATACGGACGACTACAACATCCTGCGCAACCACCACTACAAGGTGTCGGTCACCCTTATGGGCAAGAGCCAGACCGACGTGCGCATCGAGTGGAACGGCAACGTCGGGACTATCGACGATTATACCGTGATCCGGTACGCCCAGCAGAGCCGCATCCAGCAGATGCAGACCGCCAAGGTATCCTCCTCCCCGCTTAAATGGGGACAGATATACCCCGGCTACGATTTGTCCACGGGAAAAGGCACCGGTACCGGCGCGGACGGCAGCATAGCCAAGGCGAACTGGAAAATGTCCTCCATAGAAGACCTGATGATACTGTACGCCTACTTCCGTCTAAACACAGACTCCTGGAGCTGGCTGATAAATTCCGGCGACGACACGCAGGCTTATGTTTTGGGTACGAATGGGCTCATAAATTCATGTGATACCACCGAATCCCACAATTTTTACGCCACCTGGGTCAATACGCTGGACGCCACCGTGGAAAAAAAATATCCCTACCTGTCCGCAGACCGCCCTGTCATCGTTTCGATGGAAAACGACGGTACGGGAATAAAGGCATTCGGAAAAGGTATAGTAGAAAGGAGGGATTCGCTCTATCTGGAAGACCCTGTTTCCAAGGCCTTCCTGATGGACCAGACGGCCCAGCCCGTCTACAACGAGGCCGGCGGGTACATAAGGAACCCGAGTTCAACTGTGTATGCGACCAACAACCGGGTGCCGGGCAAACTGATGGTGGCCAAGGCCGACGCCGTCACCGATAGAAAAACATTTGCCGAGGCCTATGACGCCTGTAAGGCTTATTCGGAACCGGATTACCCGGCCGGAAGCTGGCGCCTGCCCACCCAGCGGGAGTTAATCCTTATCTGGGCTTTTTTTGATGAATTGTCGGCCCAATCCGGTTTCACGGCATTCCAGACGTCCCAAGGTTATTGGTCCGGTGCGGAAGATTCCAGCAATTCTAACTATGCTTGGTTTGGTATTGTCCATAATGGCTCGCCGGTGGAGAAAATAACAAGCATCGACAGTAAAACAGGTCAAAACCGTGTACGGTGCGTGCGTTCTATGAACCAGGTATATCCGTATGTCGACGAGAACAACCGGATAATAGTCTCCGACCCCGACGGCGGGCTGCCCGCTTCGTCGCTGCTTTCCGACGAGCAAAAGGCGTGGCTGAACACGCACGACGTGACCAGCGGGGCGGCGGCGGACAGGTATTTCGAGGATAGCGAATACAATAAAATATCCCCGAACGTGCGCGTAGCGGCTTCAAACTGCAATCCTACCAACGCCCCGGGCGTGGATGCAACCGTGAGGGGAACCAGTTACATATATAAAACGAGCGACTTTCAAAAGGCCTGCAAGGCTTACCGCGAGGCCCCCGACGGGTCGGACGCGGGTACCTGGCGGATGCCTACCAAGGCGGAAATAGTTGCGGAGGGCTTTTACAGCCGGGTCAAAGCCGAGATCGGTACCGCCAGGTATGGGGTGCCTTCAGGGACGGCCCATAAAGAGTACTTCAACCCAAGTATGCCACCGGACGCTATCCCCTATTGGGGGTATGATCCTTCCGGCAACTTAAATGTTGGTTCGTCAATGCCGGTTGTTCGCTGCGTGCGCGACGAATAGCGTTAGCAGGGATTTTAGGAACAAGGCCGCCTGTGGCGGCGCAAAAAGGAAGAATGCGGGGATTTATCTGTCTGCAGCGGGATGCCGCGCAAATGAAAAAAACGATCGACCGTCTGCGCCGCCGCGGGATACCGGCGCAGGATATGGTCGTGGTGGGAAGCTGCCGGGAGGTGTTCCGGGCGATGGGCCGCGGCGACGTGCTGGTGGTCTGTTCCCTGTGCCGTTTGGCCGGCGGGCGCCGGGCTTTGCGCGAGGGTTTGGAGCGCATCCGGCGGGCAGGCGGTATCGTGGATTCCCTGGAGGAGCCTTGGTGGGATATGCGGGACGGACAGCTTTGCTGGGAGCGGATAGGTGGGCTATACCCTCTTTCCGGCAAGCATGCGATTCCGTGTCCGGGGCGGCAGGAGGGCAATACCTGAAGTAAGACGTGCAGGCGTGCGGGCAGGCGGGCGGGGCCTTTACGGCCC
>CAUHQV010000030.1 GCA_959608625.1 uncultured Flavobacteriales bacterium
CTTATATCTTTGTAAGAGCCATGCTTGCCCTTCCGCCAAAATCTATTTCCGGTCGTGGCTTGAACCCGCAGGAAAAGTTCGAGAACGGGATGAACGGCTTCACTACGGTAGCGTCTCTTGCGATCCCGACTAAAATACCCGCATTAGCAGGCACGAAACAAGGCATATCCTTTCAGGAGTTTTCCAAAGCGATGAAGGGGAGCTATAAAGGGCAGGGGTACGGCCGGGGACAGCAACTGAAAATTAAATGGGCGATTATAAACAAAATGAGTTGCATTTGGAGTTAAATACGTCAAGACCCAGAGAGGCGATGGAATATGCCATACAACTTACGGGCGAAGTGATCAATCAGCAAAATAAAAAACCATGAGTCCTAAATTTGTATACCGGTGGTCGGTCATTCATTCTATCGGCGCATGGATACTAGCCTTATTGAGCCGTAAATCTACAGAGTATTTTCTGGAAGAGCATGACAGAATGTGTTTTCTGACCGGAGAGATCCTGTTTGTATTGGTCGTGTTTCTGGGATTTGTAATATTCTATTTATAATCCTTGTCGTGTGGCTTTCGATGGTAAACCCGGTTCTGGCAATATTCTAAAGAGAATACGGTACGATGAAGGACAGATGGCATGGCTTCAAAATGGACAAAATCAATTACGACGGGTTGAAATGGTCAAAAGAAAGTTTTGCCTTATTATGGACTTTCGGATATTTCATATCCTGCGGATCCGCATTATAGACGCTTTCTACCGGCCGCAACCGGTCTTGTGCGGAAACGTTTGCTGCATATAGCCCAAAAAAGAGCACAAAGAGTATTTTTTTCATGACACCAGATTGATTGCCCGTCCAAATTTAATGTAATCTTGGCAAACCGGCGAAATAAGCCCGAGTTTATTGAGGTTGAAAAACGTTTGTTTTGCCAAATCGCGATAATTGGAAATATTTAGTATTGAAATGTTACCCGTATGAATTTTGTAATCTAAAAATATATATTTTTACCGTCTTACAGGTGTTTCCTGTAAATTTTGATCCGCCCGCGAAGAAAATCATTTTAAACTACTTAAAAAAACACTTATGAAGCGAGTGCAACTATTATTGTGGATGGCGATTTTCAGCGCATCATGCGCCCCTTCAAAATTCCTGACCTCGGTACAACCTGCCGAAATACAAGAAATGCTGAAAATCGAGCCTATTTCCCATATTTCGCTTGTTGAAAAGGGGGATGAACCTGCTTACAATGATTCCATTTCAAAAAGTACGGAAATTATCCTGAACGAATCGCTGGCTGGACTCGGAGAAAAACTCCATTTATGCCCGGAAGAACAAAAAACGGCCGATTCTTTGGAAAGAAAAGCGCTGAAAAAAGAAATAGATCTTTTGATCCTTTCTGTAGAGCAGAATAAAAAAAAGAAAATCACGACCCCCATTACCCCATTAATAGATTCGATACTGACTGCAAATAATAAAAGATTTGGGCTGGTTATCACCCAGCAAGGGTTTACCCGAAGTAAACGAAATTATCGCGGCCAGATCGCGAAAGGGCTGGGGATTGGCATTTTAACACTGGGAATGTTTTATACGGTTCCCTACAAAGCAAATTCGATGATTTACGCACTGATTGTCGATAGTAAGGATAAAAATGTGACATTCTGTAATAGATCTTTCATCCTGGACCAAGAACCCACGAAAAGAGAAAATATTGACAAACAGTTGCGTAAGATCTTTGAAAATCATCTTTGGAAACGCGAGGATCCTCCGGTTTTTGAATACTAAGCTCCCGATGGTCTATGCCATCGAAAGGATAAAAGATTGAAACTGTCTCAAAGCGAAGTTAAAACTCTTTTTTATTTTTGATGGCCCGGCTAAAGAATTTCCAGATCTCCTCGCCGGTATCGAGGTCTTCTTTGCCCCAGGCATGCGAACCGCCCGCGACCTCATACAGCCACACCTCGTTGCCGCCGGTACCGTCCACGAATTTATGTGTGATCACGCAATGGCCGTTCCCCGGGGTCTTCCCAGCCAACGTATCCGTCAATTCCTGCGTACACCGGTTTTTGGCCACCCAATAGTTTACTGCCACAGGCACCGGCAGGTAAGCCCCCCAGCCGCCTTCATCTTTCAGATCGCCCGTCCATTCGGATATCCGGTCTTCCGTTCCATGTATTTCGAACAACGGGATCGCTTTGGGGCATTCATACGCCCGGTACATAGACAACAAGGTCAGCCCCGCCACCGGTGCCACCGCCGCGAACACGTCCGGACGGCGGTAAGCCAGCAGATAACACATTTCCCCTCCGTTGGAAATCCCCGTGCAAAACGTGTTTTCCCGGCTCAAATGAAATTTCTGCTGTACATGCCCGGCCAATTCGCAAAGAAAGTGAACGTCGTCCACCGTCATATCCTGCTGGAAAGGATAGCCCACATTCCAGCACGTATTGCCCCGGGTATCTTTTATCCCCTGCGGATAACACACGGCGAAACCCTGTTTATCGGCCACCGCGTCCATATCGTATTCCGCCGGATTGGCCCGGCCCGTATAACCATGCAAGACGAACACCAGCGGGGCATCCGGGGGCAACCCATCGGGCAGGTGCATAATATAAGACCGCTCGATCCCGTCCACCGTATGGGTGTACGTTTTGTTCACCATTGCCTCCCGGGACTGGGCGCCGGCAAAAAACGACGTTTGCAGCAAAATGCAAAGGATTACGGTGATCCGTACTTGTTTCATGGCAGATTTTAGATTTATTTTTAACGTGAAAGTGAAATTTGCGGGCCGTTCGTACGCCCCCGCACACAGGCCTATACAAATATAGTGAAAGCCTAGTGCCATTCAAATTTGTTCGAAAATGGCCGAAGCGTATCCTACATTATTCAAATGTAAGAAAAACCACAGGAGGAAGAGTCTTCCGCCCGATAGAATTTAACCCCGTCGATCGTTTCACGGCAGAATTCATTCCTCTGCTTTTACCGCTCAGTATTATACGTCGAACGTGTATTCGCCCGAGCGGACTTCGTATACGGCATACCCGTCTTCCATTTCCTTGTAGACAGCATTCCCGTCCGGAGCATCCGAGCCGTTTACCCGCACACTGCCTCCCGATGCCACAGGCACATACACGGTCGCCGTAGAACCTACCGGAGCTTTCACCCACAAGGTAAACCCGTCGGCGTGGCGGTCCCAACGCACACCAGCCGGGCCGTAAGGGGTTTGGCTCTCATACCCCGCCCAGGTAATATCCGCCACCGGCTGCGGGCGGAAAACGATATGGCGGTAGCCCGGCCGCGCCGGGTCGGCGTTCATCCCGGCCAGTTTGCGGTAAAACCAGGTGAGCGAGCCACCAAACATCGGATGGTTGCGGGAATTTTTGCCATCCCACTGCTCCCAGGTGGTCGTAGCCCCCTGTTCGATCCAATGGCCGAAACTGGGATAGTCCCGCTTGTTGAGCGCCTGGTAGGCCATTTCGTTGAGCCCGTTTTCGGCCAATACCTCAAAGAGGAACTGCGTGCCGAAAATACCGGTATCCAAATTTCCGCCGTTATTTTCCAAATCTCGCTTCAGCGAAGCGACTACCCGGGCGCGGCACGAGTCGGGGACGCCCATCTTCAAGGCGAAAACATTGCCCCCGTAACGGCCGTAAGTGCCCTTCTGGGGATCGTAAAACCGCTTATGGAAAGCCTCTTTCGTTCGCTCGGCCAATTCGCGGCACGTCCGCTCGTCGTCTGTCTTTCCCAACACAGCCGCAGCGCGAGCCGTCAAATCGGCACACCGCCACAAAAAGAACGTATGTACCATCGGCGTAGGCGGAAAATCATAGGCCGGACACCAGTCGCCCAGGTTTTTCCAGGGGCACGGGTCTTTCATCCACATCGTGCCGTCGGACTCTATCCAGTTCCCCATGAAACGGACCTGCTCTTTCATCGCCTCGAAATTCTCCTCCAGCATATCCTTATCTCCATAATGGACATAGAATTCCCAGGGCATGATATTCATCGCCGATCCCCAGGCCACACCGCCCCCGCAGCCGGGCTCCCAAGGCGCCCCGTTGGGGACGTATCCCGTTTCAGGGTTTTGGGCGCCCCAGATATCGCGGATCCATTTACGGTAGAACGCCCCGGCATCCAGGTTGTGCATCACCGTGACACAGGCCACTTGACCATCGCCCGTATAAGCCGCCCGCTCCCGGTGCGGGCAATCGCTCGCCACACCCCCGTGCATATTGTCGGTCTGGCTACGCAGCCATATTCGGTTGATCGTATTGAACAAAGGGTTGGAACACTCGAACTGTCCCGTCGTGCGCACGTCGCTGTACACGGCTTCGGCCGTTACCTGCTCCGGACGGAGTTCTCCCGGCCAGCCTGTAATCTCCGCCTCCCGGAACACGAACCAGGTAAAACGCGCATGGTAGGATTCCAAGCCATCGCCTTTCATCGTGTAGGTATTGGCTCCCATCGGGGATTCGCTGATGTAACGGATATCTATCGTTTGTCCTTCCGGTCCCTGCACATCCTTCAGATGCAGCCAACCCGATATTTCCTGCCCGAAATCCAATTTATAATGTCCCTCGCCGAGTTTTTCGATTTTTACCGGTTTCAATTCCTCCATCACCCGGTCCGGCGGGCCGTTCTGGGCCACCAGTTTTCCTTCAGGAGCTTTACGCTGCGCCACGGTTTGCCAGGCGCTGTCGTCGAAACCGGGCGCATCCCAGCCGGGCTGCTCCTCCCGGGCATCGTAATGTTCCCCTATATAAAGCCCGTCCAGCACAATCGGCCCCGGGGCGGCTTTCCAAGTGGTATCGCTCACAATGATATCCTCCGATCCGTCGGTATACATGATATGCAACTGACCGATGAACCGGGGCGACCCATAAGGCATCACCCAACGGTATTCCACGTCGTAGAACCCGTTTCCGAGCATGGCCCCCAGTACGTTCTCTCCGGGCCGTATCCGATCGGTCACCTCATAGGCAGGGTACATCACCCGGTATTCGCGGAAATTGTCCTCCACGGGTATCTGCCGGTTTTCCAGCCCGGGGCGTTTCCCGTAATTGGTCTGATTGGGGGACAGCACATCGAGGCCCACCTTTTCGCCATTGAGGGACAGATCGAAATACCCCAGGCCGGTTCCGTAAAACCAAGCCGAAGCGATCTTTTTACCTTTATCCACTTTGAATGATTTGCGCAGCATCGGCACCGGCGGGGTCTGTTTTTCGCCCGAAGTCTCGATGGATTCCTCCCCCTGCCATGGGGCTCCTATCCATTGCGCCTGCCACTGGGCGGGATCGAGAATACCCATGTGCCACCGCGCCGGCTCGCTCCATCCGGATGCTTTTCCATCACCGTCCCATACCCGGACTCTCCACCAGCAATCCTGGCGGGATTCCAGGGGTTTACCTTGGTACTTGATCAGGATAGATTCATCACTTGTAACCTGCCCGCTGTCCCACCGGTCGGCTTTCCCTTTTCGCAGATTTTCTTCGCTGGAAGCCACCTGTATTTGCCAGGCGCTCTGAGCCAGCCCCCGGCGGTCGGTACGGGGCATATTGACCCACGACAAGCGGGGTTGCGGGACATCCGCCACGGTGGGGCTTTCCTGGTATTCGCAGGTCAGGTCTTCGGGAAATATCCCTGCGGACGATCCGCAGGCGGAAAATAAAAACAACAGCCCGGCCGCAATGGCGGCCCCGAAAGAGTGGGGGAAAATTCTTTTCATAGTTTCGAGTCGTATAGTGATCGTATCCGGAGGCCAAGGACACCCTTGTTTTCGCAAAAATACGATTTTCAGTGGATTTGCCCGGCTGTCTTGCAAAAGAGGGTAAAAAGACTTAATTTTAGGGAACCCATAAAAACGCAAAACCATGAAAACCGCGCTCATTATCGCCGCTCTCCTGATGGCCCTCGTCCTGCTGGTCTATACCTACTTCGGAGGCTTCCGCAAAATACGCTTCCGCCGGGAAAAACAAGGAGGCGAGACCGGTGTGTACCGGCATGCCGTGGGGGATTACAGCAAATCGGGAGAGGTAGTGAACGATGTCTACCATCGCCTGCTGGACGGCGAAAAGATTCCCACCGCCAAAGGTTTCGGCGTCTACTACGACAATCCGAAGAAAGTGGAGAAAAGCCGCCTGCGCTCCGACCTGGGCTGTCTCGTGGAAGGCCTGGACGCCGGGCAGGTAAAAACCCTGGAGGAAAAATACGATGTGATGACCCTGCCGGAAGGCGATTATATAGTCACCGAATTCCCCTATAAAGGCCGTATGTCCGTAGTGATGGGCGTGGTCAAAGTATATCCCGCCCTCGAAAAATACTGCCGGGCCGCCGGCATCCCGGACGAAAGCCCGGTAACCGAGATATACGATGTGCCCGGCAAAAAGATCGTCTACCGCAAGCAAGTAGATGCTTCTAAGTAATCCGGCGAAAATCCCGGAATGGAAAAACATTTGTTTTTTATTTCTTTTTTGATTATATTTGAGTTGTAACATTAATCCAATTCCAAACAAATGAATGATGAAGTAAACCAATACAGGGAGAGAACTATAGATTTTAGTTCTTACAATACAAATGGATTCCCGA
Organism: uncultured Flavobacteriales bacterium; assembly: GCA_959608625.1. Classification (GTDB taxonomy): domain Bacteria; phylum Bacteroidota; class Bacteroidia; order Flavobacteriales; family UBA1820; genus Merdimorpha. Next base: position 6,575 of record CAUHQV010000030.1, read on the forward strand.
CAGAAGGAGGAGGTTTGATAAACGGTGCTTTTAAGGTAAAAGGATATGCACGGATTTACCAAATTCCTTCAAAACAATGGATGGTCTCCGTAGGAGCTGTTGCAGAGATTGTCAATGTCACTCAAGGTATGTAAATATACAGGGAAGTGTAACCCTGTTTGTAAACGGCTCCCGGCATGATGAAAAAAGCATGCAAAGAGAAGGGGTCAGTCTACATATGCCATGCGATTACGACTTGGGGGTTGCTTCATTTGCCCTTCCTCCGAAAGGCCGAATAGAAATGAATATAAATGTCAGCTATTATGTGGACATTCCTGGAGGGGGCGCTGTCGGCAGTAATTTAATAAAAGACATAAAATATGCCCTTTCCCGATTTAGCGGAAAATTAATTGGGAAGTCTCAAGTAATGATTTATCCCTGACTATTTTCTATTTTTACATAAATTTAGCTTGCATGAAAATAATCTTCTTACTCCTTGTCCCGCTTTTGCTGTTCTGTTGCAAAGGGGAAAAATCGGCAGAAACCGACCCCCGCTCGGCAGCCTACAACGACCGGGCCATAGAAAAGATACAGCATTTTATGCGCGAAGGGACGCCGGACACTACCGGACTCGCACAGGCCGGCACCCGGGCCGACTCGGCGCGGGTACTGTTCAAGAACATCGTAGACAGTTGCCAGATTCTGCTGGATTCCGCGGTGATGTATTCCCCGGATCATTATTTGTACTATTCACAGAAAGCAATGTTCTACGCCTATTGCGCGGATTACCGAAATTCATACAAGTGGATCGTAAAAGCCCTCGAAAAAAAAGATATCCCGGAAATCCGGCTTTATACAGGGATGCTGCTATACAAGATGGGAAAAGAAAATCAGGCGCAGGAAGAGTATGCCCAGGTGATCCGGCAGTATGAAAAGCGCGATACTCTATCCGATGGGGATGTATACAATTACGCCTTCGCCCTAAGCCTTATCGGGGAAAAAGAAAAAGCCGCACAGGTGATCGGCACGCAAATAAAAGATACTTTACTGAAAAAAGAGCTGTCGGGAACGGTCGCCGGTGGTAAAGAAATAATAGATGCCATGATGCCCTGACAATGGGGCAGTGAAAAGCAGTACCATAAAAACAATTGACATAGCGAAACCCCAATGGCGCAAAGTCCTGCCGGAAGAGTTGAGCATCGGCGGTATTTATAAAATATTCGGAAAAATCCGGGAGGAGATCAATTAATCCTATATTTGTGGTGTAATTCCCTTCCCGTATGAGAAAATCGACCCCGGTACTGCTGCTATTGAGCCTCGCCCTTACCGCCTGCAAAAGCACAGACAACGATTTTAAACTTTCCGACAAAGAAAAGGCCCATATACTGAGCGAAAGGGCACACGAACTCTTCTACGGCCCGGACGGCAGGGTCAGCATTTCCCCCGATTCCATCCCGGATATCATCACAAAGGTCTTGGAAATCGTCGACTCAGCCATTTCGTACGATCCGGAAAACGTCTTATACTACTATCAAAAATCCGGTTTCCTGCAAACTACCTACCAGGAAGAAAGCCTGAAAAAAGCCCTCCGGGAAATTCTTCTGCTGGACGAAGATCAGTTGCCCGCCACCGAAGCCCTGGGGAAAAGTTTTGCCCGAACAGGTGAAACCGACTCGGCAAAACTCTATTTCGGCAAGGCCATCGAATTGTGGAGAAAACAAAGGACTCCCGGGTTGGCCCCCTCTTTTGTGGACAGTGCTTATGTAGCGCATTTCGAATGTTATATCACCGCAGACAGGGAAGCTGCTATCCGAAAGATCAAAGAAAGCGCAGATACTTCCTCCTTATCCGAAAGTGAAAAAAAACGCCTCAGGCAGATACTGGAAGATTTTGATCTGGATCAATCCTGGATCGGCCAATAAAGAATAATATATTACCCTTTCCGGCACACAGGAGAATATAGAAAGGCCAAAGGGGTGTCTAAATTTCCTGAAATAAAGACTCTAATAAAAAACGGAGGGCTTCTACCCTCCGTTTCTATTTTCAATCTATCCGATCAGTCTTCGTCGCAGCAACGCTCGCGGCGCCTTTGGTCGCGGAATTTGCTGACGAACGTGCTTACCAGGTTGTACCCCGACAGGACGGTCTCTATAATGCCGTAGATAGTGGCCATTTTCCGGGCCACGGCCTCGGCGATATAGCTGAAGTCGAACATCCGGGTCACCTCGTTGTAATCTTCCTTCAGGCGGGCTTCCACCTTGTCCAGGCGGTCTCCCACGCGGGTACGCGCCGCCTTTACGTCGGCGAGCGTTTTCAGGCTCAGATAATCAACTTTTTCCATCGTCGGAATACTTTTTGGTCATATCGTTCACCATTTTGCTAAGCATCTGCACGGACTGGTTAACCACCAGGTTGTTCCGTTTAGCGTAGACGATAGCAGCCAGGATCATGAACAACGCTCCCATGATCAGTATGGAATAGAGCATCGAGCCTATCAGCAGGCCCAACACCCATGTGAGGGCCACGGCGAAGAACACCGTGCCTATACCCGCCAACAGAATAAGCACGAACACGCCGAAAAGCGTGTTGAACAACGTGGACAGGTTGTCTATCAGGCTCAGACGGATACTGTCGGCCCGCAGGGACGCATAGTCCTTCAGATCCTCGACCGTCCGGCCGGCCAATCCGGGCTTTTCATCTTCTTGTTCCATACGAAAGAAGGGGGATTATCCTTTTACCTGCTTGGCGCCTTTTTCCACCAGGTCTTTGGCTTTCTGCTCGCCGCGGCCGACCAATTCCCTGGCCCTTTCCTTGCCTTCTTCGACCATATCCATCGCCCTTTCTTTGCCCTCGCGGACTTTGTTGGCGATTTTTTCACGGGTGTTCTTTCCCGAATCGGGAGCGACTAACAAGGCAACAGTAGCACCGATGGCAGCTCCTGCCAAAAATGCAAATACACTCTGAGTTTTCATAACAATTAGGTTTTAGGGTTAAACTAGGTATAAAGACCCTGTTTCTTACAGGGTCTGTTACAAATATAGTGAAAGTTTTTTAATAAGGGAATGCTACCTGTGTGAAATGTTTGTGAAATCTTCGTGAAAACGGATTAACATTTCCCCTATTGCCTCCCTATCGTTTTCAGCAAATCTTTTACCGCTCCGTCTATGGTGTCGTTACGCTCCAGGCACTTGATGAACAGGCTGCCGATAATCCCGCCGCTGCTGTACCGGCACGCTGTTTCAAACGTTCGGGGGTTGGATATCCCGAACCCTATCAGCCGCCGGTTCTTCAGCCCCATACCGTCCACCGCCCGGAAGTACGCCTCCTGCTCCGGCGAGAATTCGTCCCGCGTCCCCGTAGTGGAAGCCGCCGACACCATATAGATGAACCCCCCGCAATGATCGTCTATCTGACGTAAACGCTCGGGGGACGTTTCCGGGGTGATGAGCATGATGATCGGGATCCCATACTGCTCGCAAAGGGGTTTGTAGTGTTCCATATACTCCCCGAACGGAAGGTCGGGAATGATGATCGCATCGATACCTACTTCCCGGCAGCGTTTGAAAAGCCTCTCCACTCCGTATTGCATCATCGGATTTAGGTAACCCATTAGCACCAGAGGTATTTCGCAATCGCGCCGGGCTTCCTCTACCTGCGAGAGCAGCAAATCGAGGGTCATGCCGTTCCGAAGCGCCACGGTACTGCTTTGCTGAATCACTTTCCCGTCGGCCATCGGATCGGAAAAGGGAACACCCACCTCAATCATACCGGCCCCGTGAGCAGCCAGAGAGCGGATGACCTGTGCCGTAGAGTCTTTCTGCGGGAACCCGGCCGTGAAATAGACCGAAAGGATATCCTTATCCTTGGTCTCGAACAATTTTTTTAATCGGTCCATAATCGTATCGTTATTTTATTTTTTAAATACCTCTTTTTCCGGGCGCACGGCCTCGATAAACGACCTCAGCGCCCCTATATTTTTCACTCCCGGCGCCGTTTCAAAACAACTGTTCAGGTCGAGCCCCAGGAGCCCCGGATGACGGAAAGCGGATACCACTCCCCCGTCCTGCGGCCCTATCCCCCCGCTGAGCAGGAACGGGGCCCCGTCGTACGATTCCAAAAGTCCCCAGTCGAACTTTTCCCCCGTGCCCCCGCGCGAAGGGCTTTTAGTATCGAAAAGCACGGCATCACAGGTACCCCGATAACGTTCCGCCTGCCGGATATCGTCCAGACCCACCACACCGATCGCTTTCACGACAGAATACCCATCTTCGCGCAGGGCGGCGCATTGATCCGGAGATTCATCCCCGTGCAGTTGTATCGTATCCAATCCGTATTCCCGGGCGGTGCGGAGTATTCGCTCCTCCCCCGCATCCACGAACACCCCCACACGCCGGATATTCCACGGAAGCGCCCGCACGATCGCCGGGTCCAACCCGCCCGCATGCCGCGGGGACGGCTCATAAAAGATGAAGCCCATCATATCGGGCCCGAGGCCCGCCACCAAGGATACATTGGCCGCATCCTTCAGGCCGCACACTTTAACCCACATGGTACAGGAAGTCTTTTAGCGCCATACCGGGATCGGGCTCCCGCATGAACCGTTCACCGATCAGAAAACCATCGTATCCGGCCTGTTTCAGCCGGGATACCGTCATGGACGCATCGATCCCGCTCTCCGACACCCGTACCACCCCCGGGGGCATCATCCCGGCCAGCCGCAGGGAAACCGCTACGTCGGTATGGAAGGTCTTTAAGTTCCGGTTGTTCACTCCCACCATATTCACTTCGGGGCTCACATATTCCAATTCATCTTCCCCATGGACTTCCAGCAGTACTTCCAGCCCCAATTCCCGCGCCTGGCAGGCCAACTCCCGGCATTGGCCCTTTTTAAGGGCCGCCGCGATAAGCAGCACCGCGTCTGCCCCCCAAGCGGCTGCCTGATGCAATTGGTATCCGTCCACGACGAAATCCTTGCGCAGCAGAGGAATTTCCACCGCTTTGCGGGCTGCTATCAAATCCTCCGCCCCACCGGCAAAGAACAGCCGGTCTGTCAATACGGAACAGGCGGCCGCTCCGGCGCGGGCATATCCGGACACTATTTCCCCCACAGAAGCATTTTCCTTAATAAAACCCTTGGAAGGGGATTTGCGCTTGAACTCGGCGATGATCCCCGCCGAGGCGGCCTGTGCCAGCGCCCGGCTCATCGACAACCGGCGCCGGGAATAGAACTGGCTGTCCTTCAATTGACCGAGCATAACGGTTTTCTTTTGCTCAGCGACTTCGCGCCTCTTTTCTTCCAATATCCTGTCGAGTATCGTTTCCATACTGTCAATTGTTTAATTCTACGAAGCATTTGAATTTTTCCCGCGTTTGTCCGCTGGAAAGCGATTCTTCGGCTTTCGCCTTTGCCTGGCCGAGAGAGAGGGCGGGATCCAGCGTGCAGATAGCAAAAGCCGCATTGGCTACTACGCAATCCCTTTGCCCGGGCGTAGCCGTTCCCGAAAGTACACTATCGAATATCCGGGCCGCATCTCCCACGGTCCGACCGCCCCAAAGATCCTCGGGGGCATAGACCGGACAGCCCAGTTCGCCAGGGCTGTAGATGCGCTCCCCCTGGGGAGAAGCTACTTTAAAGTCGGAAGTGAGCGATACCTCGTCGTACCCGTCCAGCGAATGGACGATCGTACAGTTGATCCCGTTCTGCTGGCAGATGTAATTGTACAGGCGAAGCAGTTTTAAATTATAAACGCCAAGCAGTTGGTGTTTCGGCATCACAGGATTTACCAGCGGGCCGAGCATATTGAAGAACGTCCGTACCCCCAGGGCCCGGCGGACACATCCCACGCTTTTGAGGGCCGGGCTGAAAAAAGGCGCATGCAGGTAGCAGACATGGCTTTTGTCGAAACTGCGGCGCAGGCGGTCAATATCGTCCGTAAAACGCACCCCGTGTACTTCCAACACGTTGGAAGCCCCGCTTACGGAGCTGGCCCCGTAGTTCCCGTGCTTTATCACCCGGTAACCGGCTCCCGCTACCACAAAACAGGCCGCCGTCGAAATGTTGAACGTATTCTTCCCGTCGCCGCCCGTGCCGACGATGTCTATCGCATCCGAAGAATCAAGGGGGACTTCCACCCGGCGCTCCAGCAGGGCATCCCGGAATCCGGTAAGTTCCTCGGTGGTGATGCTGCGCATCAAAAACACCGTCATAAATGCCGAAAGCTGGCAATCGTTGTATTTCCCGTCCGAAATATTGAGAAGCACTTCCCGCGCCTGCTGCCGGGTGAGGTTTTTCTGTTCGAACATTCGGTAAAGTATGTCTTTCATCTATCTATTGTTTTTCGTTTGTTTCTATCGTCGGATTATTCCTGCATATTGTCCCTACCTGTCCACTCCGGGCACGGAGCCGGCCCGGCGGGCAAGCCAATTCCCAAGCAAGATCGCCCCCTGCGGTGTCAGTACGCTTTCCGGATGGAACTGAAACCCCCTCACATCGTACTCCCGGTGGCGCAGGGCCATGATCTCGCCTTTCGCATCGCGGGCCGTTATTTCCAAACAGTCCGGGAAACCGACCGAATCCACCACCCAGGAATGGTAACGCCCCGCCTCAAAACCATCTTCCGTTCCTTCGAACACCGGATCGGGAGCGACAACCTCTACCGAAGTCGCTACCCCGTGGTACACGTTTTCCAAATTCCGCAAACGGGCGCCGAAACGCTCCCCGATGGCTTGTTCGCCCAGGCAAATACCCAGAATACTCCTTTTGTCGGCATACCGGGCCAGATATTCCGGGAGGATGCCCGATTCCCAGGGGAGCCCAGGCCCGGGAGAAATGATCACCCGGGGATATTCCCCGGCCTGTTCGACCGAAACGGCATCGTTGCGGCGCACATCCACGGCGTATCCCAGCGAGCGCACCAACTGTACGATATTGTATGTGAACGAGTCATAATTATCGAGTATCAATATTTTTTCCATCTTTTTGTTTTTTTATCGTTACCGCGAATACTGTCCGGCGAAGTCCATCGCCTTCATCAACGCGCCGAGCTTATTGTTGACTTCTTCCAATTCGTTGGCCGGATCGGAATGGGCAACGATCCCCGCCCCGCCCTGGCAGTACAGACGCTGGCCCATACTGAGGAAACTTCGGATCGTAATCGCCTGGTTCAGTTGCCCATCCAGCCCGATATAACCGATCGAACCTCCGTACACGCCCCGGCTGTGCGGCTCCATTTCGTCGATCAGGTTCACCGCCCGGACTTTGGGCGCTCCGCTGAGCGTTCCTGCCGGGAAAGTATCGGCAAATATCCGGATCGTATCCGCACCCGGTTCCACATCGGCCGCCACGCGGGAGACCATATGAATCACATGGGAATAGAACTGCACCTGCCGGTAGAATTCCAGGTGTACGTTAGTGCAATTGCGCCCCAGGTCGTTACGCGCCAGATCGACCAGCATCACGTGCTCGGCGTTTTCCTTCTCGTCGCGCAGCAGGCGTTGAGCCAGTTCCTTATCGGCCTCGTCATCGCCCGTACGGCGGAAAGTCCCGGCTATCGGGTCTATATAGGCCTTCCCACCCTCTATACGCAGATGCGTTTCCGGGGACGAACCGAAAATACGGAACGCCCCGAAATCGAAGTAGAACAGGTACGGCGAGGGATTGATACTGCGTAAAGCCCGGTACACATTGAATTCGTCCCCGCGGAACTCCCGGCTGAAACGCCGGGAAGGAACTATCTGGAAGATATCTCCCCGGTAGGCATGGCCGATCCCCCGGCGGACCATATCCATATACTGCCCGTCCGTGATGCTGGATCCTGTTTCCCCGGCCGGCTCGAACGAATACTGGGCTACGTTGTGGTTGTCCAGCACGCCGATCAGTTCTTCCATCCGGGACTCCTGTCCCGGCAAAAGATTTTCGACAATGGTCAGGGTGTTCTTAAAATGGTTCACTACGATGGTAAAGCGAAACAGCACCTGCATAATATCCGGCAGCGCGGCAAAATCGCCTTCTTTCGGCTGGATGTTCACTTTCTCGAAGTACCGCACCGCATCATAAGCCGTATACCCGAAAAAGCCGTTGATCCCCGTCGGGTTCTCCCCGGCGGAAAAACGGCCGATATAGGCGGAAAGTTCGGCTGGCACATCCGTATCGGGATCAATAACCTTCTTTTCCCGCTTCCCATTGGGATAAGCAGTTGTGATCGTTTCCCCGCCTACGACGAACGAAGCGATAGGCTCTACCCCGATGAACGAAAAACTGTTCTGCGAAGTATGGTAGTCGGAACTCTCCAACAGCACCGACTGCGGATACAGGTCCCGTATCTTCAGGTAAATACCCACCGGGGTTTGCAAGTCGGCCGGGATAGTTCTGTGTATAGTCTGGAAATCGTATTTCATGTCCATCTGGTTATTTCGCGTTTCCGGCATTTTTTCTTTCCCGGATATAGGTTTCCATATCCTTGTCTCCGCGTCCGGATACATTCACCACGACCACGTCCGACGGGGCGAATTTTTTCTTTTCCAGCACGGCCAGCGCATGAGCGGATTCCAGGGCCGGAATGATCCCCTCGGTGCGGGTAAGCATATAGGCCGCTTCGAGCGCCTCGTTGTCGTCCACGGCGATTACCTCTTCCCGCCCTTCTTCGGACAGGAAAGCGTGCATCGGCCCGATACCCGGATAGTCCAATCCGGCCGAAATGGAATACGGCTCGGTGATCTGCCCATCCTCGGTCTGCATCACCAGCGTACGCGCTCCATGGATGATCCCTTCACGGCCCAACTGAATCGTAGCGGCCGAGCGGCCGCTCAGAATACCCTCCCCGCCGGCTTCAGCGGCGATAAGGCGCACAGATGGGCTGTTGATAAAGTGGTAAAACGCCCCGGCGGCATTGCTTCCCCCGCCCACGCAGGCGATAATGCAGTCCGGCTCTTCGCGACCTTCCTTTTCCAGCAGTTGTTTCCTTATTTCCTGGGAGATCACCGACTGGAACCGCGCCACCATATCCGGATACGGGTGCGGGCCTACCGTCGAACCTATGATATAATACGTATCGCGGGGGTTGCAGCACCAGTCGCGGATAGCTTCGTTGGTCGCGTCCTTCAGGGTCATATTGCCGCTTCCCACCGGCACGACCGTTGCGCCGAGCATTTCCATTTTTTCCACGTTGGGTTTCTGCCGGGCGATATCCGTGGCACCCATGTACACGATACATTCCATATCCATCAGGGCACAGACAGTCGCCGTTGCCACGCCGTGCTGGCCGGCGCCGGTCTCGGCGATGATGCGGGTTTTCCCCATCCGGCGGGCCAGGAGTATCTGACCCACGGTATTGTTGATTTTATGTGCGCCTGTATGGTTCAGGTCTTCCCGTTTGAGGTATATCTTCGCCCCGTACCGCTCCGAAAGTCTTTTGGCCAGGTACAAAGGCGAAGGCCGCCCTACATAATCCCGGAGCAAAGCGTCGAATTCCGCCCGGAACTCCGGATCGGCCATTTCCCGCAGGTAGGCTTCCCGCAGGTTCTGCACGTTGGAGTAAAGCACTTCCGGGATAAATGCCCCGCCGAAACGGCCGTAATATCCTCGCTGATCTACATCGTATTTTTTCATTTTTCCGTATTTTTTTCGTGATTATTTTTCGTTTTTATTTCGGTTCCCGTCCCGGGATTTACCCCAAAAGAAAATGGGCTACCGGTGTGTCCGATAGCCCATTTAGATATGTTTTTTATTATTCTGTCGTAACTATATCTGCAAAGCGGGGGTGTCACACCGTGTTTCCGTCGGTATGCGCCACCACCAAATCATATTTGCAATAGTTGCGTTCATTTGCTTTGTTTCTTGCGGACAAATATGGGGATTATTCCGATATGCTCAAAGAATTTTTTGATTTTTTTTCATTCCCGCATCTTATTGCCCCGTAAATGTGATTTTTAGACCTCGGATTTTACCGCAAAGCGTTTTCGCCGTCCCGCCGGGATCACCCGGATTCCACTTTCTTTTGCTCCTCCAAAAGAAAGTGGCAAAGAAAACGAGTTTACAGGCCGAATGGTTTGCTTCGCTCTCTTTACGCCCTGAAAAGGGCTAAGGAGCATCGGACTTCATGGTTCGCCCTTTCCAGGGCTGTTCGCTCGCAAACACAGCGGCCCGCGGGTGACAAAAGAAAAGTACAGAAAAAGAAAGAAATATAAAGAAGATTCCGACGAATTATCCTCGCCTGTTACTTTTTATGATGCCGCTCTTCCAACACCCCGATCACATCCTGAAGTTTATAGCCCTTGGCTACCAACAGGACGATATAATGGTACATCAGGTCGGCGCATTCGTTCAGGAACAGGTCTTCGTTGTCGTCCTTGGCTTCGATCACGACCTCGACCGCCTCTTCCCCCACTTTCTGGGCCACTTTGTTGATGCCCCGGGCAATCAGGCGCGCCGTGTACGACTCCGAAGGATCGTCCTTGCTGCGTTTTTGCAAAAAATCCTGCAGGTAGAACAGGAAATCGGTCGGTATGTTCTCTTCTTTCCAACAGGTATCCGCCCCCGTATGGCAGGTAGGGCCTACCGGAGTGGCTTTGACGAGCAGGCTATCGTTGTCGCAGTCGGCCAGGATATCCTTTACCAGCAGGAAATGCCCGCTTTCCTCTCCTTTAGTCCATAGCTTTCCCCGGGACCGGCTGAAAAAACAGGCTTTGCCTGTTTCAAGGGTTTTTTCCAAGGATTCCGTGTTCATATAAGCCTGCATAAGCACCACCCGGGTGTCGGCATCCTGGACGATGGCCGGTATCAGGCCTTTTTCGTCGTATTTGAGTTGTGAGATGTCTGCGGTTATTTGCATTTCTTTTTTATGTGTTATTTTATTGTTCCTTTTAAAGCGAGGCAGCTGTGTTTGCGAGCGATCAGCCCCACAAGGGGCGAAACACGACGCCCGATATTCCTAAGCCCCTTGTGGGGTGTCGAGGAGCGAAGTAAACCATTCTGCCGAAGCAAAAGCTCGTTTTCTTTGCCGCTTTCTTTTGGAGCAGCAAAAGAAAGCGGGAATAACGAACTATTTGTCAAATCCGCACCGGGACACCCCGCCCAGCCAGATATTCCTTTACCTGCCCGACCGTGAGTTTCCCGAAATGGAACACCCCTGCTGCCAGGGCAGCATCGGCATGACCCTTGTCGAACGCATCGTAGAACGTCTCCAGGGAGCCTGCACCGCCCGAGGCGATCACTGGAATGGAAAGACTGTCCGAAATACAGGCTGTAGCCTCGTTGGCAAACCCATTGTTCATCCCGTCGTGATCCATCGAAGTGAAAAGGATCTCCCCGGCACCCCGGCTGCAGGCCTCCCCGGCCCACGAGAAAAGCTCTTTATCCGTCCGTTCGCGGCCGCCTTTGGAATATACCGCCCATCCCGCGTCTACGTAATGGGCATCGATGGCCACTACCACGCACTGGCTTCCGAAACTCCTGGCCAACCGGTCGATAAGCTCCGGATCGGCGAGCGCCGAAGAATTGATCGATATTTTATCCGCCCCGCGGGCCAGCAACGCTTCCACGTCGGCTTCCGAACTTATCCCTCCCCCCACGGTAAAGGGAATATCGATCGCCCGCGCCACGTCCTCCACCCAACAGAGCATCGTCCCCCGGCGGTCGGCGCTGGCGGTAATATCGAGGAAGACCAATTCATCCGCCCCCTCGGCACTGTACCGGGACGCCAATTCCACGATATCGCCCGCGTCCCGCAGACCGACGAAATTCGTTCCTTTCACCGTACGCCCGTCCTTCACGTCCAGGCACGGGATGATCCTTTTGGCCAGCATAATTTTATTTCTTTATTTGTTTTGGTATTGTACGAGCCGAGAGAGGGTTATCCGCCCCTCGTAGATGGCTTTCCCCACGATGACCTCCGGCACGCCCATGCGGTCGAGTTCGTCCATATCCTGCGCCCCGCTCACCCCGCCGGAGGCGATCAGGCGGATGCCGGGCAAGCGCTCCATGATCTGCCGGTAAAGTTCCAGGGATGGCCCCTGAAGCATGCCGTCCCGCGCGATATCGGTGCACATCAAATATTTTAGAGAGGGACAATAGGCTGTTGCTAAATCGTAAATTGTGGTATCCGTCACCGTTTTCCAACCGTGGATACACACCTTGTCGCCTTTTACATCGGCCCCGACGATGATACGATCGCCCGAATATTGTTCCAACCATCCACGAACCATCGGTATATCCGTCACCGCCACGCTCCCTATGCAGGCCATCGCAGCTCCCGCGGCGAACACACGGGTCAAATCGGCGTCGGTCTTGACCCCCCCGCCGAAATCCACCGCCAACGGGGCAGAAGCGCATATCTTTTCCAGTACCGGCAGGTTGACCACTCCGGAGGCCTTCGCACCGTCCAGATCGACCACATGGAGCCGGGTGAATCCCGCATCGGCATAGCCTTTAGCGATCTCCACCGGGTCGTCCCCGTACACCTTACAGGCCGAATAATCCCCTTTGGTCAGGCGGACACAACGCCCGCCGATAATGTCTATAGCCGGTATTACAATCATCCTATCTGTTTTTCAAAATCCTTTTTCAAAAAATTTTCCAATACACGCCGTCCCGCCGCCGAAGATTTTTCCGGATGGAACTGGCACCCGAAGAAATTGTCCCGCACCACCGCCGAAGCGAATGGCTCTCCGTATACCGTCCGGGCTGCTGTGAATTCGCTGTCCGGCACGAAATACGAATGCACGAAATACATCCGGTTGCCGTCCGCTATCCCTTCAAACAGCCCCGTGCGGAGCCCTTCGACGGTATTCCATCCCATATGGGGAATTTTCAGTTTTACCGGGCCTTCGGGAAACCGTTCGACCGCCAGCGGGAATATCCCCAGTCCGGCCGTATCGCCCTCCTCGGTAGAATCGCACATCAACTGCATCCCCAGACATATTCCCAGCACAGGCTGTGTGAGCCGGGGGATCAGCCTGTCCAACCCCGTATCTTTCAGGTGCTCCATCGCGGCCGAAGCCTGCCCCACTCCGGGAAAGACCACCCGCGAAGCATCCCGTATCTTTTTCTCGTCGGCGGTGACCGCCACCTGGGCACCCAGTCTTTCCAGGGCTGTCGCTACAGAAAATACGTTCCCCGCTCCGTAATCTACGATCGCTACATCCATATCCTTATATCACTCCTTTTGACGAAGGGATTCCCCCGCCGGTGCGGGCTACCGCCATTTTAATGGCCCGGGCAAAAGCCTTGAATACGGCCTCTACCACATGGTGAGTGTTTTCACCCGAAGCCTTCACATGCAGGTTGGCTTTGGCGGCCTGGGCAAAGGAATCGAAAAAATGCCGGGTCATTTCAGTGGGGAAATCCCCCACGTATTCCCGGGCGAGTTCCACCTCCCACACCAGCGCGTACCGCCCGCCGAAATCCAGCAGCGCCTCCGCCCTCGATTCGTCCATCGGAAGGCAGTAACCGTACCGCTCGATCCCCTTTTTGCTTCCCAATGCCCGGGCAAAACATTCGCCCAGCACCAGAGCCGTATCTTCTATCGTATGGTGTTCATCGACCTCAAGGTCGCCCTTCACTTTCACGCTGAGGTCCACACCTCCGTGGCGGGCTATCTGGTCGAGCATGTGGTCGAAAAATCCGATCCCGGTGCTTATCTCGCCCCGCCCGCTCCCGTTCAAATCCAGTGTTATCCGGACGTCCGTCTCCGACGTAGTACGGCGTACCGAAATCTTCCGGGCTCCACAAACCACCACATCAGCTATTTCTTTCCAACCTCCGACGGCCAGTGCGCCGGGAATATCCTTCACATCGCCCTCCGGCCCTAAATAAAGTCCTTTTATCCCCATGTTGACGGCCAGCTCCATATCCGTCAGTCGGTCGCCTATCACATAACTGTTCTCCCGGTCGAGAGTATCGTTCAGGTATTTGTCCACCAGCCCGGTACGGGGCTTTCGCCGCGGAGAATTGTCGGCCGGGAAACTCTCGTCGATCAGCACCTCGTCGAACCGGATGCCCTCGCCCTCGAAAGTTTTGAGCATTAGTTCGTGAGGCGGAAGGAATGTCTCCGTCGGGAACGCGCCCGTCCCCAGCCCATCCTGGTTAGTAACCATCACCAAACGATAATCCGTACCCGATACGATACGGGACAGCCCCCCGATGACACCGGGGACGAATTCCAGTTTCGACAGGCTGTCCACCTGCTCGTCCGCGGGTTCCCGGATGAGTGTCCCGTCGCGGTCTATGAACAATATCTTCTTTTTTTCCATCTCGCTAATTTAGATTAAAAACCGTTAAGGCCGGAAACTGCGCAACAGTTCTTCGAGGCGGTCGTTCTGTTCCCGCGTACCCACGGTAATACGCATCCCCCCGGCGATCAGCGGCGGTATATCGCGCAGGCGTACCACCACTCCGTTTTCCGTCAGGTAACCGTACAGCGCGCGGAAATGCGGACTTGTCGCCAGGATAAAATTGGCCTGGGACGGCAGTACTTTTTCAAAGAGCGGGCTTTCCCGGAGCATCCGCTCCAGGCGGTGGCGTTCGCTTCGTATCTCGTCCATTTTGCGGCAGTATTCCGGATAATCGGCCAGTATCGCCAGGGCCGTGCGCTGGGTGAGGCCGCCCACGTTGTACGGCGCTTTTACTTTCGAGAATATCCCGGCCAGGTACTCGTGTGCAAAACACATCCCCAACCGCAGCGAAGCCATCCCCCACGATTTGGAAAGGGTCTGCAGCACGATCAGGTTCGGGTATTTTTCCAGCAGCGTCACCGCGGACGCCCCCTGGCAGAAATCCACATAGGCTTCGTCCACTACCACAAATGCCGGGAACTTTTGACAGAAATCCTCGATATCGGCCAGTGGCACGGGTGTCCCTACCGGGTTGTTGGGGCTTACTACGAATAACGCTTTGGTATTTTCGTCGGCTATTTTCATAGCTGCGGCCCAATCGGGCTGAAAATCCGCCGTGAGATCCAGCTTGCGTACCTGCGCATCGTTGATGTGGGCGGAAACTTCGTACATGGAATACCCCGGGGAGAACACGATGATGTGATCCTTTCCCGGCCGACAGATGCTGCGAATGATGATATCGATGATCTCATCGCTCCCGTTGCCCAGTACGATCTTCCCGGCCGGCACGCCTTTTATCCCGGACAACACTTTCTTCAGTTCGCGCTGACGCGGATCGGGATACCGGTTGTACCCCGTATCGAACGGGTTTTCGTTGGCGTCGAGGAATACCGCCTCTTTCCCGTCGTATTCGTCGCGGGCGCAGGTGTAAGGTTCCAGGGCCCGGATATTGGGCCGCAAGAGGTTTTCAAAAGGAAATGTCATTCTTCTAAGGCTTTAAGTCTGACCGATACTGCATTCTTGTGGGCCGCGAGCTGTTCGGCTCCGGCCATCGTTTCTATCACCGGCCCGAGGATTTTCAGGCCGCCGGCCGATATTTCCTGATAGGTGATCTTTTTGACGAACGCGTCCACGTTCACCCCGCTGTATGCGCGGGCATAAGCACTGGTGGGAAGCGTGTGGTTGGTCCCCGAAGCGTAATCCCCGGCACTTTCCGGGGAATAGTTCCCCAGGAATACCGACCCGGCATTTATCACTTCTTCCGTCCGTTTTCCATAATTCCGGACACAGAGGATCAAGTGCTCCGGCGCATACCGGTTGGAAAAGGCCATACATTGGTCTATGTTCTCCAGTACGATGATACGCGAATTCTCCAGCGCCTTTTCGACGATATTTTTCCGCGGCAGCGCAGCCATCTGCTTTTCTATTTCTATTTCCACCGCCTGCGGAAAATCTTTTCGATCGGTCAGCAGCAGCACCTGGCTGTCCGGCCCATGTTCGGCCTGGGAAAGCAGGTCGGCCGCCACAAAATCGGCGCGGGCGCTCCCATCGGCCACCACCAGCACTTCCGAGGGCCCTGCCGGCATATCTATCGCCACCCCATAACGCTGGGCCAACTGTTTGGCCGCCATCACATACCCGTTGCCGGGGCCGAATATTTTATAGACTGCCGGGATTGACTGTGTCCCGAAAGTCATCGCGGCGATAGCCTGGATACCCCCGGCTTTGAACACCCGGGTCACTCCGCACAGGCGCGCCGTCCAGAGCACCACAGGATTTACCCGCCCGTTCGCCGAAGGCGGGGTGCACATCACCACTTCCCGGCAGCCTGCTATCATAGCCGGAACGGCCAGCATCAGCACGGTGGAGAAAAGCGGGGCACTGCCTCCCGGCACATAGATTCCTACCCGCTCTATCGGGCGGGCGGCCTGCCGGCAAACGAACCCGGCGGGGTTCTCCCACCGGTGCTCCTGTGGGATCTGTAATTTGTGGAATGCCTCGATATTTCCTTTGGCCGCCCGGATGGCTTCTTTCAATTCCTGCGGGACAGCCCGCTCCGCCTCGATAAACTCGGCTTCGCTTATTTCAAAATCTTTCAGGGCCGCTTTATCGAAACGCTCGGTATATTTTCCCAACGCCACATCGCCGTTTGCCCGGATATCTTCGAATATTTCCCGGCAAGTAGCCTCCAGTGCCTGTGTATCGGCCTTCGGCCTGGCACACAGGTCGGCCCACTGTTTTTCTTCGGGATAAAGGATGGTTTTCATTTTTGTCCGTTATTACAGGATCATTTTTTCGATTGGCGCGATGAGGATACCTTCGGCGCCGGCTTCTTTCAGTTTTCCAATGACTTCCCAAAATTTAGCCTCGCTTACCACCGAGTGCATCGATACCCAACCTTTCTCCCGCAAGGGAATGATGGTCGGGCTCTTCATGCCCGGAAGCAGCGCACAAATGGTGTCGAGCGACTTTTCCGGGGCGTTGAGCAGGATGTACTTGCAGCTGCGGGCCGTCAGTACGGCATTGATGCGAAAGACCAACTGGTCGAGTATCGCCTGTTTCTCCGGGGACAAAGCCGGATTAGCCAATAGGACTGCCTGCGACTCAAGCACCTTATACACTTCCCTCAGGCCGTTCTTAAATAAAGTGCTGCCTGAGCTGACAATATCGAATATCCCGTGTGCCAATCCGATGCCGGGCGCGATCTCTACCGAACCGGATATTTCGTGTATCTCGGCGTCGATGTTTTCTTTCTTCAGAAAATCCGATAAGGTATTGGGGTACGACGTGGCGATCTTTTTACCCTGGAAATAAGACAGGTCTTTATAGGGAGCGTCTTTGGGCACCGCCATCGACACCCGGCAACGGGAAAATCCCAAGTCGAGTACTTTGCGGTTGCCGGCCCGTTTTTCTATTTCGGTATTTTCCCCGATGATGGCGATATCGGCCACCCCGTCGCGTACGTACTGGGGGATGTCCGAATTGCGCAGGTACAACACTTCCAATGGGAAATTGGATGCCTGGGCCATAAGCTGGTCCGCCCCGTTGTTGATAGAGATGCCGCATTCTTTCAGCAGCGCGAGGGAGTCTTCATTCAGGCGCCCCGATTTTTGGATGGCAATTTTCAGGTAAGTCATTTTTCGTTCTTGTTTTTCCGCAGTCCTCCGGTGGGATATTATAAAAAAACCCGCCTTACGGACAGGCGGGTTTTGATTATACTTCGATGTACTTTAGGGTATCAGCATAACAGATCCTCACCTGCCTCAGGCGGCGTGATGATGGATATGATGCAGGATACCGTATTCCATTTTCTCAATTATTTATCCGCAAATGTAACGATTATTTTCGATTCTCCAAATTTTTTTACAAAGATATCCCTGTACGGCTCCTTTTTATTCGGAATCCCTCAACGGGAAAATCCCTTTTTCAGGCATCTCCAACGCATCCCCTCATTTTTTAGCGGATAAAATGAAAAATCTTGTTTTTTTTCAAAAAACACGTATCTTTGCACCCTGCAAGCCCCAGTGGTGGAATGGTAGACACGCATGCTTCAGGTGCATGTGCCTTCACGGGTGTGCTGGTTCGAGTCCGGTCTGGGGCACAAAAAGCTCTCATACGATAGTATGGGGGCTTTTTTGATTTTTTATATTGCGAATAAAAGCGGGGCTTTCGCCCCGCTTTATCTATTTTTGAAAACTATTTATTGTACTCTTCCCACCGCGTGGCGCCGCCTTCTTCCGCCATTTTCCGGGCTATTTCCCGGGCCTTTTCCCCGGTAAGGTCTTTGTATTTCACACCGTTCCAGTCTTCCTCTTCAATATCCATGATCCGTGCGCGCCGTTTTATCTCCTCCACGAATTCATCGCTGAATATTCCCGCAATGAACTGCGCCGGTTCTTCCGTTAAAAGTGGCCCCAAAAAGATATATCCGTCATAATTGTCCTGATAAGTTCCGGCCTGCGTATCGTATTTGCTCTCCAGCACCCCGTCGTAAAGACGGGTCCCGAAAATATTCCCTTTCAGGTCGAAAGCCACGGGCTTGTCCCCGTTTTGGCGGAATACCCGGTCGAAAAACGCATAGCCTATCTTGTCTTCCGTGCGGCCGAGGTTGCTGATCAGCGGGCCATGCGTGGAGATGCTGAACACTTTATCCTCGCCCATCATGCCGGCAAGCAAGGCTCCGGCTCCTTTTTCGGGAAAACTCCCGTCGTACAATTTGACAGCCGATTTATTGCCGTGCCCGGTCCCTACAATGAACAGGCCGCCCCTTTTGTCAGGCGCATTTTTCATGTATGCCTCGATATGTTCCGCCATATTGCGGTTCCGGCTTCTGTTTCTACTTCTTTCGCGCTCTTCCTGTATCCCTTCAATCCCTTGTATAGCCTCCCAATGATACTGGGCATCCACCATCATCAACTTTATCTTTTTATCGCGGGGCAGCTCCCGATTGACTTTCCAAAGCGAGACTATAAAATCGTACTGTCCCTTATCCGGCCAACCGGTGAATTGTTGTTGACGGAACATACGCAGCAACAGGTCTTCGCGCAGCGTAGCGCTTGCCATGAATTCATCGGCCAAAGGCTGGTAAGCATCGCCGAATTCCATGAACACGACCCCGGTAGTCGAAGGAAATTTTTTGTCCGTAACCACGCTGCTTATCAGTTTCCACGAGAGCGGACGAAAATGCCATTCCCCGTATATGACTACCGGATAATTGGCCAGTTTATCCTGAATATACCTTTTAGGGGCGCTCCCATATTTTTTCAGATGATCCACATAAGGGGCCGGATCCGGATCCGGAACGGAAACGGCCGATATCCGCCTTATCAGGTTGCGGTGATAGCCCGCCACGTCGGAAACTGCTTTATACGTCTCCTCTATCGTTTTTCTTTCTACATTCCCTGTAGAATACCATTTGCCTTTTACCCGGATATAATGGTGCGCGGCAAAACCGTCCCGGCCATCTCCCGTGGTAATCACCGCAGCGATGGAATCGCCGCAAACCAGCAACTCTTCTACATTTTGCGACAGGACCGCATTTTTGTGTTCAGCGGTCACCTTCTTATCCGGAGCCCCTTTTTCAGGGTAATACATACGCAGGCCAGGGCTCATATACTGCCATAGGTCTCCTTGTTTACCCGACATCTCGATGGACATCATAGACATAAAAGCGGACAGTGGGCTATCCTGCCCTTTTTGGTCTTTTAACTGTCCGACTTTTTTACCGATATCGGTTTTTGCATACCCTTTAGGCAGTTCGGCCGCCCGGACACCCAAAACCGCGAGCGATAAAGCGATGGTAAATAGGAATCTTTTCATTTTAATTTGGTTTTTAAATTATTTATTCGAAATTTTCCGTTCCGTCAGATACACCAAAAGACCCCCCTTTTTCACACTCCTGAGTACCCAAGGGCCATCCTGCTGAACACCTGTAATGAATTTTTCACCGCCTTGGGAGGAATAATTATAGCTGTGCAGATACAGGTATTCTATCCTATATTCCACCGCCTGTTCCGCAGGCATAGCAGGAAAGACAACGGCCCGGACGATCTCCTCCCGGAAATTATACTCCATTTCGATGCGGTATGATTGGCCGGCCGGGGACGGCGTGCTGACGATCATAACCCGGTTCAGGCTATCCGTAGATAATACCGCGCTATCGATATCTATAAGCACCCCATGGCACCCGGACAGGATACGGCAGACATCGGATACTTTTTGCCGGTTGTCCACGTCCTTGAGCGGATATTGTTTTTCATGAACGATCCGGTTGCGGTTCGCTTTCCCGTCGCTTACCTGATAATCGAATTCCCGAACCAGAGAAAAGGGAGTCTGGGAGAAAAGGACGCCAGCGTTCAGGCAGAAAAGAAAGAAGGTGACAATTGTTTTCATGGGCATCACATTTGTCACAAAACTAGACGGTAAAATGCGGAACGGGATTTATATTCCCTTTTTTAAGAAGTGCAACTCGTTTTGTAATGCAATAAAAACAAGAATATTACACCCTGGCATTTCCTAAAAAGTTTATATTTTGAAATGGCGGAGTTATATCGAAGGCTATGGCCTACAATATTAAAATAAGATTACGCCGAGCACTGGTCTATATGCAGAACGATATCGCCTTTTTCATCGATCCCTATCTTTTGCCGAATGGTCGTTTTCCGCTGGTAAATCGTGCGGATACTCTGCCCTGTGACCGAGCTTATTTCCTTCGTAGAGAAATCGGCCCTGAGAAGGCAGCAAAGTTGCATCTCCTTCTCGTTCAGCCGGGCGGAATATTTTTCTTTCATCCGGGAATAAAAAGCTTCGTAAAGAGAATCGACGACCGGATAGAGGTCGTTCCAATCCAAAAGATCGCCTTTATTTTCCCTGTCTTCCGGGCGCCCGTGTACCTGTCGCAACAGCTGCTGATTGGCCGGGGTCGGGGTGTTGGCCACAATGCGTATTAAGCCTAATTTCTGGAGCAGTATTCTTTTGAAAAAATGGGAATCCTGTTGTTTTTTGCCATCGGGGGACAGCGCTTCCTCCAGCATACGTTGCAAAACTTCGTTCTCTTCCTGGACGGCAAGGGCCTTGTCCCTTTTATTCTTCGTATAAAAATACAATCCCATGGCAAATACCAAGCCAAAGGCCACCAAAAGGACGATGATAAGTACCAACCGCTGCTGGCGGACTTGCAACTTAAGATCCCTGTACTGCATCCGATCCCGGGACACGACGTATTGCCGGATCATCCGGTCGTTATCCAGGATCGCGCGCATCAGGGAGTCGTTGCGCTGGCTTTGGGCGACGATATTCACCCCTTTTCCCTGGGCGTAATCCAAAACGGCCTGGAGAGTACTGACGGCATTATAATGGGAAACACCTTCTTTAATGGGATTGTCCTTCGCCAACGCCGCGCGGTCTTTCCCGAGATAATACGAGACTGAATCGAAATTTCGGTCATGCAGGTGTATTTCAGCCAGATTCAGATTGACAGCGTCTGCATAACGGGGGTAGTAAGATTTGATCCGGTAGCCGAGCTCCCGGGCCTCGTCAAACCGTTTAAGAGCGATCAGATAACCTGCATAATTCCGTATGTAATGGACTTTCAGGCCTTCGTCGGGTTCGGCCGCACGGATACCCGCCTCGAAATACTTCCGGGCCGAATCCGCCTGTAAAGCAAATGCATACTGTAGGGCGGTCGAATAGTACAGGTTCGCCTTGTGTGCGCTGTCATACTCCCCGGCCAGCTTATAGCTTTGTGCGGCGGCGTCCGCATCCTGCAGACCGGCGCGCAGGACATACAATTGCGACAGAGCGGCACTGTCCTCGAGTTGATGCGCAAGATCCATCGCCTGCCCGAACATCTCTTCAAAGCTAAGAATATCCTCCGCCCAGAGATAGTGCTTCAGCGCCGGAATATAGGCGGACATCTGCTCCTTTTGCCGCCCTTCCTCCTTGTAATACCGCACCGAAAAGAGAACAAGGGTGTCGTTTATCAACGCATTTTCAAGTTCGGCGTCAACTTTGGCCTGCACGAGTCCGTAACGCGCCTTTAACTCCGGCGGGAGTTTTTCCGGGAAATCGATTTGCGATAAAAGGATAAGGGAGCTGTCGGGCCGTTCGTCCAAAACGCGTTGCGCGGAGTCGATCACGTCCCGATAATTGCCCTGGCAGCAGATTAAGGCAAACATAAAAATAAACGAGGCGATATACTTCATGGCATTTCGGGTAGTCCTGCCCAAATATAGCTAATAATGTCTTTGGCTTTATCCTTTACGCAAACGATTCGATATAGTCGCACAGGCGTCCCACCCCGTCTTCCGTCCCAATTTTTTGGGCGAGCGCGTGGGCATTCCTTACATAATCCGGATTGTTTACCAATCCGGCCACTTTCTTTTTCAGATCACTCTCAGAAACCGTGATCTTGACTTTCCCCGGGCCTATTCCCAGGCTCCGCACCCGCGTGGCCCAGTAATCCTGGTCGATAATCAAAGGAACTATCAACTGAGGGCGGCCGGCCTTAGCTACGCTATGGGTCGTTCCGCTGCCGCCATGATGGATCACGGCCCGACAATGGGGGAAGATCAGGTTGTGGGGGATCGGCTGGGTAAGCAGGAACAGGTTGTCCCCCTGGTCGAGCCCGGAGCCTGTCTTCGACCACCCCGTGCCGACAATAAGCCGGTAATCCAATTCCCGGCACACCTTCCACAACCGCTCGCAAAAACTGTTCTTCTTTTTTGCGTCGCAGCTTCCCAGTGTAAAAAAAAGGATCGGCCGGTCGTCCTTTCGGATGAATTCCATCAGTTGGGCATATGCTTGCCCGTCGTAATCGAACGTATTGTTGAAACAATACCCGCCGGCTTCCCATCTGTAAGCCCAATCCGGGTCTGTTTCTCCCAGATACCGGCTATGCATCAGATAATTGCAGGCATTCCCGGCCGCATGGGCGCCGTATTTTTTGATAGGCGGCATGCCTAGCTTCTCCCGGTTTTTGTTCAGGGTCTTACGAACCATAAAATCCGTTCCTTTATTGAGGATGCTCCATTTGGCTCCCGGAGATAAAAACCGGATGCCCGACAACGGCATAATGGGCGGCGGTATCTTTTTACCCGGAATCAAAGGGGCATAGGCCGTACGGACAATCGGTTTTCGGCAATATTCCGCAATGCTCACGGCGGCGAATTCCGTATTGGCGGACACCAGGATATCGTGCTGCTGCAATATAGGGATGAACTGTTCGAACTGCGTATCGATCACCCGCCGGATCCACCCGAGGATGTATTTGAACGACTGGTCGTTCCGGGCGGCCCCTTCGAGCATCCCGCCGATATCGTCGGATTTTTGGAGGATATAGTTCAAACCCGAAGCCTTGGCCTGCTTTTCAAACAACTCCGGCAGGCTCAGCGTCACGTAATGTCCCCGGCGGGTAAGTTCCGAGGCCAGGACTAGGTAGGGAT
>CAUHQV010000031.1 GCA_959608625.1 uncultured Flavobacteriales bacterium
CTCCTCTTCTTCCTCTTTCTCTACCCGGATCTCGACCTTCTGCCGGAATACTTCCATCGCATCGTCGCTGCGGTAGGAATAGGGATTTTCCTCTTCCCGGGGCTGACGGACTTCCGGTTCCTGCGCAATCGGAGGTACGCTCACGGCATGCATACTGGTGAGTACTTCATCTAGGGGAAGCTCGACAGTTTCTTTTTCCAGCATATCGACCGAAGACTGCACTACCTGTTCCTCCAGGGATGGATCGTCCTCCACGACATCCTTCAATCCGCTCAACACGAGCCCGATACAGGTCGAATAGGCCGGAGACGTAAGGCATTCGCGGTTTTCTTCCGACAGGTAGATGTTCGGATAACCGATCCGGCAACTCATTTGGGTCTTGAACAGCACGAACTGGGGGAGGTGTTTGAGCAGCGCACCGCCACCGGTGATCACCACTCCGGCGATCAGGTTCTTGTTAGGCTCTATCTGGCGGTAATTGGCAATCTCGGCATTGATATCGTCCATGATCTCGTCCATGCGGGCATAAATGACCCGCGAAAGCGTCTTCATCGATATTTCTTTCGGCGGAAGTCCCTGTATCACGGGAATGGATACCACGTCCGTGTCGAGGTTGGCCCCCGGCCAGGTCGATCCGAACTGGGTCTTAAGCTTTTCCGCATAGCGGCCCAGGATCGAGCACGCCTCCTTGATATCGTTGGTCACTACTTTTCCTCCATAAGGCACCACGGCTGAATACCGCACCAAATTGTCCCGGAAAATCACCATGTCGGTCGTTCCTCCGCCTATGTCCACCAGCACTACGCCGGCTTCTTTTTCTTCCTCGGTAAGGGTTGCATCCGCCGAAGCGATAGGCTCCAGCTTGAGGCCGGCCAAGCGGAGTCCTGCGCCCTCGACACAGCGCTTGACGTTCAAAAGGGGAGCCACCTGTCCGATGATCACATGGAAAGTCGCTTCGAGTCGCTGCCCGGACATGCCCACCGGTTCTATAATCCCGGCGTCGGCGTCCACTTTATATTCCTGAGGTAGTACATGGATAATCCGTTCGTGATCCGACAGAGGGGTCTTGAGCACCCTTTCGGTCAGGCGGTCTATATCGGCCTGGTCGATGACCCGCTGGGGGTTTTCCCGGGTGATGTAATCGGTCTGGCGCACCGAGCGAATATACTGTCCGGCGATGCCCACCGTCACTTCTTCGATCTTCACTCCGGAGGACTGTTCGGCCTGTACGACCGCCTCGCGGATACCGGATATCGTTTTGGAGATATTCTGTATAGCCCCCTTGCTCACCCCGGTACTGGGGCTCTGGCCCACGCCGATGATCTCCACCGAACCGTCCGCCTTGCGGCGGCCCACCATCACCAATATTTTGGTCGTGCCAATGTCAAGTCCTACCGATACCGTGTTGTTCTTCATAACTCTCTCTATTTCTTTTGACAAATGAGATAATTCCCGAATTCCAAATTTACGACTTTATAATCATCCGTCTTGCCCGCAGAATACAAATAGGCATAAATTATCCCGAAATTTTCGAATTTAACGTCCATATCTTCGGCCGTGCCCAGCACGACTTTCATCCCGCTTCGGGTATCGACGGCGTAATCGTAAACGGCTTTCCCGTTCTTGGACCTCCGCGACACCTGAACCCCTACGGCTTGGGTAGAGAAAAAATCGTCCTGCTCCAGCCGCCGGATGACTTCCCTCACTCCGGGGAACGAACCTTTTTCGGCCCGCCCGTAGACCAGCGGCACGTCCACGCCGATCCCTGCCTTGACCGGCATAATGTTTCCCGCCCGGCTCACGTAGTAATTGCCCGAGTCGGTCACGATGCGGAAGGACGGCTGCTCTTCCCATAATTCCACTTTCACGTCGCCGGAAGGCTGCCGGTATACCAGCGTCTTCTCGATATAAGGATTACGGCTTACGTGTTTTTCGATGGGAAGTACCCGCCCGGAAACGGAATCCGGAGACACCTTCGACAGGTTCTTTTCGACATAGGCCTTCAGCGCCTCTACATCGACGAAACCATAGCCGGAAGATTGTTTTACATCCACCTTCACATGCGACGCCCCGGCATCGGCCCTTTCCATCATCACCGCGAACACGATGAAAGCGACGGCCGTCAGCGCAAAAATCAGGTAACCCGCACGTTTGGACATGGTTATTTCTTCTTTTTATTCTTCTTATCCTTCAGCAATTTTTCCACCTGGTCCACAATGTCCGCAGTGGCATGAGGGCGTGCCATCTCGGAAATATTCCGGCTCAGATCCTCACGCAGACCATCATCGGAAAGCAAGCGCAGCACCGCATCGCCGAGTTCGTAGGACAGTTTTTCCCCTTCGGGGATCAGGATCGCCGCCCCATGGGCGGTCAGCGCCAGCGCATTGTGCCGCTGGTGGTCTTCCGCCACATTGGGAGAAGGAATGAGGATCGCCGGCTTGCCGATGATACAAAGTTCGGAGATCGTGCCGGCGCCGGCCCGGGAGATGATCATATCTGCCGCGGCAAAGGCCACGTCCATCTCCGATATAAAAGGCAATAATGCGATCCGGGACGCATAATGCCTTTCCGGATGGGCTTTTATCAGTTTGTCCAGCATTTCCCGGTATTTGGCATAATAGATGCGTCCGCATTGCCATAAAAGCTGGGAGCTGTTTTCCATGAAAATATCCAGATTGGCCCACACCGCCTCGTTGATAGCGCGGGCGCCCAAAGAGCCGCCCAACACCAGGAAAGTCTTTTTCTCGGTATTCAACCCAAATTGTTCCTTGGCCTGCCGCTGCGATATCCCGGCGTCGGTAATGCAAGCCCGCACCGGATTTCCGGTGAACACGATCTTCTGCGGGGGAAACACTTTTTCCAACCCTTCGTAAGCCACGCATATCACATCGGCGCGCCGGGAAAGGATGCGGTTGGTCACGCCTGCAAATCCGTTCTGTTCCTGTATCAGGGTCGGCACACCCAGCATCGACGCGGCAAAGAGCACCGGGCCGCTGGTATACCCCCCTGTTCCGATGACCACATCCGGACGGAAACGGCGCACGATGCTGCGCGCCTTCCACAAACTGGACACTACTTTGAACGGGACGGCCAGATTCGACAGGGACAACGAACGCTGTATCCCCGCAATAGGCAGTCCTACGATGCGGTAGCCGGCTTCCGGCACTCGGGACATTTCCATCCGCCCCAGCGCCCCCACAAACAGGATCTCCGCATCGGGATAGCGCCGTTTGATCTCGTCGGCGATAGAGACGGCCGGGAAGATATGGCCCCCGGTGCCCCCGCCGCTAAGAATGATTCTGTATGGTTTCTTCTGCGATGTCATATTCCCTATGATATTTATCCTTTATTTCCCTCGTCCTGCTCCGGCAACGATACCGGTTCGGTATCCGCCTCCTGTACCGGAATATCAGCCAAAGCCTTTTCCCGGGAGTTCATGATGATCTTTTGCATGATCCCCACCATCATACACGAAGCGATAATGGACGTTCCCCCGGAGCTGATGAACGGCAGGTTCTGCCCGGTAACCGGGATCATACCCACGTTGACACCCGTATGAATGATCGCCTGGCACATGATCACGCACAACAGCCCGCACAGCACCAACAGCCCGAAAAGGTCTTCCACCCGGAATGCCTGCACCGTCACCCGGATGGTGAACACGATGAACAGCAGCAGGATGAACGCTCCGCCTACTATACTGTATTCTTCCACTAAGATAGAA
Source organism: uncultured Flavobacteriales bacterium (assembly GCA_959608625.1). GTDB lineage: Bacteria > Bacteroidota > Bacteroidia > Flavobacteriales > UBA1820 > Merdimorpha. The sequence goes on from CAUHQV010000031.1 coordinate 3,725, forward strand.
AATATAAAGTCACTGTCTGCCTGCGAAAGGAAATACTTCTGGATGCTCTTGCCCGGGCCGGCTGCCGGAAACGTCCCGCCCAGGGCAATGGCCGTTTTGGCGGCTGTTACCTGGCGGTATTTGTCCATGTCCTCCTGAGACATCTTCCCGTCCGATTTGACGAAAAAATTATCCACGCGGGCCACCCACGTGGGGACACGGGTCTCTTTGAATGCTTCGGGATTGGCCTTATACACTCCGTACAGGCAAAGCCCCGCCGCCGCAAAAATAGCCCACGAGATGAATATATGCCGGAGCGGATACCGCCCTATGAGCAGGATCACATAAAATGTGAAAATGAATATAAGTCCCGTAGAAAGGTTATGCGGGGTGATCAGGGCGAACATCAGCAGCACAGGCCCCCAGAGATCCAGCGCCAGGCGCTTCCAGGAAAGCATTTTGGCCGTATCCCGGCTGTATTTTTCGAGGTACCGGGCCGCGAACATCACCATGGCGATCAGCGCAAAGGCCGAAGGCTGGAAACTGAGTCCGAATATCCGCACCCAGCGTCCCGCACTCTGTCCGCCGATCACGGTGCCGGATACGAATGCCCAAAGCAAAGTGCCGATGGATAGCAATACGATGACCCACGTAAGCCCCCGGTACAACTTATAGTTCAGCCAGTAGGTAAGCAGCAGCATGAACACCCCCACCAGCACGTCGCGGGCGAAAGTGATGAATACCGACGAGATACTGCTCACCTGCTGGATCGTGCTGGTGCTTATCACACCCAGCAGCGAGAACAGCAGCAGCAGGATGACGATCCCCCAGATAACTTTGTCCCCGTGGCGCAGGATGTGAAGGTCGACCTTCAGTATGGCGTCCGAATCCTTTTTCATAGTTTTCTCCTCTTACCTTATCTTCAGGGTTACGATGCTCAGCACCGCCAGGAATACCGATATGATCCAGAAACGGGTCACGATCTTGCTCTCGTGCAGGCCTTTCTTCTGGAAATGGTGGTGCAGCGGGGCCATCAGGAAAAACCGGCGGCCTTCCCCGTATTTCTTTTTCGTGTATTTGAAGTACGACACCTGTATCATCACCGAAAGGGTTTCGATAAAGAACACCCCGGAAATGAGCGGGAGCAGCAGTTCCTTGCGCACGCATATGGCCAGTACCGCGATGATCCCGCCGATAGTCAGGCTGCCCGTATCGCCCATGAACACCTGAGCCGGGTACGCATTATACCACAAAAAGCCTATTAATGCGCCCACAAAGGCGCATATGAACACCATCAGTTCGCCGGCATTGGGTATATACATAATATTGAGGTAGTCCGCAAATATGATGTTGCCCGACACCCAGGCGAATACCCCGAGTACGGAGGCCTGTATAGCGGACGTTCCGGCCGCCAGCCCGTCGATCCCGTCGGTCAGGTTGGCCCCGTTGGACACGGCGGTGATGATAAATATCACAATGGGAATGAAGATGATCCATACCCAATGCTGGTAATTGCCCCCTATCCAACTGATCAGGGAAGCATAATCGAATTCGTTGTTCTTCACGAACGGGATCGTGGTCTTGGTCGAATGTTTTTCCGCCTGGAGAAAACGCGCCTCCCGGTAAGCCACCTCGTCCGCCGAGCCTTCCACTGCCCGGACAGCCGCCACCGTCTGGGTGGGCGCCGCCTCGCGGATGACTACCTGCGGGCTGAAGTACAGCACACTGCCCACCAATAGGCCCAGCCCTACCTGGCCGACCACTTTGAAACGGCCTTTGAGCCCGTCCTTATTTTTTCGGAAAACTTTGATATAATCATCCAAAAAACCGATCGAACCCATCCACAGGGTCGTGATGAGGATCAGAATGATATATATATTGGACAACTGGGCGAAGAGCAATACCGGCACGACCGTCGCCAGGATAATGATGATACCGCCCATCGTGGGAGTACCGGCCTTCTCATCCTGTCCCTGCAGGCCCAAGTGCCGCACAGTCTCGCCGATCTGTTTGCGGCGCAGAAAGTTGATGATCTTTTTTCCGAACACCAAGGCAATGATGAGCGAAAACAGGAATGCGGCCGCTCCCCGGAAGCTGATGTAATTGAACATGCCCGCCCCCGGAAAATCGTACATCCGGTCTAAATAGTTGAACAGGTAATAAATCATAGCCTAAAGTGTTTTTCCGTTATTGTTACCGATCGTCTCTCTTATTTATTCTCCTGTGCAGCCCCGAACGCCGCGCGGAGCTCTTCCATATCGTCGAAATGGCTGCGCACGCCCTTTACTTCCTGGTACGTTTCATGGCCTTTTCCCGCCACCAGGATGATGTCCCCTTTTTGGGACATCGCCACCGCCGTGCGGATAGCCTGCCTGCGGTCGGCGTTGACCAGCACATGGTTGGCCCGCTCCGCCGGGACACCGGCGAGCATCTCTTCGAGTATTTCCATCGGATCCTCGCTGCGCGGGTTGTCCGAGGTGAAGATCGCTTTGTCCGCCCCTTCGGCCGCTATCGCCGCCATCTCCGGGCGTTTGGTCCGGTCACGGTTCCCCCCGCAGCCGATCACCACAGTGAAAGTTTCGTTGCGTGTGCGCAGATCGTTGATCGTGCGCATTACATTGTCCACCGCATCGGGCGTATGGGCATAATCGACGACGCATACCACCCCCGAAGGCGATATCCAACTCTCGAAACGGCCGTGTACCCCCCTTTGGCGGCTGAGCGCCTCCAGCACTTCCGTTCTGTCACAGTCCAAAAGCACCGCCGAAGCATAAATGGCCAGCGCATTGTAGGCATTGAAACGCCCTACCAGCGGGAGCCATACTTCCGTGCCGTCCATGTTCAGCTCCATGCCCTCGAACGTGCTTTCCAGAATCTTCGCCCGGAAATCGGACACCGAACCCAGGGAATACGTGTATTTTTTGGCGCGGGTATTTTGCAGCATATAAAGCCCGTTCTTGTCGTCGGCATTCACCAGCGCAAAAGCGTCCGGGGAAAGCGAATCGAAAAGGAGCTTCTTCGCATCGCGGTAAGCGGCGAACGTCTTATGGTAATCCAGATGGTCGTGCGTCAGGTTGGAAAATATAGCGCCCCGAAAATCCAGCCCGGCTACACGCTGCTGCGCCAACGCATGGGAACTCACCTCCATAAAACAGTATTCACACCCCCGGTTTATCATTTCATCCAAATATGCGTTGAGCGTGAGGATGTCCGGGGTGGTTTGCTTAGCCGGAATATGCTCGGTATCGATGATATTCTCTACCGTGGAGAACAGCCCGCATTTGTAGCCCATCGTCCGGAATACGTTGTACAACAGGGTAGCGGTGGTCGTTTTCCCGTTGGTACCCGTCACACCCACTAACGCTATGCGCGAGGTCGGGTCGTTGTAAAAATTTCGGGCCATCAGCGCCAGCGCCAGCGAGGTATCCTTTACCTGCACATAGGTCACTCCGGGACGGAGATCGGCCGGCTTTTTGCGCGCCACCACCACGGCCGCCCCACCGTCTATAGCCTTATCAATATAGTCGTGACCGTCGGCTGTTGAGCCTTCGATCGCGATGAATGCCCCTGCGGCAGGAACTGCCCGGGAATCGAACGACAAACCGGGCACCAGTACCGTTTCAACGCCCCCAAGGAGCGTATAGTCTATATTGCGGAGTATTTCTTTCAGCGTTTTCATAGCCTGCCTGTTGTTATTTTGCGGTAAGTATCACTTTATCCCCCTGGCGGATCTTGCTGCCCTTGGATAAGGACTGGTGGGTAATTTTCCCTGTACCGCCGTCCACCCGGACGGAAAGACCCATCTTTTCCAGCGAAGGGACTACGTCGGATGGGAACATCCCCCTGACATCGGGCATTACGGACGGATCGGCATTGATTTGCCCCCGCTCGTTTTCCTTTTCGGCCTGGGAATACATCCCGGATTCCGGCCCCTTATACTGGTATATTTCCTTAGGTGTGGTATAGTAAATGCCCGAAACGATATCCCGGGCCACAGGAGCTGCCATCGCGCCGCCAGAAGCACCGCCTTTGGGACGGTACAGGCACACCACCAGCGAGTATTTCGGATCGTCATACGGGAAATACCCGGCGAACGACACCATGTACTCCATCGGTTCGCCCCGGCCGTAGTTGTATTGTGCGGTACCCGTTTTGCCGGCGATGCGCAATTCGGGATCGTAACAAGCCGTATGAGCCGTCCCCCCCTTCTCGTTCACCACCGCCTTCAAAAGGTCCTGCATGATCTTTATGTTCTTGTCCGAGGCGATTTTGCCTCGGAGCTTCGGTTTCACCGTTTCCAACAAACGACCGCCCTGCCGTACCTGCGCCAGGATATGGGGCTGGAGATATACCCCATCGTTGGCTACGGCATTGAACAGAGACAGGGTCTGCAAGGGAGTGATCCGCAGTTCGTACCCGTACGAGACCCACGGCATCGAAATACCCGACCATTTCGCCGATCCGGGCACAGGGATGTAGGGCTCCGGCTCCCCGGCGATATCGATACCCGTCTTCTGTCCCACCTGCATTTTAAACAGGCGATCGATGAAATCGCCCTGCCGGTCTTTGAACGCGCTGTAAGCCGTCTTGACGATACCGGTGTTCGACGATTTGATAAACGCCGTGCGGAGCGAGATCACGCCGTACCCGCCGGCCTTGAAGTCGCGCACTCGATTGCCGTATATCATATAGATGCCGTTCTCTGTATCCACTTTTTGCGTCGTATCCACCGCATTCTCTTCGAGCAGGGCCAGCACGGACATCAGTTTGAAGGTCGACCCCGGATCGCTCCGCTCCCCGACCGCGTAGTTCTGCACCTCGGCATACCGCCCATCGCCGATAAGGCCCAAATTGACCATCGCCTTTATCCCTCCCGTCTTCACGTCCATCACCACCGCACACCCGCGCTCGGCGCTCCATTTGAGCATATGTTCCTCCAACGCCTTATGGGTGATGTTCTGCATCCGCGCATCAATCGTGAGTACCAGGTCTTTCCCGTCCACCGGATTGCGTTTATTGCCGTCGGCAAGGGGCTTCCACTCCCCTTTTATCTCCTGCATCATCCGCGAGCCGGGTATTCCTTTAAGCTGCAATACGTAATAGCCTTCCGCCCCTACGTATGCCCGGTTGTCGTCCGAGTAGCCGATCAGGCGGTCGCCCATACCCCGCAAGGGATTCACGCGTTTGGAGTAGTCCTTAATGATCAACCCGCTGCGCACAGGGGACGATTTTTTCGTGTAGTATTCGAATATCGGGAAAGTCAATATTTTGTCCCTGTCTGCCTGGGAAATGTCGGTCGCCACCCGGAGGTAGCGGTTCTTTTTCTTGCGCCCGGCATCGAAATAACGCTTCCACCCCTCGGCCGAACGGGTCGGGAAATGTTTGGCCATCGAATCGCAAAGGGCTGTGATATGCTTTTTTTCTTTCGAATCGTTGTAAGTCGCGTCTTTCGGCACGGTAATATCCCAGAAGACATCGTACCGAAGCACGGTAGAGGCCAGTAAATATCCGTCGGACGAATAGATATTCCCCCACCGCGAAGGGACGGTCCTTTCCTCGATGCGGCGCGAGCGGGCTTCCTGCCGCAAATCGTCCCGGGTAAAAGCAATACTCATCATGAATACGAACACCCCGACAAGGGCCAGGATATAGCCCCCGGACATGATGCCGACCATCGTGTACGAAGCCCATGAGGCATCGCCGCCCTGCCGGTCGGGCATATCTTCGCGCATATCGGTGCCTTCGGTACTCATTTTTTTACCACCCGTATCATGTTGACCGGCTCTTTGGCCGGTTTGAACCCTTCATTCGAAAATTTTTCGAGCAGATCGCCCTCCATCCGCACCTGGGATATCTCCGACTGTATCTCCACGTATTCTGTCGCCAAGGCGTTCTTTTGCTCGGTCAGTTTTTTGAGCCGGTAAACTTTCTGGTCCATCGAGGCGGAACTATACACCATAGTGAAAGCGATCACCACCACCAGGGCGGTGGCTTTCCACATGCGGCCGGTGAAATAATCGCCGCGGATGAATTTGGCAAAAGAGTCCATCGGGTTCATAGCTTCTGTTTATCGCTTATTTTTTCGCCGATACGCAACTTCGCGCTGCGCGCACGCGGGTTCCCGGCCATTTCTTCGGGGGACGGGACGATCACCTTGCGGTTGACCGGCCGAAGCGGGCTGATCACATTCCCGTAAAAATCCTTTTCCACCTCGCCCGAAAAATTCCCGGCGCGGATAAAATTCTTCACCAGCCTGTCCTCCAGACTATGATACGATATCACGCTCAAACGACCGCCCGGACACAAAAGCCCGGCGCTCTGCCGCAGAAATTCTTCCAGGGCCCCCATTTCGTCGTTCACCGCGATCCGCAGCGCCTGGAATACCTGCGCGTAAAACTTGTTTTCCCTTCCCGGAGCCGCGAAACTCCGCAGCGCATCCATCAGCTCCCCCGTCGTTTCCAACGGACGGTTCTTCACAATGCGCGCCGCGATCTGCCGGCCTTGGGACAATTCTCCGTATTTATAAAAAATATCGGCCAACTGCCCGGCCTCGTACCCGTTCACCATATCCCCGGCCGTAGTCTGTCCGGAAGGATTCATCCGCATGTCCAGAGGGCCGTCATGACGGATGGAAAAACCGCGTCCGGCCGTGTCGAACTGATGGGAAGAAACCCCCAGATCGGCCAATATGCCGTCTACTTGCTGTATCTTATAAAACCGGAGATAATTGGCGATATACCGGAAATTTTGCCCGATGAAAGTGAACCGGGGATCGGAGATATCCCCTGCCGGGGCTTCGCTGTCCTGGTCGAAGGCGAAAAGCCGCCCGTTTTCCCCCAGGCGGGAAAGGATCTCCCGCGAATGGCCGCCGCCGCCGAAAGTCGCGTCCACATACACCCCGCCGGGCTTTATCGCAAGCGCATCGACAGACTCGGCCAAAAGCACGGGTACATGGTATGGCATTTCCACAATTATTATTCCTCACAGGGCGCGCTGCCGGCTCCGGCAGGCCCCATTATTTTTTCGGCCAGTTCCGCGTACGACTGCTCGTCGCGGCCCAGCGCCTGTTCATACAACTCCTTATCCCACAACTCGAACATATGGCCCACCGGGGACAGCACGACCTCCCGGTCGAAGCAGGCCCAAACGGAAAGATCGGCCGGAATATTGACCCGCCCGGCCGCATCCGCCTCGACAAAGCGTACCCCCGCCATGAACCGCCGGATAAAATTGCGGTGTTCCCGCACATAAGGGTTCAGGCGCTGGATCTTGGCCAGTTCCGCTTCCCAGGTCTGCGAAGTATACATCTCCAGGCAATTTTCCTGCATGGACCGCCGGATAAAAAATCCACCGGACACCTCCTCCCCCAGCGCCTTGCGCAGGGCCGAAGGAAGCGCGATACGCCCTTTGGCATCGGGCTTTACGGTGAATGTTTCGAGTATCCGGTACATATTATATCCCATTGTCCAAAATTACTACATTTCTACCACTTTTCACCACTTCTTCCCATTTTTTTATTTATATTTTTTTAACGCCGTTTTAAGGCTTTCCTTGCGCAAATTATCCGTAACTTTACTTTTATTAAATTCACGTTAAACACATCCGTTCACAAAACCTATCATACTGACATGAAAATAGTTAAAATTGCGGCTATCAGCCTGGGCTCCCTCATCGCCCTTCTCATCGTGCTGATGATAGCCATCCCGTATTTCTTCAAGGACAAAATCATAGACGCCGCCCTGAACGCGGCCAACGAATCCCTGACGGCCAAAATTGTGGTCAAACCCGAGGACGTGGACTTTTCCCTGTTCTCCCACTTCCCCAACTTCACCCTCTCGGTCGAGAATTTCGCGATAGAGGGCACCGGTAAGTTCGAAGGCACCACCCTGATCAGCACCCCGAAAATGTACGCCGTGATCGACCTGTCCAGCGTATTTTCCGGTACGCCCAACATCCGGACCGTCGGCGTGGAAAAACCGCTGATAAACATCGTCACCGCCAAGGACGGCAGTGCGAACTACGACATCGTCAAGCCATCCGACGACAAAGCCCCCGAAACAGCCGATACCTCCTCGATGGCCCTGAACATCGATCTGAAAAAATACAGCATCACTGATGCTTCGATCAATTATATCGACTCTACCTCCGCCATGCTGGTGCATATCGGCGGGCTGACCCATTCGGGCAGCGGCGCCATGCGCTCGGAGCGTTTCGCCCTGGACACCAAAACCTCCATCGACACGCTGAACTTCGTGATGGACGGCACCCGGTACGTAAAGGACGCCCGCATCCTGGGAAACATCACCATGGACATGGACATGGGCAAAATGGTCTTTGCCGTGGATACCAAAGGTGAAAAATACAACCTGAAACTGAACGACATCGACCTGCTGTGCGAAGGCTCCGTCGGGATGAAGGACGGCGGCGGCATGGACATCGACCTCCACCTGGGCAGCGGGAAGACCCAGTTTGCCTCCCTGCTGTCGATGCTCCCGCCCCAGTACGCTTCGATGCTGGACGGCGTGAAGACGGAAGGAACTTTCGAAATGGACGCCACGGTGAAAGGTCTGTACGCAGAAAAGAGTATGCCGGCTATCAATGCCCTGCTCAAAGCCGAGAACGGCCGCATACAGTATCCGAAACTACCTAAATCGATCGACGACATCCAGATCGACGTGAAAATAGCCTCCCCCCAGAGTGCTTCGCTGGACGCGATGACCATCGACATGTCGAAATGCACGATGAAGATCGCCGACAGCCCGCTTTCGGCCACCCTGTTCCTTTCGACCCCGATGAGCGACCCCAATATCAAAGCCTCGCTGAAGACCGCGCTCGACGTAGCCTCCCTGCGCGACGTAATGCCCCTGGAAAAGGACGATAAAGTGAACGGCAAAATAAACGCCGACGTAGCTATCGCCGGCCATCTGTCCGCGCTGGAAAAAGGGAATTACCAGGATTTCAAGGCGGATGGCAGTATCACCATCGATGACTTGGAATACGCCACCAAATCGGTAGCCCAAGTCGTGAAAATCCCCTCGGCCGAGCTGATCTTCTCCCCGAAAGCCCTCAATCTCCGCTCGTTCAAACTCATGTTGGGCGAGAGCGATATCTCTCTGTCCGGGAACCTCGAAAATTACCTGGGTTATTACCTGAAAGGACAGGAACTGCGCGGCAATTTAAAGGTATCCTCGCAGAACCTCGACCTGTCGGCCATCATGCCGGCCGATTCTACGGCTGCAGCCGATGCCAAAACAGCCGAAAATAAAGAGACGGACGAAACGGCTGCCGCTACCGGGCCCATCAAACTGCCCAAGAACATCCGTTTCGACACCGAACTCGACCTGAAGAAGATATCTTACGGCACAATAGCCCTTTCGGACACCAAAGGCCATCTGGGTATCTACGACCAGATCGCCTACCTGAAAGGCATCACGACCCGTGTAGTCGGCGGTTCGGTGAACGCATCGGGCTCCTACGATGCCCGTGAGCCGGAAAATGCCGTGGCCGACCTGAGATTTTCCCTCTCCTCGCTCGATATCCCACAGATGGCAGCCATGTTCTCCAGCGTGAAAGCACTGGCTCCGGTCGCTTCGTCCGTCAGCGGACGGGTAAGCGGCTCGATAGACCTCAACACCCGTTTCGATAAAGCAATGGAGCCTGTTTACGCATCGATGAACAGCAAAGGCACCCTTACCACCCAGGGACTGGAATTGAAAAACAGCGGGCTCGGCCAGACACTGGGCAAAGCGCTGGGCATTGCCGCCTTGGAGAAAGACCCGAAAGTCGAAGACCTCAACCTGAGCTATACGATCACCGGCGGAAAATTGACGGTAGCTCCCACTACGTTCAAACTGGCGGGGATCGCCGCCGCCCTCTCCGGGGATATGAACCTGGACGGCATGACGCTCGATATGCTCACCGACCTGAAAGTTCCCCGCAAGATGCTTCCCGAAAGCATCAATAAAACGATAGACAGCGCCGTGTCGACCCTTACCTCCCTGGGCGTGAAAGCTTCGGTCGGGGAAACGCTCGATATCGCCGGCATCATCACCGGGCCTGCCTCCTCGCCTAAATATTCGATCGCCTACGGGCCCGACCACAGTCCCTCGCTGGGGGATTACCTGAAAGCCGAGACCCAGAAGGCCGCCCAAAAAGCCGCCGACCAGGCCAAGGCCAAAGTGGAAGAAAAGGTCAAGGAAGAATCCGGTAAGCTGAAAGACAAAGCGTCCGAAGCGCTGAAAGGGATTTTCGGGAAGAAAAGCTGATCTTTACCCTGCAAAATCGGAAGCGGGGGGGGGGCCCCCCCCCCCCGGCCCCATTTTATAAACCAAAAAAACGCATCGATGGACGTGACATTGCATCCTTTTTACTAATTTAGCCGTTGTAAAATACCGTATCCGCACCTACCGCATTATGAGAAAGGACAAAAAGGAAAAATACGAACGCCGCCGGGTGAAATCGTCCTACGTATCGGTGATCGTCAGCACCACGCTCGTACTTTTCATTCTGGGATTGATCGGGATGCTGGTGCTCTCCACCGACAATCTGACCCGCCATATCAAAGAAAACTTCGCTGTCGGGGTCACCCTGCGGGACGGAGTGAAGGAGCAGGATCTGTCCCAGTTTATGCGCGCGATAGACGTCGCTCCTTATGCCAAAGGCACCCGGTACATCAGCCGCGAAGAAGCGGCCGATTCCCTCAAGGCAGACCTAGGAGAAGATTTCGTCGAGTTTGTCGGAGGCAATCCGCTGAGCGACAAAGTAGATGTCTTTTTCAAAGCGGAATTCGCCGACAGCCGGCATGTGGACTCGGTAGCCACCATCCTGATGAAGAACGATTTCGTCGAATCGGTGGATTACAACCGCATCATGCTGGACGAGATAAACTCTAATATTCGGACTATCAGCTTGTGGTTGAGCGCCTTTGCCATCCTGTTTTTGATCGTATCCGTCCTACTGATAAACAATTCCGTGCGCCTGACCATCTACTCCAAACGGTTTATCATCAAGACCATGCAGCTGGTGGGGGCTACGCGGAACTTCATCAGCCGCCCTTTTGTGAACCGTTTGCTGGTCAGCGCCCTGATCAGCGCCCTGATCGCCCTGCTGATGCTTTCCGGCATCATCTACTACCTGTACTACTGGCAGCCGGAATACCGGCTGATCCTGGACTTCCGCCTGATAGGCATCCTCTATTGTGCCATCGTAGCGGTTTCAGTCCTTATTTCAGTAGTCAGCGGCCGGATCGCCGTACGCAAATTCCTCCGTATGCGCGCCGAAGACATGTATTACTAATCGAGAAATTACCGCATCATGAAAAAATCTCAGCATACCTTTCTCTTCACCAAGACCAATTATATCCTGATGGCCGTAGGTGTGATCGTCATCCTTTTCGGGTTCTACCTGATGAGCGGGGGCAACGATCCGGATCTCACCAAATTCAACGAAGCCATCTTTTCCCAGCGGCGCATTTTCTGGGCTCCGCTAGTGGTCATTGTCGGATTCGTGGTGGAGATCGTCGCGATCTTCTACGCTCCCGGCAAACTCCGCAAGAGACAATAACCGATAATCCGCACATTCAGAAATGGATTTATGGCAAGCCGTATTGCTCGGCATCATACAGGGGCTCGCCGAGTTCCTGCCCGTATCTTCCAGCGGCCAATTGGAACTGGCCAAAGCAGTACTCGGGATCGACCTCGAAGGTAGCGCAGGACTCGTCTTCACGATCTATTTGCACGTAGGAACGGCGCTGGCTACCGTCGTAGTATTCCGCAAAATCATCTGGGATCTGCTCAAAGGGCTCTTCGAGTTCCGGTGGAACTGGCAGACAAAATACCTGACCATGATCGTCATATCGATGATCCCGGCCGGGATCGCCGGTCTTTTCTTCATGGACTATATCGATCGGCTGTTTGAAGAGAACGTCGTATTGGTGGGCTCGATGCTCCTGGTTACCGCAGTACTGCTGCTGGTAGCGGACCGGGCGAAAGACACGACCCGGAAAGTTTCTTTCAGCAGCGCTCTTATCATCGGCATATCCCAGGCGATAGCTATCGTCCCGGGGCTTTCCCGTTCGGGGACGACCATCTCCACCTCGGTACTTTGCGGAGTGGATCGCAGCGACGCCGCCCGTTTCTCCTTCCTGATGGTGCTCCCCCTTATCTTCGGGCAGATCGCCAAGGACATTATGGACGGTGGTTTTTCGATGGAGGTTTCCCAGACAGGTATGGGGGCGGTTCTCGCCGGTACGATCGTATCTTTCGTGGTAGGCATCCTCGCCTGCAAATGGATGATCGCCCTGGTGAAAAGAGCCCAACTCAAATGGTTCGCCTTTTACTGCCTGGTGGTCGGTATCGCAGCCATCGCCTGGAAATTGTTCTTCTGATCCCAAATATCCCACATAAAAAAGCGGCCGCAATGCGGCCGCTTTTCATTTTACCGGAAAAAATTCCGGGTTACCAATTCTTGACGGTAATATTTCCGGAAGAAGTTTCGCCTTTGATGTCCACCAGTCCCTTCCCGGAATCTACCTGGAACGTCCGTTCTGCCCGGGCAAAACCTTCTATAGAGAAAGTGCTGCTCACCCCGCGCAAATCATACCGGTTGTCTTTCAGATTCCCTTTCAGGTACAGCGATATTCCTCCCGATATGGTTTTCAAAGCCACCTGTTTCAGCTTTGCCCCCAGATAGAAGATCTGTTTCCCGGAAGAAGACGCTGCGTTCACCGAAGTGAAATCGGAATTACGGGCCGTTATACCGCCCGAGACCGAAGTTGCGTTCATCTGGCCTCCTTTGGCATCCGCAATGGAAACCGCGCCGGAAGATGTCTTTACCGAAAAGATATCCCCGGACATCCCCGTTATTTTCAGATCCCCCGATACGGATATCGCTTCGAATTTCGGACCTGCGCTACAATTGGAAACAGATACCGTCCCGGAAGAAGTCTTCACGGAAAAGACATCGGATGCCGCTACGGAGGCTATTTTCAGATCGCCGGATACGGTCGCAAAAGAAGCCGTCCGGGCTTTGGGCGCACCTGAAACGGTGAGGTCGCCGGAAGAAGTACGCAGGGTAAGGCTCGTGAAATCCGCCCCAAGGGCATCTACGTCCCCCGATACGGTAGAAATGCTCAATACCCCGCCCCGCGAACGTTCGGTCGTTACATCGCCGGAAGAAGCCCTTACGGACAATACCGGCGTTACGATATCCCCGATATGGACATCGCCGGATACGGCAGATACGTTCAAACTGTCAAGGTCGAACCCTGACACATCCACGTCTCCCGAGCTGTTGCGCACGGTTATGACTTCCACACCGGCAGGAGCGGTAATATTGAGATATCCCTTATTCTTTCCTCGGAAAGATATGCTTACATTCTTCTCGGGCACCTGGTATATCTCCAGGACAGACCCTACCATGCGGGCTTTTATTTCGAATTCGGCAGGCTCCACGGTCATCTCTTCCACATGGCATTTGACGTTGGTTTTTTTGGAATTTTCTTTTGTAATCGTAACGTCCAACACGGACTGTTTTACCCGGATGGTTTTCACTCCGTCATAAGAAGTATTGATAAAAGTCCTGTCCTTGATCGTCTTGGCATCCATCGGAACGGTAAATCCGGCCAGCAGGATGCAGGTTAAAAGTAGTGTCAGTTTTTTCATATTCGATTATTTTTAAAGTGTTTTCATTCTGGCAAAATCTTTAGTAATTCTTTACGTATATGTCGCCGGATACCGCATTGGCCTTAATATCCACACCGCCTTTGTTGAAGTTGAGTTCCAGGCTCCGGCGGGCGACGGCCACCCCGGAAATACTGATGTCGCTGCTTACTCCTTTGAACGAATAATTGTTGTCCTTGAGGTTCCCTTTCAAATACAGGCCTATATCGCCGGATACGGATTTGAATGCGGTCTGTTTTACCCCCTGCCCCATATAGACCAGCAGGTCGCCCGAGGTAGAAGAAATACCCACCAGGGAAAAATCGACCCCGTATTTACTCCCCTTGGCATACACATCGCCCGAGACAGTGGAGATGTCTATCTTGTTGCCTCCGGAATTCCCCACAGAAATATCGCCCGAAGTAGAGCGTATCACGGCCAGGTCGGAAGAGATCCCGTCCAAGCGCATATCCCCCGAGGTGCTGCGGATCGAAAGGCTCCCGGCAGAACAAGCCTGAACGCTCATATCACCCGAGGTGGAAGCCGCCTCCAGGTTGTCGAGCGCCAACCCCTGCACGTTGACATCGCCGGACACCGTATTTACCACGACTATTTTAACCCCATCGGGCGCCGCGATATTGATATAACCGTCCGAACGCCGGAAAGAAAGACCGCTGCGCGGAGTTTGATATATCTCGAGAGTCGAGCCCACCTGGCGGGCACTGATCCGATAATCATCTGCATTTACTTCCATCTGGTTCACATAGCATTTGACAGCAGTCTTGTCCGGAGAACCGGCTTTGGTGATATTTACGTCGAGGACGGTCTGAACTACTTTGATCGTCTTAACTCCCGAATAGGAATTGTCGATAAAAGTCGTGTTCTTGATTACCTTGGCGCCCGCCGGGGCCGAAAAGCCCATCAGAATGGCGCACAGGAGAAAAAGGATCGATTTTTTCATTTTCATTCACTAGTTGATATTATACCTATTGCCGGGATTAGAATTCCCGCACGCTGATGCTGCCCGATACCGTATTGGCCTGCACATTCACATCGCCGTTCCCCGAGCCGAGCCGGAGTTGGCGGCGTGCGCTGGCCAACCCTTCTATCCGGATGGAACCGCTCGTGCTGTTCAGGTTATAATCATTGTTTTTCAGGCTCTTTTTAAAGAACAGACTTACGCTGCCGGATACGGTATTAGCATTGACCTGTTTTATCCGTTCGCCCAGATAGGCCGTCAGAGAACCCGACACCGAATTCAGGTTGACCGCCGCAAAATAGGCATCCTTCAGCCGGATCGACCCGGAAGTAGTCGAAATACCCGCCTTATCTCCTTTTACCCTGTCCAGGGATATGCTTCCGGACGTGCTGCCTAATCTCACTGCGGATGCCGAAATATCCGATAGCCTTATGCTACCCGAAGTGCTGTTCATGGCCAGTTCCGCCACCGACAGGGATTGGGCCGCAATACTGCCGGACACCGTATTCACAGTGTATTTTTCGAGTGAAAAGCCTTCGGCCCTCACGCTGCCCGATACCGTGGCGATAGATACGGTCTTTACGCCGGCCGGAACCGTGATCTCCAGGTAACCCACCACATTGTTGAACGACAGTCCTTCGCGGGGTTCCTGGCGGATCTCGAGCGTCGAACCGTTCATCCGGGCCGTGATCCGGAAGTTTTTCTTGTTGACGGTCATCTTTTCCACATGGCATTTGACCGTTACCCGGCCTGTATTCCCGGCAGATATCCGTACAGGGAGTGCCGTCTGGGCGGCGCTTATGGCCGTTACCCCTTTATACGAATCGTCGATAAAGGTCTTGTTCTTGATCGTCTCGGCTCCGGCCGTAAAGGAAAACGCCGTCAGGGCGATTCCTACGAATAAAAGTAACAGTTTTTTCATGATCATCCTATTTTATTTGTTCATGTTCTATTCTTCTCGACAGAGATATTACCAATTTCGTACCGTTATGCCTCCCGATACCGTCTTGGCGCGGACATCGGTCAGGTTCTTTCCCCCTTCGAAAGAAAATTTCCGGCGGCCGCTTCCTACGCCCTCCACACGGGCTCCTCCGCTCACCCCGCTAAGGGTATACCGGTTGTCTTTCAGTTCGCCTTTCAGGAACAGGCGGACACCGCCCGAAACCGTACTGAACGAGACCTTTTTGACATTTTCCCCTAGATAGGCCGCTACACCGCCCGAAACCGTCTTCCCCTGTATCCGGGCAAAATCCAACCCCTGAGCCCGGATCCCGCCGGACACCGTTTCCGCCACGACCAGTCCGCCGCTTGCATTTTCCAGGCTGATACCGCCCGAAACACTCTTGGCATCCAGTTTATCCCGCACGGAGCCGTCTGCGAATTTCACGCCGCCCGAAACAGTGGCTGCACTCAATTTATCGACTTGTACTCCTTCAAAATTGATACGCCCGGACACGGATTTTACGGCAATATTTTTTACCGAAGCCGGCACCCGGATATTGATATAACCGGAAACATTATTGAAAGACATTTTATCGCCGGGTTCCTGGTATATTTCCAAAGTGGAGCCGACCATGCGGGCCGCTATCCGGTAACAGGAATCGTTCGTGTTCATTTTCTCCACGTAGCACTTTACCGAAAGAGTATCCGAACTCCCGGCCTCGATATTAACCGGCAGAGGCGTCTGTACGACCCGAAGGGACTGTACTCCCGTATAAACGGTATCGATAAACGTTTTATCGTTTATTTTTTCCGTACAACTGCCGATATTGAACGACCCTCCCGAGGTAGTAAATACGCAGCTCGTGGCCAGTACGGCACAAAGGGCAAAAAGGAATATCTTTTTCATAGCGTTTTATTTTGTAATGATTATTATTCCGGATCAATGATGGGATGAAATGCGCATATGCTCCCGGCCTTCGCAATTTTCATTGCTCACAGAACCCTTTCGGCTGACTAGATCGATGGTTTTAGCGCGAATGCCATTTGCCTCTATATTTCCCTCCTGCGTTTCCACTTCGACTATCTCCACGCTCCGGGGCACTTTTACGGTAATGAGCCCCCGGGATTCCCTTACTTTGGCCCCGTAAGTCGGCTCTATCCGGAGCTTCCCCTTTTCTACGGTAAACCGGAACGGGGATTCCATGTTTTCGGCATCGATACCCCGCAGGGTCATGTCGTCTATCCGTACAGCCACCGAAAGGGTGTCATTCTGGCCAGGGGACAGTTTCACATCCAGTCCTTTCTGCTTTATTTCCAAAGCTTCGATCCCGGTGAAGTCCTTGTTCTCTTTCTGGTCCCGGTAATGCACCTCGGACTGAAAAGAACAGGAAACACAGCATACTAATACAAAAGCGATTATCAGGTTTTTCATGATCGGTTTTTTATTGTTTTTTCCCGCCTTCATTTCATTAGACGAAAAGCCGGGGAAAAAGGTTACACATAAACGGCATTTTTTCCGGAATCAATCCCGGAAGATACCTATCAGACCGCTTTTTCCGGGAGAAAAGTTGCAGGAGGGCCCATTTTTTTCATCGGGGGCAAATGCTTACCTTTGCCGGGATTTGAAAAGGTAAAAAAATTCGTTCGAAATATGCTCACGGTATCCAATCTTTCCCTTCAGTTCGGCAAGCGCGTCCTGTTCGAGGACGTGAACCTGAAATTCACCCCCGGCAACTGCTACGGGGTCATAGGCGCCAACGGGGCCGGGAAATCGACTTTCCTGAAAATACTCTCCGGAGAGATCGACCCCACCAGCGGGGCCGTATCGCTGGAAAAAGACAAGCGCATGTCCGTCCTTTCACAGGATCACTACGCTTTCGACGACCGTACGGTTTTGGACACCGTGATATCGGGCAACAGCCGCCTTTCGGAAATAAAAACGGAACTCGACGCCGTATACGCCAAACCCGATTTTTCGGACGAGGACGGCCTGCGGGCCGGCGAGTTGAGCGACGCTTTTGAAAAAATGGGCGGATGGAGCGCCGAAAGCGACGCAGCCTCCCTGCTGTCTTCGCTGGGCATCACCGAAGACAAGCACTACGCCACCATGGGCGATCTGGAGACCAAGGACAAAGTGCGCGTCCTGTTGGCCCGGGCCCTTTTCGGCAACCCGGACGTACTGATCCTGGACGAACCCACCAACGACCTGGACATTTACACCGTCGGATGGCTGGAAGACTTTCTGGCCAATTACGACAACACCGTCATCGTAGTGTCGCACGACCGCCACTTCCTGGACGCCGTCTCCACACACATTGTGGACATCGATTTCAAAAAGATCAAAGTATTCTCCGGCAATTATACTTTCTGGTACGAATCCAGCCAGCTCGCTGCCCGCCAGCGCGCCCAACAGAACAAGAAAACGGAGGAAAAACGCCGGGAATTACAAGCTTTCATCGAACGCTTTGCCGCCAACGTGGCCAAGAGCCGCCAGGCGACTTCCCGCCGGAAAATGCTCGACAAACTCAATATAGATGAGATAGAGCCCTCCTCCCGCCGGTATCCGGGTATCATTTTCGAGACCGAGAGGGAGATCGGCGACCAACTGCTCAATATCGAAGGGTTGTCGAAAAGCATAGACGGCCAACCGTTGTTCCAGGATGTGAGCCTCAACCTGAAAAAAGGCGACAAGGTGGCATTCCTTTCGCGCGACACCCGCGCTACTACTGCCCTGTACGAGATACTCGCCGGGCTGGAAAAAGCCGATTCCGGCAAATACGAATGGGGCGTGACCACGACCCAGGCCTACCTGCCGGCCGACAACACCGCTTATTTCGAGAACGACCTTTCGCTGGTAGACTGGCTACGCCAATGGGCCAAGACCGAACCGGAACGCGACGAAGCCTATGTGCGCGGGTTTTTGGGCCGCATGCTCTTCAGTGGGGAAGAAGCCCTGAAAAAGGTCAACGTGCTCTCCGGAGGAGAAAAAGTGCGCTGCATGCTTTCCCGCATGATGATGATGCGCGCCAACGTGCTGATGGTGAACGAACCGACCAACCACTTGGACATGGAATCCATCCAGGCGTTCAACAATGCCCTGACCAATTTCCGCGGCGCCGTCCTGATCACTTCCCACGACCACCAGTTTATCCAGACCGTTGCCAACCGTATCGTCGAAATAGGGCCCAAGGGCCTCATCGACCGGTATATGACCTACGACGAATACCTGGAAGACAAAAAGATCCGCGAGTTGCGCGAAGGCCTTTACTAAGGCTTTTTCCTGCAAAACATAAAAAGCGCGCGCCGTTCAGGCGCGCGCTTTTTATATGATTTTACTTCTTCTATCAGAATAGAGCCTGTCCGTCGCTTACCACCACCAGCTCCCGCCCTTCCGAGAAAGCCCGGACGATGGCATCCGTCCCGTTGGAAAAGGTGCAGAGGGTCAACTCTTCCCCGCACACCTGCCGGGCGCGTATTTTTCCGACAAGCCGCATCCCGGCCGTACCTGCTACCTCGTACCGCTCATAGACCTTGAACAGATCCCCGTTCCGCACCCCCATCGATGCGCCGCTGCGGATATACAATTCTTTGTATTTCCCTCTGGCATTGGGGGCCTCTATCCGGAGTATTTCCGTCTGATATTTAAAATGGTTGTCTATATAGTAAACTATTTTCATCGGTATGGCAGCCAATGCCTCCCGGTCGGATTTTTCAGGGGAATCCCCGGAACCCGTTGCCTGGAATTCCTCCGGGGCAAAACTTTCACCGGTAAGCAGATCATAGCTGGTCAACGTGAACACAACAGTCGTAGTAAACCGGTTACTATCCCCCACTTTATCCCGTTTGAAGGAGCATTTTGTTACGGCACCCGACACCACGTAGCGTGCCCCGAGGGAACGGATCGCATCCGCCCGGCGCCGCTCGGCATCCCGCTGGCTGTTTATGATCGCCGAAGGACTGGAAACCATCCCGTACCCCGCATCCCGCAGGTCTGCTATCGTCTGTGCATCCACGACCCGGTGCCGTCCGCGATTGACGAAACCCTCGATCACCCGGGCCCGCAAAGCTTCCATATAAGGCGCCGGCACTTCCCTGGCCCTGGAGAAATAATCGATGATGACCGTTTCTTTTTCCGGCGCGCCTTCCTGCTGACCCATCGAAGGGATAGCAAACAGTATCAGGCACATGAATGCAATATTGCGTAAAGTCTTTCCCATAAACATTTTATTTAAAGTCAAAAAAACGCGCCGTCCGGGGCCGGAGGCACGTTTTGATTTTCAAATAGCCGGGATTTTATTTTCTCAGTCCGAGCTGTTCTACGATCTTACGGTAGCGCTCGATATCCTCGCGTTTGAGGTATTCGAGCAGGCTGCGGCGTTTACCCACCATCATCACCAGGGCACGCTCGGTGCCGAAGTCGTGGATATTCTTCTTCAAATGTTCCGTAAGGTGGTTGATACGATACGTGAAAAGCGCGATCTGGCCTTCCGTAGAACCGGTGTCAGTGGCCGATTTGCCGTACTGAGCGAAAATTTCCTGTTTCTTTTCTTTTGTAAGATACATGCCAATATTGTTTTAAATGATTGTTATGTATTGTTTTAAAATACGTGGGCAAATGTACGGATACTTTTTGGTTCCGCCAAAATGTTTCCCGGGATTTATTTCGACACCCTATATGCTTGTGCCTTGCTTCCCGGCGCTAAATACATCTTTTCCGGCACACCATGCCCCTCCCTATAGCCCATTATTCTTTTTATGTAATGTAAATCCTCCGCCTCTTAATTTCTTGTCTACTAACGCTAAATACTTCAAACCTGTCTGATCCGGTATATTTTCCACTCTTTCTATCCGCAATGCACTATAAATCGAATGAGCAAATCCAGGGAGGGCACCGATAACAGCCCCCATATTTCCACAGACGGGAAAAGCAATGCCAGCCCCTATAATTCCACAAATTGACCCGCAGAATACACGCCCAAATCTGTTTTCATTCATTTTGGCGAGTAATTCTTCTTTCCTTAAATTCAACTCTTTCACCTTTTCAGAGAATAATTCTGAATTTTCATCGATATTAGGATCTAAAACTATTAACTCAACCCTGTTCCTGAATGCCTCCAATGCCTTTTCATGTTTTTCTTTGAATTTGATTAATTTCCCCACATCTATTTGCTTTGGGAATGGTATCAATTCTTGCAATATCCTTTCCCTTTTACCATATTTTGCTTTACATTCCGTTTCACCCGAATTTAAACGGATTTTCAATCCTAAACTTAATTCATCCGTAGTTGGCTGATACCCTATCTTCTTCCCGATGACATTAGCCAGAAAAATCATAAGCTCCTGTGCCGTTTTCTTTTCTACCGCATACCACTGATCGTCTTTTCTCGCCGCTAAACCCATTTGAGATAATTGATCAAAAATTACACTTTCAAATTTACCGATATGTATATGGGAGCCTATATATTGTCCTTTTGGTATCTGATTTTGTGAACAAGAGAACTTATCAACATGAATATGACTAACTCCTTTCCTGGGACCTGATTGGCTAATATAAAAACGTCTCTTGCATAGAATATCCCTGTTATCTTCCACATAATCCAAGAAAGTTTTAAAAACCTCCCACGGATAATCAAACACACTCATCGGGTCAATGGGATTTACTAATTCACTTTGAACCAACTCTCTCATTGATGGATCATATTTCTCCGGATTTTGAAAATAATCTTGCGGGACAATCGAACCGACTTTATCATAATAAAGCAGAGATCTTATTGTCCAATTAG
This sequence comes from uncultured Flavobacteriales bacterium, assembly GCA_959608625.1. GTDB lineage: Bacteria > Bacteroidota > Bacteroidia > Flavobacteriales > UBA1820 > Merdimorpha. Next base: position 25,066 of record CAUHQV010000031.1, read on the forward strand.
TCCTTGGGAGATTTATATACGGATAGTAAAGTATATTTTTCATCTTATTTATTTTCTAATTTCCCAACTTCTTTTATGATATAATCGGCAAAATCACGATTCAGCCGAACCTTATCAGCGCCATAATTTAACGTCCCCAAAGAATTACTGTACGTTGTTATATTTTTTGCAGGAAAAAGACTTAAATATTTTCTCCCCAGCTCCTTAATATACAGTTCATGAGTCGCCCATATTTCACCATATTTTGGCGTAATGTTTTTTCCAAATACGTACCAAGGCCATCTTTGCTTCCAATTTTCGTCATTTATTTCTTCTTCTGTCGATTTTTTCACTTCTGACAGAGCAATATATATAGCCAATATTTTTCTTACTCCTACTCCATAAACAACAATAATATCTCCCTCTTTTATCCCAATAGCCCTTTTTGCAAAATAAAGCCTGTCATCTATATTAAAAACCTCATCCTCTCCGATCGGAGCATCCGAAACCCCGCTTGGTTTGAGCCAAACATTCTCCGCTTTCTCCAAATGATTTTTTAATATTCCTCCCTTTGATTCAAGAAAATCCGATAAGTCCAAATCACATTTGTTGGACGGCAATTTATTCTTGTCCTTGTATTTTTGAACCCGCTCCGCAAGATCATCAATTTTCCCAAAGGGAAGCTCTTCCGTCGCTCCGCCAATTATATCATTTTCAATACCATTAATGATTCCCGTATCACTTAATTCCACACCCCATTCATGATTTTTCTTTAAACCTTTCTCTGTAAAATTAGCCGAAGTAATAATCGCAGCCCTCGATTGTTTTTTGTCAAAAATATATACCTTCCCATGCAAATAGTTGTTTATCAATATTTTCACCGTGATGTCTTTACTATCTTTTATCTCCTTAAATTTTTTAAAAACCAAAGCTTTATTTATTTGATCCGGATCGCCAACTTTTAATGTTGTTATTAAAGTAAATTCTTTTAACTTACTCATATCCAAATCAAAAATTTCACAAAATAATGATTCTGATAAAAAGGGACTTGTGATTAAAACCTTTTCACATTCTATGAACAATGCCCGGAATGCATCAAAATGGGTATCGCCATTTAAATTATCAATGATTTTCATAGTAGTTCGTGTAGATAATTATTCAAGGAAGAATCCATCCTATCACTACAAACATAAGCTAAATATTACAAACAACGATTAAGTATTTCAAACTATTAAATGCGTCTTCAATCCCCCTTCTTTTTTGGAAATTCCACACTTGTTCATTAAAAACCCGGGAGGGCAATCGTGTAACTGATTGCTGCTATTTCCCGGGGGAATCAGTTACAACCGCTTCAGATAAACATCAGATAAACTTTCGGGGGGCTCTTGTTATCCCTTATGGCCCTTTATGCCTTCTGTAAAAACGGGGTTATCAATGCGTAAAAGGCCTTGGGGTGTCATAAAATGTCAAAAAATCCCCGATAATCCTAATAATAGTTTAGAATACATTTCCCCACTACCTTTTTGCATCTCAACCGTTTATCCGTTGCTTTCTGTTTTTCAGATAAACATGGGATAAACTTTCCGTGTCTATCCCATGTTCTGTGTTCCCTGTCGCCTATTCGCGTCGGGGTGTCTTTTCTTTGCTGTTTAGTGATTGAATTTTGTTTTATTTCCGTTTCCGCACAATATTATATTATTGGGATATCTGGAAAAGATTTTTGCAAATTAAAGAGTGGTTCATTCAGTTTAAATTTAGAATAACACATACCACCATTACCTCCTCTCCATTTAAATAATATCTCTACAAACTTTCCATCTTTCTTTTCAAATCTTAATAATAAAGTCTGTTTAATATTTCGATTGTAATTATACGCCTCCAATTCAAATGTGCAAAATTGATCTTCTTTGAATATTCTCAGGATTTTCCCTCCCATCCATGCCATATTCGAAAAGATTATAAATTCCGGTCCTATACGTATTTTTTCACCGACAAGTGGAGCATGGTCCATTTTATCCAGCTTTTCCTGCCATTCTGCCTCATATTTCATCGTTGGGATATACTCTCCCAGGGTAAACTCATACATATATTCATACTCTTGCCCATATACTTGAGCCGTTTTAATCTCTTGTCCGAATGCTACGACTCCCCATAACATCCCAATGAACATTAAACATATTTTCATTTTGGCAATCACTTACTTATTGGGGTATTCGGGAAAGCCTTTGCCAGATTGAACAATGGCATATCAATTTCCCAGTGAGCCCTGTATGCATACCGTGTAGATCCAATATCGTACCGGTAAGACACAGCTAATTGACTAAATTTATCATTCTTTTTGATTAGAATCAAATCTACATTATGATTTAAATGAAAGAATACCATATTATCTACCACCTCGATATGAGTTATCCGCCCATTTATAGCAGGAGCACCCCATGTTGATAATATAAAATCATCAGGGAGAATAATTCTATCAGTAGTAAATTTTATCACTTTCCCTTTCCATTCTTCACTTAAATCCAACTTCTCAATATTTAAATCAGCCGTCCTAAAATTAGTCGCCAGTAATTGGTTTTCTACCATTCCACCTAATTTGCATTCATAAGATGATTGCGCATTAACCCCCAAGGTTATCAATGCGAACACGATTAAGAATAATTTTTTCATGATTTCTAAAAATTTAAAGGTTAATTATTAAAGTGATTTTTGCTTAAATCTATATATTCGACTTCATATATAAAACTTATATATCCGCCTTTCATTTTTTACCGAGCTGCCAAAAAATCAAGTCCAACGCCCTTTTACGGGATATTCCCCCGTATTTATCACCGATTTTCGCCATGAAATCTTTGATTTTTGAATGGTTCTCCAACTTCCGGTAAGTTTCCCCCATCGCTCTGTAAAAACCGCAGAGAACACTTATCTTCTCCTTTGCATCTGACGGAAGATTATCCGCCTTGAACCCGAACGCTTTCGCTACAAACGAATCATAAATGGGATAGCCCTCATTGTGCATATTCATCATCTTCGTAACGAACGAGAACTGTACGGACTTATTATCGAATAACTCGACAGCTTTCCTTTCCAAATTGTCTAAATTGTACGTTGAGTAATCTTCCGAGAACAATTTTTCGTAGTAATCATCTTTTTTTATCCTCGGAACCCGATAAAAATCAAAAAAATACTTTCTAAAGACTTCTTGATATTCTTTATCGTTTAAAACTTGTTTAAATACCTTTTTGAGATAGTTGTACACCATTGCCGTGTACTCCAATTCTACGATGCCCGCCGCGTTCAGCGTGTCAACATCGAATTCTTCAAATGCTTTGATACCGTTTTCTGTGTAGTTTTCCATGATGATGTGATATTTATTGGTTAATGATTGAGCCAAAAATATTGCTGACCACCGTTATACCACGTCATCATAAAAAATGAAAAGCGTGGAATTTAGCTACTCATCTAAAGGCATCCCCATGCCCACTAAAGAATAAGCTAAACCCACGCCAAAGGCATGAATCTAGCCACTTCTCTTTAGTTTTGAAATTGGGGATTTCTTAGATGAAAAGCAGCCAGTCTGTAACTATTATCAGTAATTCTGTTTTTGTCTTATATGCTATCTGTTTTGATTCTGGTTACTAAATTACACTTTTTCGACATACCTTGACCTATGCCCATAAAAAAAAGCCGACAAAATTGTCAGCTTTTTTGCAACATTTATTTATTCTATTTTATTTACATCTAACACAGATTGTTTCTGCAACAACGTAGAATAGATCAAATTTATAAGACGGTAGAATCTGTTTATACGCCCATCTATTTGTTCCACCTTTGAAATTATTCGGTCTCCCATTTTTATTTCTTCAAATTTCACTTGATGCAAGGGTTTATGCCCTTCTGCATATCGAAGTAACCCCACACCGATATTGATTCTTCCCACAAACTCATCATAATAATTATTTTCCTTAGAAAACAAATGGGATCTCCTTCTCGCGTAAAATTCTTTCATCCCGGACAATTTTCCTATTTTGCCTTTTTCCTCCAATAACAATAGTTCTTTTTGTGCGACTTTCTCTTTTACGGTTTTATTTATAAATTCCTTATACTGTCCTCCATAATTTATCCCCCCGTCAAAATCAAGTGTAATTGCATATTTTTCTTTCTCCGGTTTATACTTTAGCGGAATCAGATCAAATGAAAAGTTGTCGGATTTCTTCCAGACTATTAATGAAAATGATTCATTCCACAAATCTTCTTTTTTCGAAAGGCTCAAGGAAAAAGCAAAATATAATATACTATTAATCCAAATCGTTTTTGTGCTCTGCTCATTTTCCAAAATGAATTTTGCCAACTCAAAGGCTTGAGCAACAAAAATAGAATCGATTTTTTTTGAATCTAATGTCGTTTTTAAAGACATTATTTTGTCTCTCGACACATTCAATTGAACTAACGAGCTGGGAAAATTCTCAACAATTTTATAATTAAATGG
>CAUHQV010000032.1 GCA_959608625.1 uncultured Flavobacteriales bacterium
TGAACAGGATTTGATCCGATAACAACCCGGACATTTCTTTTTCAAATTCAAAAGATATTTTATCCCCTCCCCGGGAGACTGATTCTGGCCCTTTCATTTTATATCCTTGTTTATGTACTTCCGTTTATCGTATAATATGGATCGTCCGCCGATATTCCAATGGAGACATGCCGGTATACCGGCGGAAAAAGCGGCTTAAAGAAGATTTGTTGGCAAATCCGGTCTCGCGAACCACGTCTTTTATTTCGAGGTTTGCGTTGCGGAGCAGGGTTTTTATGTCGAGTAGAACGTAATCCGCGACCATCTCGCGGGCTGTTTGTCCGGTCACTTCCTGTATAGCTTTGGAGAGGTACAGGGGCGATATACACAGTTTGTCGGCATAAAAAGCGATTTCCCGGTGCATTTTGTAATGCTCGAAAGCCAGCATGGCGAATTTAAATGCGATGTCCTCTTTGTGGGAGTTCAAGGGGAGGGAATTTTTCCGGTCGCCGGATACCTTTTTAAAATGGACGTAGAAATCCCAATAGTATATCCTGAGGAGGTGCAAAATGGTTTCGCGCCGGAAAACGGGATCGTCGGCGTTGCCCCGGAAATCGATCACGCGACAGAAATCCAGAAATCTCCTGGCGTCCCGGCCGTTTAAACGAAAACGGAAATTCTTCCGCATATAGAAGAAAAAATCGGGGGTAATCTTTCCCAATCCGCTCATAATATCCAGAAACAAAGCCTTGCTGACTTTGAAAAAAGTCATGGAAAAATCATCGCTGGCCTCGCGGAGCGAAGTCAACTGCAGCGGTAAAATAGTTACAAGATCGTTTTTGGATATTTGGCGCCGGAGTGAAAAAACCTCTATCACAGCAGAGCCTCCCGTACAAATTCCCCCGAAGCCCTCCTCCGCATAGGATGCGTGTTCGCTCACGGGCAGGGATAATGTATCAGTATAAATATGGAAATTATCATCCATCTATTTTTTCCCTCAATGTTGCTGAATAATGGGATAAAGGTAAGCCTTTCCCATTTTATAACTGTTTTGGTATAAAATTTGAACGCGAATAACCAGTTTCAGTATCAAAATTTCCAACAATATATCCGTTTAAATGGCATTTCTTTGCTAAAAAACAAAATAATAGGGCTATTGTACGGACATTCTTTAACAGGAACAGGAAAATTTACGGATTCGAATACGTGACGCCTTATTTATGGCAGGGGCAGCCTCTCCTTTAGCCTCACCATGCCCCTTTTCACTTTAGAAGTAGCGATCTTCGCATAATGCTGCGTCATCCGGATATTCGCGTGGCCGAGCAACAGGCTTTTGAGCAAAACAGCGGTTACAGGTTTACCTTCCGTTCTTTGTAGTGTTCTTTGACTTTGCTTTTTATGTCTTCGAGATAGGTTTTTATTTTCAGACATTCGCGGGATTTGCCGATGACGTGATCGCCGTTTTCCGACCAGTCGGGGGGAGATGTTTTCTTCGACGGTAAAGATGGTATGCTTGCCGTCCACGCTGATGCGACATTGGAGGAGGCAAAGGCCGCGAATGTCCGGCCGGGTGCGGGTGATGAAGAAGGGGCCGAAGGTGTGCATTTTGCGTTTTAAAATACTCTTTTCCAAACAGTGTATTAGTATGGGTGCTGAGTTTCTGTCCCGATTTCCGAAACGGTTATTGCTATTGATTGGCTTTCATTATTTTGCAAGCAAAATTTGCAAACAGATAATAAAACAAGTGGCAAACTTATTACAAACATGGTTTTGTTCTGAAAGGTCAAAAAACGGTTTTCAATAGCAATATTCAAAAAATAAAAAACCCTGAAATTCAGCTGATTTCAGGGTTACAGGTGCTTTGTATTTTTAACACTGCGGAGAGAGAGGGATTCGAACCCCCGGAGCCTTGCGGCTCAACGGTTTTCGAGACCGCCACAATCGACCACTCTGCCATCTCTCCTTCTACGGGCAGCAAAGGTAAAAATTATTTCGCGCGCCCGCAAAATACCTCTGCTTTTTTTATTTTCAAAACCCGCGTTCGCGTTTGATCCTTTCGTAAGCGTCTTGTATTTCTATAAATTTATCCTTGGCTATTTTCTGTTCTTCAGGCGGGTATTTGACTAAGCGATCCGGATGATATTTCTTTGCCAGGATACGATAGGACTGCTTGATCTCCTCGACAGTCGCCGTTCCCGCCACACCAAGGACTTCGTAAGCCGACCGGCCGGAAGATGCCCCTGCAGGCCTTCTCCCCGCATCGCCGTAGCCCTGATAGGCCCCCTGAGCAAAAGCGGAATAGATGTAATAAAAATGTTGCTGGGCTACCCCCATCCATCCCGCCATCTGGGCAATGGCCCGGACTTCGTTGTCGGAAATAGACCCGTCTGAAGCAGCTACCTGAAACAGAAAGGCCAACACGCTTTGGCGCGAAACATAGCTCATCGAGAACATCAGCTCCCGGCAGATATGTTCCACGGAATTTTTTCCTTCGAAAGTCTTGAAATTGGCAAAAGCCCGTTCGGCGCGGGCTTGCCCGAACTGGGCGATGAACTGTTGGCGGACAAAATTGATCTCCGCCGGATTTACCACCCCGTCGGCCTTTATTACAGCCGATGACAGCGCCAAGATGCGGACATCTATCTGATCGTACGTAAAAGCGTTTTGTCCCGAAAATCCGGACACTTTCACGGATATATTCCGGAATATGAAGTAAAGGACGAGGACCGAGATAATGAAAAACAGCATGCCGTTCGTTTTACGATTTTACTTTAGTGGACAAAAATACGTTTTTTGCCTGTTTATTTTGCTTTTGCCGCAAAAAAAAGCGGCGGAAATCCATCCGTCGCTTTTTAAATTTTCCAAGCCTTAAAACGGCTCGTATCACATGCCGAATCCCAGCGCGTCGAGGCCGGAGTAGATGCAGCTGACAAGTCCTGCCAAAAATACACCTGCCATGCAGACCACCAGGCTGATCGCCATTGGGCTGTCGGAACGGAAATAGGGGATCGGATTGTCGTTTTTCTTGATGAACATCGCCTTGACCACCAGCAAGTAGTAGTACAGCGATATCACAGTGTTTATCAATGCGATGAGTACCAGGATGTAGTAACCCTGCGAGGCTGCCGCCGCGAAGATAAAGAACTTCGAGAAGAAGCCGGCGAACGGAGGAATACCGCCCAAAGAGAACAGGGCGAACATCATTACGATAGCCAGACGCGGATTGGTCGAGTAAAGCCCGTCGTAATCCGATATATTGACTTTCCCGGTCTTGGTATCGATCGCCGAGATCACGCCGAAAGCCGCCAGGTTGGACAGCACGTAGATCAGGATGTAGTATACCAAGGCGGACATACCCTGCGAAGTCCCGGCCATCACGCCGAGCATGATATATCCGGCCTGCGATATGGACGAGAAAGCAAAGAAGCGTTTGATGTTGTTCTGACGAATCGCGAACAGATTACCCACCGTAATCGTAACGATAATCAGCCCGTACATCAGGTCTTTCCAGATATAGGCCATCGGGGCGAAGACCTTGAACAACACGACCATCAGCACGAACGCCGCAGAGCCTTTGGATACGACCGACAGATAGGCCGTGACCGAAGAAGGGGCCCCCTGGTACACATCGGCCGTCCACAGGTGGAAAGGCACGAGCGATATCTTGAACGCCATACCGGCCATGAAGAATACCATACCGGCTATCTGCATGACGGACATGTTCATCAGGTAAGGCACATCGGCAAAATAAAGGGTTCCGCACGTGCCGTAAAGCATCGAGATGCCGTAAAGCATGATCCCGGACGAAAGGGCGGCAGTCAGGATGAATTTCGCACCGGCCTCGGCCGAATTGTGTTTGTACTTGTCGAACGCCACCAGGCAGGCCAGCGGAACGGAGGCCGTTTCGAGTCCGAGGTAGAGCATCAGGAAGTTTCCGGAGGATATCATGATGTACATACCGAACAGCGTGCAAAGGGTCAGCACGTAAAATTCGCCCATCTTGAACGAACTGTCTTCTTTCTTCAGGGCTCCGTTCACCTGCAGGAACACCAGCAGGGTGCCGATGCTCAGGATCGCCTTGACCATCGAACCCATCGGGGAGGTTTCGATCATGCCCCCGAAAAGCTGTCCTTCGGGCACCAGGAAAAAACTCCCGACGATATGCGCCAGCATCAATATATAGGCTACCGGCTGGAAGTATTTCCGGCCGACTGGCCCTGCGCACAAGTCGTACATCAGCAGGATGATAATCACTGCCAGCAGCGAGATTTCCGGTCTGAGGAGCGTAAGTATACTGTTGAAATCCATTGTATTTTCCGAGTCTAGATTATCCTTATTTTATCAACTGTCCGATGATCGGGGCTACACCGCTGCTTATCATGTCGGAGATCCAGAGCGGAGCCATACCGATCCCGGCGATCACCACGATCAAAGTGATAACCGGCAGGCGCTCGTGCCACACGGCGTCGGTAAGCGTCAAATGGTGCTTGTTCTCCACATTGCCGTAAAGTATTTTGCCCACCACGCGTAGGATATACACGGCCGTGATCACGATCGAACAGCAGGCGATCACCGTAAATACGCGGTGGAACATGTCGGGATGCTCCCAAGAACCTACGAAAATGGTCATTTCGGCCACGAATCCCGAAAGGCCGGGCAGCCCGAGCGACGCGAGACCCGCTATCACATAGCATACCGACAGGAAAGGCATCACTTTCATCAGCCCGCTCATCTCCCGGATATCACGCGTATGCGTCCGTCCGTAGATCATACCGATAAGGGCAAAGAACAGGGCGGTCATCAGCCCGTGCGAAAGCATCTGGAGCACCGCACCGGTCATGGCCGTTTGGTTGATCATCAGGATGGCGAAAAGCACCAGCCCGCAGTGGCTCACCGAAGAATAAGCGTTGATGTATTTCAGGTCGGTCTGCATGATCGCGCCGAACGCGCCGTACACCACACTGATACCGGTAAGTATCAAGAATATCCAAGCCATCTCATTGGCGGCTTCGGGCATCAGGAACATCGCTACCCGGAAACATCCGTAGCCTCCCAGTTTCATCAGCACACCCGCATGCATCATAGAAACGGCAGTAGGCGCCGAAGCGTGACCGTCGGGACTCCACGTATGGAACGGGAACATCGCTCCCAGTACGCCGAACCCGACGAAAGTAAGCGGGAAGAAAAGGCGCTGGGCACTCATCGGAATGGTCACCTGCGATATTTCCAGGATGTTCATCGTATATTGTCCTCCCTCGGGAGCCGAATGGAAATAGATACCTAAAATACCGATCAACAGGAAGGCGGAACCGCCCATCAGCATCAGGGTGAGCTTCATCGCAGCGTATTCTTTACCACCGGAACCCCAAAGACCTATCAGCAGATACATCGGGATCAGGGCGATCTCGTAGAACATGAACATGGTGAACAGGTCTATCGAAATAAAGAACCCGAGTACGCCCAGTGTCAGCAACACCAGCCACATGTAGTACTCCTTCGTCTGCTCCTTGATCGACCACGAGGCGAACACGCCCGTAAAGAGAATGATGGCCGAGAGCAGCAGCATCACCACCGAAATACCGTCCACGCCGATCGCGTAGTGGATGTTCAGCGGAGCAAACCACATGATGCTGTCGGTATACAGCATCTGGGCATCGTTTCCTGCCGCACGATCGGAAAGGAACACCACCACCAGGTAAATGGCCGTAGCCAGCACGGCGCTTGCGCCTACCACCGAAACGGCATGCACCTGTTTAATGTTACGGCATACCAACAACGCCAAAAGCATCAGCACCGGTATGATAACAAAAAGGGAGAGGAAATTCATAATATGTATTTTTTATCCGATTCTTTATTCCGTTATATCAGTATGGCTATTACCGCCAGCAGCAACGCCCCCAGGACAAATACATACGCGTATTGCTGTACCTGTCCGGACTGGAAGCCCCGGATGTCGTACGAAACACGGTTCGTACCCCAAGCCAAAAAGTTCATGAAGCCGTCCACCACATGGCGGTCGAACCAAGCGATACCTTTGGAGATACCGTTGAAAATGATCTTCTTGGTAATGAACATATATATCTCGTCGATATAGAAACGGTGGTAGGCCGCACGGGCGAAAGCACCCATCGTAGCCACGTCGGGCACCGGTTTTTCATGTTCTTTGAAGAATTTGAAGGCTGCTATGCCTATACCGAGTACGGCCACTCCGATGCTGGCCAGCGCGATAGGCCAATCCGTATGGATATGCAGGGTTTCTCCGTCGGCCGTCACGAAATCGCCGAAAGGAATGAAACCGGCTCCACAGGTCACCAACGCCAGGAATATCAGCGGGATGGTCATCACCGCGGGAGATTCGTGGGGCGTATGGTGGGAGAGGTCCGTCGGGGTACTCCAGAATATCCGGAAGTACAGGCGGAACATATAGAATGCGGTAAGACCGGCCGTAAAGTACATCCAGCCGAACATCCACGGGCTGAACATGTAAGTCGCCACCAGGATCTCGTCCTTGGAGAAGAAACCGGAGAACGGAGGAATACCTGCAATAGCCAGACATGCGATCACGAACGTGATATGGGTGATGGGCATATGCTTACGCAGCCCCCCCATGCTTTGCATTTCATTGGAATGTACCGCATGAATCACGGAACCCGCACCCAGGAAGAGCAGGGCCTTGAACATGGCGTGGGTGAACAGGTGCCACATACCGGCCGTATAACCGAGACTGTCGTGCCCGTTCATGCCGGAAACGCCCAGGGCTACGATCATAAACCCGATCTGGGAGATGGTCGAGAACGCCAGGACTCGTTTGATGTCCGTTTGGAAGCAGGCGACTGTCGCCGCAAAGAGCGATGTGAACGCACCTACGTAGGCGATATAAGTGAGCACCTCGGGTGCTGCCGCGATATACAGCGGGAACATACGTGCCACCAGGAACACACCGGCCACGACCATCGTCGCCGCGTGGATAAGGGCCGAAACGGGAGTCGGGCCTTCCATCGCATCGGGCAGCCAGATGTGCAGCGGGAACATGGCCGATTTACCGGCACCGCCGATAAAGATCAGGCTCAAGCCCCATGCGGCAGCCGATATGCCCAGGAAACCGGCTCCTGCGGCCGAAGCCAGGGCCGTGCCGCCGGGAGCGGTCAGGTCGACGAAATTGAAGGACTGGGCGTAGAACGAAAGCACCAGAATACCGATGAGGAATCCCAGATCGGCGAAACGGGTGACGATGAACGCCTTTTTCGAAGCGGCGATGGCCGCCGGCTTCGTATAGTAAAATCCGATGAGCAGGTAGGACGATACGCCAACCAACTCCCAGAATATGTACATCTGGAAAATATTGGTCGCTACCACCAGCCCGAGCATCGAGAAGGAGAACAGCGAAAGGAACGCGTAGTAACGGGCGAATCCTTTCTCTCCTTTCATATAGCCGAGGCTATAGATGTGCACCATCAGCGATACGGTGGTGATCACCACCAGCATCATGCAGGAGATAGGGTCGAGCAGTACGCCCAGGTCTATGTGCGGGCGTTCGGTAAACTGAAGCCAGACCCAGTTGTACTCCGTGATCTTTTGGTAGACCCCGTCGGCTTTCCCGTCCACGAAGAAGTACTGGAAAGCCACCCAGTAGGCTATCAGTGTGGTCACGGCCATGGCCGCGGTGCCGATATATCCGGCAACCCTACCTTTGAGTTTCCCCTGAAGCAGTCCGATCAGCAGGAACATCGCCATCGGAATCAGTAATACGTATATCGAGTATTCCATTTTTTATTTCGCTGTTTTAGGGCTAGTATTTCATCGTGTCTATGCTGTCCGACTGGATATTCTTGATGTTCCGGTAGACGTTGATTATGATAGCGATCGCTACGGCCGTCTCCCCGGCTGCCACGCCGATGACGAACATGGTGAAGAAGAACCCTTCCAGCGCCTCGGGATACAGGTAGCGGTTGAACACCACGAAGTTTATGTTCACCGCATTGAGGATCAATTCGAGCGAGACGAGCATCGCCAACAGGTTACGGCGCGTAATAAAGCCGTATACGCCCGCGAAGAACATCACGGCGCCTACGAGCAGGTAAAGTTCCATTGGTATTTCCATTGTCCTATCGTTTTCTAGCTATTAATATTCCGCCTATGATGCAGGCCAGAAGGAAGACGCTTATCACCTCGAAAGGCAGCAGGTATCCGTATTTGTACGGGCTCATCAAGGTGGCGCCGATCAGTTTCATGTCGGGATCCACGTTCGATATCTCCACCGGAGAGAATTGCTGGGCAAATATCAGCCAGCCGCATATCGCCAGTCCGCCGAGGGCTGCGATAAGCCCGGGGACGACCCTTTTCAACTCCGGTTTGGCCGTTTTATCGCCCACCCCGCTGGTGAGCAAGATGGAGAATACGTACAGCACGATGATACCGCCCGCATAAATAGTCAACTGAACGGCTCCCAGGAACTGATAGTCCAATTGGAAGTACAGCCCTGCCGTGGCGAAAAGCACGAACAGCAGGTAGGTAACCGCCCGCAGGATGCGGCGGGATGTGACCGTCAGGATGGAGAACACGACTATGATCAGAGCCAGGACGGCAAATACGATTAATCCGGGTGTTATTTCCATTGTCATCAGTTATTTTCCGGTTGTTTTTCTTCTGTTTTTTCCTCCTGGGCGGGGGCCGGTGTTTCCGGTTTCGCTTCGGCTTTGGCTTCCGCAGCGGCCGGGGCCTCCTGTTTTACCGGTTCGGCCGGTTTGGCTTCCCCGGTAGGAACCTCCGCCCCCTGGGGCTTCGGTTCGAGGATGGGGTCGAGGCGCATAATGAGTTTCTGGCGGTTGAACACCGCATTTTCAAACTCGTTGCGGAAATCGATCGCGCTGTACGGGCAGCTGGTGACGCAAAGCTGGCAGAAAGTACAGCTTCCCAGGTCGTATATGTACTCGTCCAGCACTTTTTTCGGTTTGCCGGTGGCCGGATTGATCTCCATCTTGGTCTTGACAGTGATCGTTCCGTTGGGGCAGGCGTTCTCGCAGATCCCGCAACCGATACAACGGCTGGAACCGTCCTCCTTCAAGGGCATGTAGAGTTCGCCGCGGAAACGTTTGGCGATATGGAGCGTAGCCCGGTTTTCCGGGTACTGGTCGGTCGTATTTTTTTGCAGGAAGACCTTCATCGTGGTCTTCAGGCCCGTGCAGAGCGAGCCTATTCCCTTGCAGATAGATTTTATGTAGCTAGTGAAACCCATTTCTTCTCTGTCTTTATCTATATTAGAAATGCAAACCGAATATCACCACAAGGGTCATCAACATCAGGTTGACAAGACCTATCGGCAGCAGGTATTTCCACTCCAGGGCCAGGATCTGGTCGACACGCAGGCGCGGGAACGTCCACTTGAACCACATCAGCACGAAGATCATGAAGAAGGTCTTTCCGAAGAACCATACCACAGAAGGTATATAGTCCATCACGGCGTTGAACCCGTCCAACCCGCTGATGTGCAGCGGCATCCAGCCTCCCAAAAAGATCGTGGCAGCCACTCCGGCCACGATGAACAGGTTGAGGTATTCGGCCAGGTAGAAGAACCCGAACTGGATACCGGAATATTCGGTATGATACCCGGCGGTAAGTTCGCTCTCGGCCTCGGGCAGGTCGAACGGCCCGCGGTTGGTTTCGGCGTTACCGGCGATCAGGTAAATGATGAAAGCGATAATGGCCGGAATATGTCCTTTGAACAGGAACCAGCCGTCGGCCTGCTCGTAAACGATCGTGGAAAGCTGCATCGAACCGGCGAACATAACCATCGTCAGAACGGAGATGCTGATGGACAGTTCATAACTGATCATCTGTGCCCCGCTTCGCATAGCCCCGATCAGGGAAAATTTGTTGTTGGAAGACCAGCCCGCCAACAGGATACCCAGCACCCCGATGGCCGAAACGGACAGCAGGAAGAAGATACCTATGTTGAAATCCAGCACCTGGAGCCCCCGGCCGAAAGGTAGGCAGGCGAAAGCCAGTACCGACGCCAGAATGACGATGAACGGCGCCAGGATGAACAGGAAGCGGTCGGAACGGTCGATGAAGATAAGTTCCTTGATGAGCATCTTAATCATGTCGGCCACGCTCTGGATGGTTCCCTTAGGTCCTACGCGGTTCGGCCCGATACGGCACTGGAACTTACCGCACACGCGGCGCTCCATGTAGATCAGTATCAGGGCGATCACAGCGTACATCGCCAGGATAGCCACACCGATAAGGATAAATTCAATGGCCAGGGCCGCCCACGAAGGCATCGCCGAGCGGAGCGTGGAATCTATCCAGCCAGTCACTATTGAAAAATCGAACATATCGCTTTATGTTTGTTTGTTTCCTTTGATTCTGTATTACCGGTCGATATCCGGAACGATGTAGTCCAGCGAAGCCCCGATGGCTATCAGGTCGGCGATCTTGTGTCCGCGGGATAAGGCGTCTATCACCGATATCTGCGGGAGCCCTGTCGCGCGGAACTTCATGCGGTAGGGGTATTTGTCCCCGCGGGATTCGATATACACGCCGAAATCTCCGCGTGCCGCCTCCACATGGGAATAGTATTCCCCTTCGGGCAGTTTGATCACCGGTTTGGTCTTAACCTGGATGTCGCCTTCCGGAATATTGTCGATCAGCTGCTCGATGATATGCAGGGATTCGTGGATCTCGTCCATACGGGCGATGTAACGGCCCCATACGTCGCAGTCGTCGCGCAGGATCTGTTTGAATTCCACCTTGTCGTACATCGCGTACGGGTCGGTCTTGCGCACGTCGCAGGCCCAGCCGGAAGCTCGGCCCGAAGGGCCGGACACGCCGTACGATATCGCCATGTCGCGCGGAAGGATACCGATACCCTTCATGCGCTGTTCGGCGATGATGTTGCCGGTAAACACAGCATGATAATCGGGAAGTACGGTAGGCAGATATTTCAGGAACTTCTTGACCTCTTTTACAAAATCGGGGTGAAGGTCGGCCTGTACGCCGCCTATGGTGTTGTAATTCTGGATCAGGCGGCCGCCGGTAGTAGCCTCGAAAATATCGAGAATGTACTCACGGTCGCGGAAGCCGTAAAAGAACGGGGTCAGCGCACCGAAGTCCATGCAGAACGTCGCAAAGAACAAAAGGTGCGAGTCGATACGCTGAAGTTCGTCCATGATGGTACGGATATACTTCACACGGTCGGACACCTCGATACCCATCGCCTTTTCGATGCAATTGCACAGGGCGTGGCGGTTCATGTGGGCCGAAAGGTAATCCAGACGGTCGGTAAAGGCCAACGTCTGCGGATAGGTCTTCGTCTCGCTCAGTTTTTCGATACCGCGGTGTATGTATCCGCAGTTCAGGTCTATCTTGTTGATGATCTCACCGTCCAGCGATACCCGGAAATGGAGTACTCCGTGCGTAGCCGGGTGCTGAGGGCCGATATTGACCACGTATTCTTCTTTAGTAAAAATGGTATGGGGCTCTTCTTTGAGCGTACCGTCCTGTTCCACGACGATGCCGACGGTCTCGTCCAGCCCGTCTTCCACGCAGAGGTTGAGGTCGTTGTTGGTAGCCGGATCGTAATCCTTGCGCAGCGGATACCCGACGAAATCCCGGCGGAGGTACAGGCGGCGCATATCCTTATGCCCGGCGAACTTGATGCCCAGGAAATCGTATGCTTCGCGTTCGTTTAAGTCGGCCGTCCCCCAGATGTCGCTCACCGTAGGGAGAACCGGGTTTTCGCGGTCGGTCGTGAACGCCTTGAGTACCACCCAGTGGTTGTGTACCGAAGAGGTAAGGTGATACACGACACCCAATCCTATTTCAGGGCCTTCGTCCACCCCGGTAAGGCTTACCAGATAGTCGAACTGCATATCGGCCTCGCCCTTGAGCATAAGTGCCACTTCCCGCAGCTTGCCGGTCGGCACGGTAAACGTGGGGTACTGGCCTTCCTTGTATACGGCCTCGGGGGCTATGGCTGCTATTTTTTCTTGTATTGCGCTCATAAACTTGACTTTATAATACGTTACAGACTATCAGTCCTTATCTTCTTCCAGGTTCGCGGGCTTTTCCTCCTGTGCGCCGGCGCCCTTCTTGCCGAAATAGCGTTCGGCCTTCACTTTGCGCTGGAGTTGCATCATCCCGTACAGGAATGCTTCCGGGCGGGGAGGGCAGCCGGGAATGAACACATCCACAGGAACCACCTTATCGATACCCTCGACAATATGATAGGAGCCTTTGAACGGGCCGCCCGAAATGGTGCATCCGCCTACGGCGATCACGTATTTGGGACTGGCCAACTGGTCGTACAGACGGCGGAACACCGGGGCCATTTTCGGCACGATCGTTCCGGCGACCACCATCATGTCCGCCTGACGCGGGCTGGCGCGGGCGACCTCGAAGCCGAAACGCGCCATGTCGTGGCGTGCCGCTCCGACGGCCATGAACTCGATACCGCAGCAACTGGTAGCGAATGTAAGGGGCCACAGCGAATTGGATCGTCCCCAGTTGATCACATCGTCGGCCACTCCCACGAAAATGTTGGCTTTGCCGTCCTTGTTTATCTCCTTTACGAGATCCTCGAGGCTTTCATTGTCCTTGAAATCCTCGTATTTCATCGATTTGATCTTTATTTCCATTGTAAAGCTCCTTTTCTCCAAGCATATGCCAGCCCCAAAACCAGGACGAGCATAAAGAATACGACATTTATGAGGGCCATCACGCCGAGTTCACGCACGACCACAGCCCAGGGAAACAGGAACACGGCCTCCACGTCGAACATCAGGAAAAGGATGGCGAAAAGATAATAACCCACTTTGAACTGCATCCACGAAGTGCCCCGGGTCGGCACACCGCACTCATAGGGAAGCCCCTTCTGACGATTGTAAGATCGGGGAGCGATCAGCCATGCGATAAGCAGGGCGGCCGTCACCAGCACCAATGCAGTGAAAAATACCACAATAAGCAGCGTAGAATTCATATATAAAAGCTTTTATAATTTCTTGCGAACGGCCGTTCCGACAATCCATTCAATATCAATCGATTAAAAAACCTCTCTGTGCTCTCTCCCGCAAGCGGAAAAACGGCCTGAAATTCAACTGCGCAAAGGTACATAAATAAATGAAATACAAAAAAACATTCCTAAAAAAGCCCAACCTCCTGTATAAGAGCGGCAGGTTCGGACAAAAAAAGAAAAAAAGGACCCGGAAAAAGACAGGGACGGAAAGCTCATTCTCCAAAAGCGGGAGAAAGTTTCTTTTTCCAGCTCAAAAAAACCCCGTCGGAAAGCACCCCCGGAAACGGAATACTGAATACGGCTTGGTTATCGTCCATCTCTGCCGACAAAGACCGGTTTTTGAGCTCCGAAAGCCCGATGTCCGTCAATTCCGCTATCGCCTGATCCTGCCTGATATAACAACGAAGCACCCCCCGGGTAGGCATCAGCAGGCATACCAGGAATGCAGACCATTCCCGGGCGCGCCAACAATTATCCGCGATGTGTTCTACCCGCACCAAACAACGGTCAGAGCCTTCCGACTGGCGGTTTTCATTTTCCGTGATATTATGCATAATTTATCGGGGAAATACCCGAACAAACGTACGATTAAGCAAAACCCCGATAAAAGAATAGGTAAAATGCTATTTAGTTAGAAAACAAGGTTTAGCCCCATTTTGATTTTCCGCAGAAAAATCGTACGTTTTTATACCAGGAGAAAGACGCTATTCCCTTTCTCAACTATGCCGGCGCACGAAAAAAGGACGGCGATCAACCCCGTCCTTTCTCTTTACGCTTTTCGCCCCGGCAAGATTTTAACCTTACCGAAGAAGGCGCTATATTTTCACCACCTCAACGGCTCGGCGGATACGCGCGGCCGTTTCTTCGGGGCCCAAAAGCTCGATGATATCGAATATTTCAGGTCCTACCGCACGACCTACCAGTGCAATGCGCAACGAATTCATGATAGCCCCCAACTGAAGGCCGTTTTCGGTAGCGTAAGCGATCACCGCATCGTGCATCGGTTGTTTTCCATCGGCAAACCGGTCGCGGATGATATCGGCCATCTTCAAAAGGTGAGCCGAAGACCCTTCTTTCCAGCGTTTTTTCAGGTCGGCCGGATCGTAGTCCTGCGGGGCCCGGAAAAAATACCCGGCATGTTCCACGATATCCTCCGCAAAAGCGCAACGTTCTTTTACCAACCGGCACACTTTTCGGGCATACTCATCGGTGGGAAAGCCTTCGCGCTCGAATACCGGGCGGACATAGTCGAAAAACGCGTCGTCCGAAAGGGCGTGGACATACTGTTGGTTGAACCATTTTGCTTTTTCAGGATCGAAGCGGGCGCCGGATTTCCCCACCTTTTCCAACGAAAAAGCCCGGGCCAGTTCGTCCATCGTATATATCTCCTGATCCGTGCCTTCGTTCCAGCCCAACAGGGCCAGCATATTGATGAAAGCCTCGGGCAGATAACCTTTCTCCCGATATCCGGAGAAGACTTCTCCGGCCGGGGTATGCCATTCAAGAGGGAATACGGGAAATCCGCCCTGGTCCCCATCGCGTTTGCTCAGTTTCCCTTTGCCGGAAGGCTTGAGGATAAGGGGCAGGTGGGCGAATTCAGGGGCCTGCCAGCCGAACGCCCCGTACAACAGGACGTGCAGCGGCATCGAAGCCAGCCATTCCTCCCCGCGGATCACATGGGAAATATCCATCGTATGATCGTCCACGATATTAGCCAGGTGGTAAGTGGGCATCCCGTCGGATTTATACAGCACTTTATCGTCCAATTCGGACAGGCGAAAAGTGATAGCCCCGCGGATCATATCGTGTACGGTGATATCTCCCTCGGCCGGGATCTTGAAACGGATCACGTAATGTTCTCCATTAGCCAATTTATTTTGCACCTCAGCAGCCGGTAATGTAAGGGAGTTTTTCAGGCCTTTTCGTGTAGCGGCGTTATAAGTAAAGACTTTCTTTTCGGCTTCCGCTTCTTTGCGCAAGACTTCGAGTTCTTCCGGGGTATCAAATGCGTAATACGCATGTCCCGACGCTACGAGCGTCTCAGCATACTCTTTGTACATGGCCTTTCGTTCGCTTTGGCGGTAAGGGCCGTATTTTCCGCCGAGGCCGTCGGGCCCTTCGTCGGGTGTAAGGCCGCACCACAAAAGGGATTTTATGATATAATCTTCTGCGCCGGGCACATAGCGGTTCTGGTCGGTATCTTCGATACGGAGCAAGAAATCGCCGCCCGTATGTTTGGCGAAAAGATAATTGTAAAGCGCCGTACGTACCCCACCCATATGCAAGGGCCCTGTGGGGCTGGGGGCAAAACGGACGCGGACTTTTTTGTCTGTCATTTTTTCGGGATCTGTTTTCGGGAGCAAAGTTATAAAATAAATACGTCCGGCGTGCGGATCGGTCCATCATATAGGGTGCAAAAAATGCGGCGCCCCGAAAGGAGCGCCGCATCAAGCGTGTTAATTGTCACCCGCTCGGAGCGGGAAAAGATTATCTTAGTTGAACATGTACTTCACACCGATCTGCATAGCCCAACGGGAAGCCGGATTGATGTATTCCTCGAAAGTCTTGGAAGGTATCTTGTTGTTCTTCTCGGGCATAGTGAATCCAGGGGTATAGTTGTTGGCGGCCGAAGGTTTCTCGGTCATCATCAGGAACTGGTACTGCTGGTTCCAGCCGGAAGGCGTAGAAGTGCGCACACCCCAGTTCTTGTTCAGCAGGTTGAGGAAGTTCGTGATATCGAGCGATACGCGGATCGTATTGCGTTTGCCCTTGGCCGTTTCGAGGAAGAAATCCTGCGCGAAATTCAAATCGACCTGGTTGACGTAAGGAGCCTTTCCGCCATTGCGCTCGGCATATTCGCCTCTGCGGTGGCGCAGGTAAGGATCCTGCTCGATGAATTCGGTAATATCATTCCATATGGCCATTGTCGAACGGTTATCCCCCGCTTGCGGAACGATACGGATTTCCTCCATATTCCGGGGCACGTAGATAAGGTCGTTCCAGGAGTAGCTGTCGTTATTTACGTCGCCGTTGTAGGTATAGGAGTAACGGAACGGCATATAACGCTGGTAAACCACACCGATGGACGTAGCCATACATTTGGCATACTCGATACGGTAAGCAGCCTGGATAAGGAACCGGTCGGGGAACGAGCCGGAAGCAAATCCGAGTTCTTCGGCATCCGGATCGATAGCCGGGCGGTATTTATACGCGGAAGATGCCACGGAACCCGAGCCGTCGGTCACGTTTTTCGCTACGCCAAAGGTATAAGAACCGTTGAGGTAAAGACCTTTCAGGGGGCCGGTGATGAAGTCCTTCTGCAACTGAAGAGTGGTGTACATCGAGTACCCCTTGTTCGTATTGGTCATCAGGATTACGTCGTACGCCTCGCTGTTAAGCTGCTGCTTGAGCAGGTACGGACGCTTGTCCGGTCCCTGGAGGTTGGTCACCCAACTGCGGTCCGGGTTCGGATGATTGATATCGATGTGATAGATGCCATTGACATCCTTGTTATAGAGGAATTCTACGGTGGCGATCCAGCCTTTACCGAAACGGTAATCGACCGCAAAGTCGGTTTTCCATACCTGCGGGTATTTCAGGTCGGGATCGGTGATCGCGATGGAAGCCTTGGCAGGAGCCCCGCCTGCCGGTTTCGGAACGTTCACTTCGCCGCTGAAAGCGTATTTAGTTGTCACCTGGCCGAAGAGCAGGCCGTTGTTACCCGCCTGATTGCCGATCCATACATAAGGAGGAACACCGGCGAAAAGGCCCGAACCGCCTCGGATCTGAAGGGAATGGTCGCCCAGAACGTCCCAGTTGAACCCTACACGGGGGGAAAGCATTACATTGGTGTTGGGCAATTTTGCCGTATCGATCGTACGCCCACCGCGGAATATCACCCCGTCGAATACCGGGTTGTGATCCAGCGTCGAAGTAAAGATAGGTATATCGGCGCGCAAACCGAGGGTCAGGTTGAAGTTAGGGGTAATAGTCCAACGATCCTGTACGTAGAAGCCCAGCGTCAATACGCTCGTCTTGGCATACGGGAAACCATCGCTGTCTGTGGCATTGTATATCTGTTTGTAGTAAGATGCCAATGTATTGGGACGATCATCCGGATTCGACCCGTTGGCCACCCACTGCTTGTGGTTCAATACATCCTGATAAAAATCATTGATGCTGTCGTATTTGTACTGTCCGGCAAACGAATTGGCAAAACCGTTCTTGAACGCACGGTAGTCGGACTGGGTACCGAATACGAGCTGGTGGTTGCCTACCGTCCACATAAAGTTGTCCTGGATCTGGAAAATATCGGAATTCAACATATTGTTGTACGAGTTGGCCTCGGTGCCGAAAGTGGTCATTGCCGTCGATTTTCCTCCGGTGGCGTTCCCCTGTCCGATATTGACTTCCGGGAAAAAACCTCCGTCCATATCGCGGTAATCGCGCAGGGCCGAATAGCCGATCTTCAGCGTATTGGACATATTGTTGTTAATGGTCGTATTCAGGTCGGCCATTACGATGTTGAAGTTGTTGTTCGCTCTGTAATAAGACGAAGAGAACGGAATAGCGTTTTGGTTAGGTCCGCGGCCTCCGGTCATAGCGCCCGAGGTGCTCGGATTGTTGGTTTTGAAGGATTTGAGGTAGAAATATTTCAAACTCAGCGTATTGCGGGAATTGATGTTCCAGTCCAAACGGGCGGTAATACGGTTCGCCTCTTCCGGGCTGTTCTTCACGTTGTACGATCCCGGATTATATCCGAAGTTCTCTTGGAGGAAATCGGAGAGTTCCTGAAGGGTCTTCTCATCTGCATAGGAATAGTTTCCTTCTACGGGAGTGTTTTTATCAGGACGCGGGCGGTAGTTCACCGGAGTGGACAAGCGGTCGAGTTCTCCGTTTATGTAGAAGAACAATTTATTTTTGATGATAGGCCCACCGGCGCTGGCTCCATAAAAATTCTTTTGGAAGTCAGCCCGGTCGGCTTTATAATCGTTCTGGCGAAGGCCTTCCAGAGAAGGGCTCTTGGTGTACCAGTATGCGGATCCGATCCATTCGTTGGTCCCGGATTTTGTCACGGTATTGATACCGGCTCCTACGAACGCCCCGTTACGTACGTCGTAAGGAGCGATCATAACCTGGATCTGGTCGATAGCTTCGAGAGAGATCGGCTGAAGGTCGCCGGCTCCCAGCTTATCGGAAAGGCCGTAAGAGTTGTTGAACGAAGCTCCGTCCACCGTTACGTTATTAAGTTTGTAGCTTGCACCTGCAAAACTGTTCCCGTTGGACATCGGAGTCAGACGGGTAAAATCTTCGATCGAACGGTTCATAGCCGGCATGCGGTCTATCTTGTCGCGGGTCACCACGGTCTGTGCACCCGTACGCCCGGCGCTGATCACCGGATTGCGCGTACCCATTACGACTACTTCGCCCAACGTCTGGGAATCTTCCTGCATCACGACGTTGAAATTCCGTTCTTCACCGATCACCAGGTTGACACCCTCGATCTTTTCAGGGACAAAGCCCACGTAAGACACCTCTACCGTGTAGGGCCCCCCGATACGCATACCGTTTATCGTAAAACGGCCGTTAGCCTGAGTGGTCACTACATACACCGTTCCCGAAGGAAGGTGCGTAGCCTTGATGGTAGCCCCGGGCAGAGTCTGCTTCTGCTGGTCGGTCACCAATCCGGTTATGCTCGCAGTAGTCACCTGTGCAGAGGCTGTGAGAGCCAGCCCGACAAAAGCGACTATAAACGCAAAACTTCTCAAGAATGTTTTCATAAAGTTAATGGATTTATTACTGTTTATGACTTATTTCCGTTTGTCCGCCGCAAAGGTATCGGAAGGCTTTTGCCGGAAAGTATCCCTTCTTTTACCATAACGTTAAATAAAAAGCTCGTCGCGT
Organism: uncultured Flavobacteriales bacterium; assembly: GCA_959608625.1. Classification (GTDB taxonomy): domain Bacteria; phylum Bacteroidota; class Bacteroidia; order Flavobacteriales; family UBA1820; genus Merdimorpha. The sequence goes on from CAUHQV010000032.1 coordinate 18,896, forward strand.
CAAACTGCCTGTTCCAGAACATTAGATTCATTTTCAGAACATTATCATTAAAATGGCGGTTTACCTTCTCCATTGTCCGGCACTGCAAATTTAGTATATTTAACAAATATTTTTGTTAACCGCCCATTTTTTATTCCAAATCTTTGATTTTTATTTTATAACCTTCTTTTGGAGACGTATACTGCCGTTTTCGTACATTTGAGGTATAAAAAATAGGAACCCCTTAAACAAATACGGGAAATCATGTATGGAAAACTCAAAAATCACCTACAGCAGGAGCTGGAGGGGATAAAAAAAGCCGGCCTGTTCAAGAACGAGCGTATCATCGCATCCCCCCAGGGAGCGGAGATTACCTTGGCCGGCGGGCAAAAGGTCGTCAATTTCTGCGCCAACAACTATCTGGGGCTGGCGGATAATCCCGAACTGATCGAAGCGGCCAAGAAAGCGATGGACTCCCGGGGATATGGGATGTCCTCCGTCCGCTTTATCTGCGGCACGCAGGATATCCACAAAACGCTCGAAAAAAAGATATCGGAATTTTACGGGACGGAAGATACGATCCTTTACGCCGCCTGTTTCGATGCCAACGGCGGGGTATTCGAACCGCTATTCGACGAGAACGACGCAATCATCTCGGATGCACTGAACCACGCTTCCATCATCGACGGGGTGCGCCTATGCAAGGCAGCGCGGTACAGGTATGCGAACAACGATATGGGCGATTTGGAAAAACAGTTGCAGGATGCCGCAAAAGCCGGACATCGCTTTAAAATCGTGGTAACCGACGGGGTCTTTTCGATGGACGGGGTGGTGGCCAACCTGAAATCCGTTTGTGACCTGGCCGAAAAATACGATGCATTGGTCATGGTAGACGAATCGCATGCCGCCGGATTTATCGGTAAGACGGGCCGGGGGACGATAGAGCACTGCGGGGTGGAAGGCCGGGTGGATATCGTAACCGGAACCCTGGGCAAAGCGCTCGGTGGGGCAATGGGCGGATATACTACCGGCCCGAAAGAGATCATCGAGATGCTCCGCCAACGTTCCCGCCCTTACCTGTTTTCCAATTCGCTCTGCCCGTCCATTGTGGGGGCAGCCACCAAAGCGTTCGAGATGGTGATGCGGGATACGACCCTGCGCGACCGGACGGAAGCTAACACGCGTCGTTTCAAGGAGGGTATCCGGAAAGCCGGACTGGACGTCAAACAGGGGGATTCGAGTATTATCCCGGTGATGCTGTACGATGCGCCGCTAGCCCAGAAAATGGCCGAGCGCCTGCTCGAAGAGGGCATTTACGTGACGGGGTTTTTCTACCCGGTAGTTCCCAAGGGACAGGCGCGCATCCGGGTGCAAATCTCGGCCGCCCATACCCCGGAGCAAATAGACCGTGCGGTAGCGGCCTTTGCCAAAGTAGCGCGGGAGTTAGGCGCCGTCAAATAATATCCGGACAAGAGTCGTAAACTAAATAAATCAAAGACATGAAAAATATCTGTTTATTAGGCTGCAGCATGCTTTTGCTGCTGCTTTCCGCCTGCAAAGGAAATGGGAACACCCAAACACTTGCAACCACCATGACGGGCGGCGACCGGGACGAACACGGTTGCATCGGCTCGGCCGGCTATTTGTGGAGCCAGGCGTTGGAGCGCTGCATCCGCCCGTTCGAGGATGGGATCAAACTGCTGCCCACGGAAAAACAGGAAGGGCAATCGGCCGTGTATGCCGCTTTCGCCGTTTTCCCGGCGGATTCGCTGCACGCGGAACTTTTCCTGCCCAGAGAAGGAAATGTAATGCTGGAACGCCGGGGCCTCCCTTCGGGCGGCTATGCCTGGAACCAGGAAGACGACGATACGTATAACCTGAGAAAGGATTCCACCGGAACGTGGATCGTCGAACGTCGCGCGAAAATCCTTTTCCGGCAAGAATAAATATAACTCCTGTAAACCGCGAAGCGGGGCCCTTTTGGGCCCCGCTTCGCGGTTTACAGCCGGTCGGATCAGTCCCCTGCCACCAGGCCGAACAATACGTAGGCCACTACCAGAGTCAATACGATATTGAACAACTGGGCGACGGAAAAAGCGATCATCGGTTTTTTGTTCTCCTGAGAGAATAGCTGCTTGAAATTCGTTTCCAGCCCTATGCTCACGAAAGCGATGGCGAAAAGCGCCTCCCGGAAATTCTTATTGGCCGCGCTGCCTATTTCTTTGGCCGTACCCGCATCGAAACAGGTACTAAAAACGATAGACACGACCACAAAACCGAGCACGAATTTCGGGAATCGCTGCCAAAGCACGGAAGCCGTGGGCTTTTCCTCGCGCTGGGTGCCTTTATACGACCAGTAAATGGATATCAGGAACGCTGCCAATCCCAGCAGGACGTTCTGGGACGATTTGATAATCACACTGTACTTTTCCGCCGTTTCGCCGAGGAATTTTCCCGAAGCCACCACAGCGCCCGTCGTATCGATCGTCCCGCCAAGCCAGGCACCTGCTACTTCCTGCGAAAGACCCATCTTAGTGGCCAGCCAAGGCATGATGTACATCATAGGAATGGCCATCACCAGTACCAGGGATATCACGTAGGATAGTTTTTTATTGTCTCCTTTAATAGCCCCGCAGGTAGCGATAGCAGCCGATACGCCGCAGATAGACACCGCGCTGGCCAGCATGGTGGACATTTCCCGGTCCACTTTCATCTTCCGGGCGATCCAGAAGGCGAAATACCATACGCTGAACACCACCACCAACGATTGGAGGATGCCAAAGAACCCTGCCTTAAGTATTTCAGAGAATATCACCGACGATCCGAGTACCACCAGGCCGGTTTTAATGAAGAACTCACTCTGCATGGCCGGCCGGAGCCATTGCGGGATTCCGATAAAATTGCTGATGATAAGCCCGATGGCTACCGAGAAAAGCACCGACTCCAGTCCGAGCGTCTTGACGGCAGGAATACGGGTGATATACATAGCCGATGCCGCGATAACGAATATCACAGCGAACGAAGGGAACAAATGCTTCGTGTCGCGTTTCATGAACCGGAATCCGACAAACGTAAGCACATACAGGAACACGAACATATAGAGCAGTTGGGCAACGTCGTTCACCGAAGAAAGCGATGCGGGAAGCACCGGCATCAGGTTGAGGTTTCCGGTCACCCCCAGGGCGATGGCAAACAGCATGATGATTCCGCCAAGCAGGACAGTAGTCCAGTCTTCGTTGCGCAAAGCATGTATCAGGGATTTGTTTTCCTTCATTTCAAATTACTTTTAGTTATAACAGATAACTTTTAATTATGGATTAGAGAAAGGCAAATGTACGGTATTTTCCCAAAATCGGAAACTCGTTTTTCGAAAATAGGTTCCTTTTCTTGGGCAAGCCATCCTGAACGGCTTCTGAGTGCACAAAAAAACCCTCCGCTTTTGGCGGAGGGTTTTTAGGAATGGCTGAAAAGCCGTATTTATCTATGATCAGGCTTTCTCCTGTCCGTCTGCATTGCTCCAATTCTCGGAAGCGAGGCGGCGGTACGAATTGTAGCGCCACTTGGCATTGGCCTGGGTAGCGGCGAACAGTTCGTCGGCTTCGGCGGGGAACGCTTTCTTGAGCGAAGAGAAGCGGATCTCGTCCATGATATAGTCGTTGAACTTGTCCCAGTTGGGCTCCTTGCTGTCGAGGGAGAAAGGATTTTTCCCGTCCTCTTCCAACAGCGGATTGTAGCGATACAAGTGCCAGTATCCGCATTCCACAGCTTCTTTTTCGACTTGCTGGGAATTGGTCAGGCCCTGTTTGATACCGTGGTTGATACACGGGGAGTACGCGATGATCAGCGACGGTCCGTCATAGGCTTCGGCCTCTTTCATGGCCTTGAGGAGCTGATTGTTGTTAGCTCCCATAGCCACCTGTGCCACATATACGTAGCCGTAAGACATGGCCATCATACCGAGGTCTTTCTTGCGCACGCGTTTACCGGAGGTGGCGAACTTAGCCACGGCGCCGAGCGGGGTCGATTTGGACGACTGTCCGCCCGTATTGGAGTAAACCTCCGTATCGAGTACCAGTACGTTCACATTTTCCCCGGAAGCCAACACGTGGTCCAGACCTCCGTAACCGATATCGTATGCCCATCCGTCGCCACCGACGATCCACTGGGAACGTTTTACCAGGTAATCCTTCAACACGGCGATCTCCTTACACTGGGGGCATCCGCAGGATTCCACCAAAGGAACGATCTTCTGTGCCAAAACAGCCGTCTCAGCAGCGCTCTTGCGGTTCTGTATCCACTGGGGGAACAGCTCCTTGGCCTCTGCGGGGCAGGAAGGATTTTCCATGGCCTCCTTCATCAACTGTTCGATGCGGTCGCGCATCCGCTCGCTGCCCAGGTGCATACCCAAGCCGAACTCGGCGTTGTCCTCGAACAGGGAGTTGGCCCACGCCGGGCCCTGTCCTTCTATATTGCAGGTATACGGGGACGAGGGGAATGAACCGGAATAGATCGAAGAGCAACCCGTCGCATTGGCCACCAACATATGGTCCCCGAAAAGCTGGGTCATCAGCCGGACGTAAGGCGTCTCGCCGCAACCGGCGCAGGCACCCGAGAACTCGAAGAGAGGTTGGGAAAACTGGCTGTTCTTCACGTTTTGAGTCTTGTCTACCAAATGGCTCTTGTATCCTACCTTTTCGTGCAGGTACTCGAACACGCTCTGCATCTGTACCATCTGGTCGAGAGGCTTCATCACCAGGGATTTTTCCTTGGTCGGGCACACTTCTACGCAGTTGTTGCAGCCGGTGCAGTCCAGCGGGCTCACCTGGATGCGGAAACGGTATTCCTTGAGCGAACCCACGGCCTGTTTGGTCTCGATGCCTTCGGGCAGCTTGCTGGCTTCCTCTTCGGTGAGCAGGAACGGGCGTATCGCAGCGTGGGGGCACACGTAGGCGCACTGGTTACACTGG
>CAUHQV010000033.1 GCA_959608625.1 uncultured Flavobacteriales bacterium
GAATGCTAAAATTTTCTTAATGAGCTATAAATATTCTTAATGTGCGGGTACAGACACCCCAGGAAAGCATGGGATGTACAGTATCGGATTTAAGTTAAACGAAAACTCCTTTATCCTCTCTGCGTACAACGATAATAATATCCGGCGGCAAGGATGGTGTGCCGAAAATAGGTATATTTGCCGGATCATACGACAGGCTGTCCCATCGCTCGCGACTTGTGCGCGTGAGGAAAGTCCGGGCACCGCAGGGCGCCGTACTTCCTAACGGGAAGGGGCCGCCGGGTAATCCGGCGGTTACAGACAGTGCAACAGAAAATTACCGCCGCGCTCAGGTGCGGTAAGGGTGAAAAGGCGGGGTAAGAGCCCACCGCCGCCGTGGTGACACGGCGGGCCTATGTAAACCTTACGGGGTGAAATGCCACATATACCGGAAAGCCCCTTGCGGGCGGGACGCGGCCCGTGTCCTGATTTCCGGGGGGTAGGCAGATAGAGGCTGCGGGCGACCGCAGTCCCAGATAAATGATGGGAACCGTCTTCGGACGGCACAGAACCCGGCTTACAGGCCTGTCGTTTTTTATTGAAATATTACAGCGACTATGAATACGAAACTTCTGTTTTTACTGGCATCTTTATGCGCCGCCGTATTTTCGGCTCAGGCCAAGGGTGGAAAATTCACGGTCTGTGGCCGTGTGGACGGCGCATCGCCCGGAGATAAAGTAGTGCTGGTCCGTTTTGCCGGCCACAATTATTCCCCCTTGCCCTGTGATGAAGCGGATACAGTGGGGGTGTCGGCGGATGGATCGTTCTCTTTTTCCGGCCGTCTGGATGCCGAATGCCCGGCCAAACTCCTATACCTGGCCTCGGCGGCGGAAAAGCCGCCGTTCCCCCCGGGAATTTATTTTGCGCTTCCGGCCGGAAAAACGGTAATTACTGCATCGGCAGAAGATTTCCGCAAAGGGATTGTCGAGAGCAAATTGTACGATAAAAAGGCCCGTGCATTCCTGGCCGCAGAGGAAAGTCTGGACGTAGCGCTCGATACGATCTCTGCGCAGGGACGCCGTGCGGCCCAGGCAAAGGATACGGCCGCAGTCAACGCCCTGCGCCGGCAGCGGGAGGAAGTAAAGGAAGCCCAGAAAGAATTGTATTACTCATTTTTTAAGGAGGATACGCCTTTTGCTGCATTTGCCTACATCAGTACGGCCCGTATATACCGGGACGATGCCGTGGGCAATCGGGCGGTGTACGACAATTTCGCCCCCAAGACCAAAAAAACCGGTTTTGCGGATATCGTGAAACGCAAATGGGAACATGCCGATTCGGTACAGGTGGGGAAGCCGTGCCCCGAGTTGTTTTTGGTATCCCGTAGTGGAAAAAAAGTGAGCCTGGCCGATTATGCGGGTAAATACCTGCTCATTTCGCATTGGAGCGCGGGCTGCCCGGGATCGCATTATGCCGATCCGCTCATCGCGAAAATCCAGGAAAAATACCATCCGTACGGCCTCGAAATACTGGGTACGACCGATCCTTCGGGCGTGCACATAAATTTCGAAGACCCCTCCAAAGCCCCGGCGGACATGAAAGAATATATCATGGGTATGTTCAAGCATCCGTACCCCGACATCGACTTATCGCAAGGGGATAATTATTTGTTCGAGCGCCGTTTCGATGTCGGGGGGACGCCTTATCTGGTATTCGTGTCGCCGGAGGGGACGATACTCGCCGTGTCATTGGGAACGGAGGCGCTCGGTACGGTGGACAAAACGATGGAAATGGTCGTGGCGGCTTCGAAAGAGTAATACCGATGGTAGGTTTATACACGCTCAAAACGGTAGTCAAACAGAAATCCGGCGGCTAAATCGGCACCATTGTACCGGCCGTTCAAAATCGTCCGGGGTAAGCGTGGCGCAAGGTATTACAGGGCCTGTAGGATGTTTTTACCGGAAATTTAAGATTCGAATACAGCCAAAAGGTTCGCAGGATGTGCCGGCCATCGTTTTTTCGTATATTTGATAATACAGGAAGCGCCTCGGCCATTTTCAAACAAGTTTGAAAGGTGCTCGGCTTTCACTATATTTACGAAATGTCCCGGCAAAAGGACGGAACTTTTCAGTTCTCCGAGGAGATTTATATCCGCGCGGAACACCTTCGCCTGCCGCCTTTCCCCAAAAAGGCCGCCGAAGCCGCGAAAAAAAGAAGAATAACTAAACGAAAAATACTATGGAAAACAAGATCTGCCAATTGTTCGGAATAAAATACCCCATCGTACAGGGGGGAATGGTGTGGATAAGCGGGGCTAAATTAGCCGCTGCCGTTTCCAATGCCGGGGGGCTGGGGCTTATCGGCTCCGGATCGATGCAGGCCGACCTCCTGCGGGAGCATATCCGCAAGGCGAAAGCCCTTACCGACCGGCCTTTCGGGGTCAACGTACCGATGCTTTATTCGAAAGTGGATCAGACGATCGCCGTGATGGAGGAGGAAGGCGTGAAGATCATTTTCACTTCGGCCGGCAATCCGGCGGCATTCACTCCCTCGCTGAAAGAAAAAGGATTTACGGTGGTTCACGTGGTGTCGAGCGTGAAATTCGCGCTGAAAGCCCAGAGCGCGGGCGTGGATGCGGTCGTTGCGGAAGGCTTTGAAGCGGGCGGCCACAACGGTCGCGAAGAGACGACCACGATGGCCCTTGTGCCGGCTGTGGTGGATGCGGTGGACATCCCGGTGATGGCGGCCGGCGGGATCGTGTCGGGCCGCTCGATGGCTGCGGCGATGGCCCTGGGGGCGGATGGCGTGCAAATAGGGTCGCTTTTTGCGGTGGCGGACGAAAGCTCGGCCAGCGAAGCATTTAAGCAAGCCGTGATCGAGGCGGGCGACGGGGATACGATGCTCACGCTCAAAGAGCTCGCCCCGGTGCGTTTGCTCAAGAATAAATTCTACCAGCAGATACAGCAGGCCTATGCCGACGGGGCGTCCGCCAACCAGTTGCGCGAATTGCTGGGGAAAGGCCGCGCGCGCCTGGGGATATTCGAAGGAAACCTGGACGATGGCGAACTGGAGATAGGACAGGGAGCGTCGATGATCAAAAAGCGCTATTCGGCAGGAAAGACGATCGATGACATTATCGCCCAGTATAACAGCACGGTAAAGAAATTAACGAATGTAGGTTTCTAAAAAAAAGCCGTTTTTAACGCACTTTTATTTGAAACTATGGCAGGGTTTTATACATTTGCCTAAATAAAATCAGAGGATCAAATTTTATTAACAGTAAACAACATCAGTTATGCCTTTAAAAATTATTGACGATTGCATAAGCTGCGGCGCTTGCGCTGCGGAGTGCCCGAATGAGGCTATCTATGAAGGCGGCGTGGACTGGGAGCTCAAAGGTGAAAAACACCCGGCTGTCAGCGACGACCATTACTACATAGCCTCGGACAAATGCACCGAATGCGTAGGTTTCTTCGACGAACCTCAGTGCGCAACGGTATGCCCGACGGACAGCTGCCAGAGAGACGAGTCCATCCAGATGACTCACGAGCAGCTGGAAGAAAGAGCGAAAGCACTCCATTCTTAAAACGAAAACTTCTCTTAGCATTTTTTAATTTAAGGTTTGTTTCGAAAACGCCCGGAGAGTCCTTATCCAAACACTCCGGGTGTTTTTTATTGGCTTTTTTCAACGGGAAACGCTACCTTTACAGCTCGAAAAACAAAAAATATCCGATATAAAAATGAGAACTTTATTGACCTTTGCCCTGGCGGTTTTCACGCTTCAGGCATCGTTCGGCTGGGGGCCGAAAGGGCATGCGGTAGTAGCCGACGTCGCTGCCAACCACATTTCCAAAAAGACCGCGAAAAAAGTGGATGCCGTTTTGGGTGGCCAGACTATGGTGGACGTCTCGTCCTGGCCGGATATGGTGCGTAAAGACCCCAAATACGCCCACACCGCCACTTGGCATTTCCTGAACGTGGACGAAGGGTATACCTATGAAACGATGCCCAAGGATCCCAACGGGGATGTTTATACCCAGCTCAATTATGTGATAGACGAACTGAAAGGCGGAAAACTCTCCCCGGAGGACGAAAAGGTTTATCTGACCCTGCTGATCCATCTGGTGGGGGATATGCACTGCCCCCTGCATACAGGCCACCGCTCCGATCTGGGCGGGAACATGGTACCGGTGAAATGGTTCGGCCAGCCGACCAACCTGCACAGCATCTGGGACAGCAAACTGGTGGAAAGCTGCCGCCCGTGGAGCTATTCCGAATGGACGAAAAACATCGACCGGAACCTGACCAAAAAACAGATCAAGAAGATCGCCGACCAGCCTATGATGGCCTGGGTCGAGCAGAGCCTCGCCCTGAGCGACGCAATTTACAAGGACACGCCTGCCAATGGCGATTATTCCTATGATTACTATTTCAAATATACCGATACGGTAAAAAAACAGTTCCTCGATGCCGGCCTTCGCCTGGCACGGCTGCTGGACGAGATATACGGTAAGTAAATAATATTTTCCCCATGGTCGAGATCCTTCTCTGGGCGGCCGTAGCGCTGCTGGTGGTACTCATAGTCCTCGTAACGAGGCTTCGTCCGGCTTCCTTCAGGGAGGATGCCGAACGGATAGAGCGTACCGTACGTGAAGAGAACCGATCGGCACGCGGCGAGGCGGCAGGCACATTTTCCCGCTTTCAGACCGAACTGAAGGACGATCTGATCCGTCAGGAATCCCGCTCGCGCGAGGATTTCAAGATGCTGGCCGAGTCTCTGGGCGAGCGGATGGACAAGATGGCTCTGTTCCTCAAGGAGCAGAATGAGGCGGTATCCAAAGCCCTGAAGGAAAATACCCTTACCCTCGAAACGAAACTCCAGCACATCCGCGAGGACAACGAAAAACAGCTCGAACGGATGCGGGTGACGGTGGACGAAAAACTCCAGAACACGCTCGAAAAACGCCTTACCGAGTCTTTTAAACGGGTATCCGACCAATTGGAATCGGTATTCAAAGGCCTGGGCGAGATGCAAACACTGGCCTCCGACGTGGGCGACCTGAAAAAAGTCCTTTCCAATGTGAAAGTGCGCGGGACGTGGGGCGAATACCAGTTGGGCAATATCCTGGAGCAGATGCTTGCTCCGGATCAGTACGAGCAGAACGCCCATCCCAATCCTTCCCGGGCCGGGGCCGTGGTGGAATATGCCGTGAAACTGCCCGGCAAGGACGACAACGAAAAATCGGTCTATCTGCCCATCGACTCGAAATTCCCGATGGAGGACTACCAGTCGTTGATCCTCGCCTCCGAATCGGGTGATGCGGCGGCTGTGGAACTGGCGCGGCGCAACCTGATGAACCGCATCAAGACGTTCGCCAAGGATATCTGTGAGAAATACGTAGAACCTCCGTACACGACCAATTTCGCCATCATGTTCCTTCCCGTAGAGGGCTTGTATGCCGAGGTGCTGCGCGAAGTAGGGGTATTTGAAGAACTCCAGACCAAATACAAAGTGACGGTCACCGGGCCTACCACCCTGGCGGCGTTTATCAGCAGTCTCCAGATGGGATTCCATACGTTGGCCATCGAAAAGAAAAGCGCGGCTATCTGGCAGACGCTTTCGGCGGTAAAGACCGAATTCGGTAAGTTCGGAGACAACCTCGGCAAGGCCTACCGGCAGATCTCCCTGGCCCAGAAGACTATCGGCGAGCTCAATACTACGCGGGTATCGGCCATCAACCGCAAACTCCGCTCCCTCGAGACCCTGGAGGACGCCCGCGCGGCGGAGATTCTCGAATTGGAGGAGCCGTATGAAGAAGATACAGAAGAAAATAGCGAAGAATAAAAGCATGTCGATTAAAAAGCATATCCCCAATTTCCTGACCCTGTGCAACCTTTTTTGCGGAGTGGTGGCCACGCTGTTCGCCTATCATGAGTATTACGTCCAGGCCGGATGGATATTCCTGTTGGGAGTCACATTCGATTATTTCGACGGTTTTGCAGCCCGTATGCTCCATGTGAAAAGCGATATCGGAAAAGAATTGGATTCGCTGGCCGACTGTATTACTTCCGGGCTTTTGCCCTCGATGGTCATGTTCACGATGATGAAAACCGCCCTGGCTGGGGCTTTTTCCGCCGAACCCCTGTCGGATGCTTTTCCGGTGTCCCCGCTGGAGATCGCTTCGGCCCCGGCTTTCCTGATCGTGCTTTTCTCGGCCCTGCGCCTGGCAAAGTTCAACCTCGATACCCGGCAGACGGATTCGTTTATCGGCGTGCCTACGCCTGCCTGTGCGCTGATCGTGGTCTTTCTCCCGTTCCTGGCCCAGTGGGGCGTCCTGTCGTCGGTATTGACCAATTATTGGGTGCTGCTGGCGATAACGGTAGTCCTGTCCCTGCTCCTGGTGTGCGAACTGCCCCTTTTTGCCCTCAAATTCAAATCTTTCGGATGGGCCGGCAATCAGAAACGCTGGGGGCTGATCGCTGTAGCGGCTCTGCTTATCATCGCGTTGGGTTTCCGTGCCTTCCCGCTGGTGATCGTCATCTACCTGCTCCTTTCGTTATGGGATAATGCTTTCTCTGGCCGGCAAAATAAAGCCTGACATGATGCGCCAGGCGTCCTTTTCGAGCGTCCGGAATAATCCTTGGGTCATTACCGGGGTAGTCTTTGCGGCCACGGCGCTTTGGATCTATTTTTTCAAATACAGTCCTCTGTCCTTTCTGACGGGTAAATACCTAGCCGAGTGGAGTGTCCCAGCCCGGAAGCTCGTGCTTTTTTCTTTGCTTACTCTGATCTCCTTATTGGCTATGTTCGTCCTTCACAGGCCGAAGGAGATATTCCGCTCCTGGGGTTTTTCCGGAAATTTTATCCTGGCCTTATCGGTATCCGCTTTATGTGCCCTACCAATGTTTGTAGGGAATGCATTTGTGATGCCTATGACTGCGGGTTTTAGTGATGCCCTATCGAAAATAGGGTTGTCTATCCCTACTTGCATAAGTACTTACTGGGTAGGCGAATATTGGAGCGATGTACTTAGTACGGCTGTGATCGCCGGCTTTTTTGAGGAGGTCATGTTCCGTGGTTTTATTTTCGGGCAGTTGTTCCGCTATGCCCGATGGAGATTCGTGCCCGCCGTCCTGGCGTCTGTCGTGCCATTTGCTTTTTTGCATATCCAGTTGGAGTGGAATATGGTAGCCATAGGGTCGATGTTTTTCCTTACGGCCTTGGACGGTGCTTTTCTCTGTTGGATGTTTGTCCAGTGGCGAAATAACCTTTGGGTGCCGATATGGTTGCATATCCTGATCAATTTGTCCTGGATCGCATTTGAGGGCAATAATCCGGAAGGCAGGATTTGGGCGAATATCGTCCGCCTGGCAGCGATAGCCCTGAGCGTCCTTTTTACGGTATGGGTCAAGAAACGCAGTGGAGAACCCATCCGGATATAAATATCTTTAACCGGCGAAAGAATGAAGACCGGTATAAAAACAGCCCCGGTGTGATGCCGGGGCTGTTTTATTTTGATAAAACCGGTTTAAAACCGGAATGTAGCCCCCAAGGATACGTAACTAGCCGAGACTTTATTCTCTATTGGATTGATCAATTCAGGTTCATACAAATACGTATAAGTCTTGTACGAACTATTCACATACGACGCATCGATGGTCAGGAAATTGCCGATAGAATAGCCCAAACCGGCCGAAAAGCCGATCGTATTGCCTGTCCCCTGAGGTAAGGTCACCCATATATTCTCTCCCGGGGCAGATTGGCTGACGCGCTCGACGGTAAGGTCTTTGTACGGGGATCCGATATAGCTGAACCCTGCCCGGATACTCACCGGGTAAAGCCGCGCTTCGGCGCCTACACGGAGAGTCTGCGCTATTTTCATCTGGTCGGCTATGATATTGTTTCTATCCTTCAAGCTTTCGGTTTTAAACCGCATCTTGGAAAAATCCTTCACCATATAGTCTACACTCAGGATGCCATACTGTCCGAAAACGTAGGCCGCACTGAAAGTCCATTCGGACGGGGATTTGAAACTATATGAATTGGGGGTATAATACGTCGGATGTTCGGTTCCTTCGTTGAAAGTGCCGTCGAAGAACTCGGCGCCCATCGCATAACTGTAGTCCTCGTCTATATAGATCCGGGCTGCCGATTTCCAGGAGAACCCGAGGCGGAATTCGTCGGTTACGCGCCCGATGATACCGATCGAGAAAGCGCTTCCCCAGCCAGTCTGGGCCGTGTAACGATCGTAATACAGGTTGGAAATGCCGTCGTGCGGAATGGTATTGTTGCTGGTATAGCCCCATTCGTCGAGTTTGATATCGTTCCGGCCCAGGTCGAGCGAATAGTAGTCGAACCCGAGACCCAGATAGACCCTGTTGTTCAGGTTCATGCCGACCGAGAAAGTCGTCGTTCCCATATATCCGGAAGTGATAAGCTGGGCCAACTGGTCGATGTCCCGGTAATCGGCGCCCGGTTCCCATCGCTCTTCTCCACCCGGGCCTGGTCCCCTGTACAATACTCCAAGGTCCCCCGCCAGATCTATAAGAGGATTTTTGGGTCTGGTTTCCGGGTTAGGATGTTTTTTATCCCAGTCTTGCCCCTGGCGCAGGAGGTCTTCGATGACGGAAGAGCCATAGAGGGTGCCATCCTGCCAGTACGTCAGGGTATTATTCCGCCCCGAGATCACAACTTCATTGTTGAAATTGTTCCGCCGGCTGTAGTTTATCCCGATATTGAATCCTGCTACCGAAGAGGAGGGGGAATCGTTCTTGAAGACAAAATTGGCACCCCCCTGGAATGCGGTCACATTGATGTCAGATGTCTTGTTGGCCTTGGTACCGTAAAAGGAGGTTTTATTGTCGTACCATTCCGCGCCGAGGGTAAAGCTCGCCTCGCTTTTCACGGCTACGGCCCCCGCCGCCGGGTTGATGGTGGCGGCGGATACCTCTCCGCCCACAGCCCCGAAAGCACCGCTCATCCCCATAAAGCGCGGGGTTCCGTACTGCATGGATGCCCGTTGGAAATTATAAATGTCGTTCATGGTCTGCCCCCATAGGTTGCCGCAAAACAATAAGGCGGCACCGGCAAGTGCTGTTTTATATATGAATTTCATGGCTTTTTCAGTTTTAAAGTTCTACATGTTGCCTTATCTCCGGACGGATCCACCGGATGAAGAGGAGGACGAAGACCCGGAACTCGGCGAAGAATAACTCCTCGACGACGAGCCGCTGTCATAACTTCTGGAGGATGAACCGCTATCGTAGCTCCGACTACTGCTCGACGAGGTAGGGCTGTCGTAACTCCGGTTGCTGCTCGATGACGATTCGTTGTCGTAGCTCCGGTTGCTGCTGGACGAAGTAGGGCGATTATAACTTCTGGAAGACGAACCGTTATTGTAACTCCGGTTGCTGCTGCCCGACGAAGAAGAGCCGCTTTCGGAGGACGGGGCCCGGTAAATTACCCGGTTTTCCGAACTCGAAGAAGAAGATCCCCTGCGGGAAGACGACGACGATCCTCCGCGTATATTTTTATATTCCGAACGCTGTCCGTTGGACGAAGAGGACGAATTGCCCCTGTCTCCGCCGGTAGACGGCCTTGAGCCGGGTTGCTGTCCGGAACCCGTAGAGGGCCGCGAACCGGAAGACGACGACGGATTGCCCGAAGGACGGCGGTCATAGCCGCCCGAACTGTTGGACGGATTGCCCGAAGGACGGTTGTTCCCGGATGGGCGTCCACCCTGGTTCCCATCCAGCCCGGGGCGTACGCCTGGAGACGTATCGCTCGGATACCGGTGCGGGGGCCTCTCTGCGGGTGGACGGTGTCCGCCGCCGCCAGGGCGGTTGGGATAATATCCGTGATGCCACCAGTACGGGTCGTTCCAGTACCAGGGATCGTTCCAATACGGACGATTCCATGACGGCCTGTACCAAGGGCCATACCATGCCCATTGGTCATACCGGTTCCAATAACTCCAGGGATAGGTATAAGCGTAATAATTATACGGCCACATCCAGTACGGCTCGTAATAATAGGCCGGATTGCCTATCGAAATGCCGAATCCCCACGAAGGACCATACCCGCCGAACCCGTATCCCAAAGAGATGTTCACTTTAGGAGTAGCCAGGTCGTAGTAATAATTGTTGTTATAGGTGTTAAGCACTTTGACATCTCCATCCCCTTTGTATTTGGAAGGCATCGTACTCCAGTATGCGGCTTCTACCGGGGTCAGATCCTGGGTGCCGTAATACTCATCCTCATAGTAGGCATCCTCGTCATTGTAATAGTTGTCATCATAATAACGATTGTCATCCCGGGAGGAATTCCTGTTTTGCGCATAATATTGCTGGGCTCGTTGAGTGCGGTCGGAATCTTTGGAGGCATTGTAATATACGCCGTCCGATTCCCGGCTCATGGTTGGGATATATGTGTAGCATCCTTGTAAAGAGCTGCTTAAAACGGCAAGCACGGCCACCGTCTTAAAGTATCGCGTAAACCTTCTCATAATTTCTTGCCTATTTAGTTTATAAATAAGTAAATTTGCAGCTATCATTATCAAATGTAATGATATTTTTCATAAAACAAAAATAAAATAATCAAAAATAGCCGTTAATGGATAGGAATGATGACATAGCGGCAAACTGACAAATTATGAGTAAAAAACTTACTTCCCGTGCGGAGGATTATTCGCGCTGGTACAATGAATTGGTGGTCAGGGCCGACTTGGCGGAACAGTCGGGCGTAAGGGGCTGTATGGTCATCAAACCGTATGGCTATGCCATCTGGGAAAAAATGCGCGATTATCTGGATAAGAGTTTTAAAGACACCGGACACCAGAACGCCTACTTCCCGATATTCATTCCCAAGTCTTATTTTTCCAAAGAAGCCCACCATGTGGACGGGTTTGCCAAAGAATGCGCCGTAGTGACCCATTACCGCCTGAAAAATGCGGAGGATGGAAGTGGTATTGTAGTCGATCCCGAGGCGAAACTGGAGGAGGAACTTATCGTCCGCCCGACGTCCGAGACTATCATTTGGGATACGTACCGCCGTTGGATACAGTCGTACCGCGACCTGCCTATCCTGGTAAACCAGTGGGCCAATGTGGTGCGCTGGGAAATGCGCACCCGCTTGTTCCTGCGCACGGCGGAATTCCTTTGGCAGGAAGGTCATACCGCCCATGCCACCGAAGAGGAAGCCATAGCAGAAGCCCGGAAGATGCTGGAAGTGTACGCCGATTTTGCGGAGAACGTGATGGCTATGCCGGTGATCAAAGGGTACAAAACCCCGTCCGAGCGTTTTGCCGGGGCGGAGGATACCTACTGCATCGAAGCGATGATGCAGGACGGAAAGGCCCTTCAGGCCGGGACGTCGCATTTCCTCGGACAGAACTTTGCCAAGGCGTTCGATGTAAAATATTCGGACAAGGACAACAATATGAGTTATGTATGGGCTACGTCCTGGGGCGTTTCCACCCGTTTGATGGGTGCATTGATCATGACCCATTCGGACGACAGCGGATTGGTGCTGCCCCCGGCGCTCGCCCCGATAGAGGTGGTCATGGTGCCTATCTATAAGAACGATGAAGAATACGCCGCCCTGCGCGAAAAGCTACATGAAACAGCCGCCCGGTTGCGTGCCGCCGGAATAAGCGTCAAAGTAGACGACGACGACAGCCAGAAACCGGGTTGGAAGTTCCATGAATACGAACTCAAAGGAGTGCCGGTACGTATGGTACTCGGCCCGAAAGATTTGGAAAGCAACCAATTCGAAGTGGCCCGTCGCGATACGATGACCAAAGAATTCCTGCCGATGGAAGGGGTTGTGGAATCCATCAAAAACCTGCTGGCCGATATCCAAAAGAACCTGTTCGACAAGGCGGCCAAAATGCGCGTCGACCGTACATACAAGGCTGATACCTGGGAAGAATTCGTCGATATTATCGAAAATAAAGGCGGTTTTGTAATGGCTCATTGGGATGGTACCCCCGAGACGGAAGAAAAGATCAAAGAACTGACCAAAGCTACGATCCGTTGCATCCCGATGGATTTTGTGCCGGAGGACGGGAAAGATATTCTTACCGGAAAACCTTCGAAGGGCCGGGTGGTCTTCGCGAAAGCCTATTAAAATTTGTTTTTACGATCAAAAGGCCGCGCATTGCGCGGCCTTTTTTATAAAAAATACAGGAGATGATAAATAGATTTGTTTGTAGTACATAATTTGTTATATTTGCTAAAACTGCCTTCGTTTATTTCAAATACTAATTTTTAAAATCCTACAATCATGAAACAGAATATTTTTAAACCGGTATTAATGTGCCTCGGGCTATTGCTGATGGCATTTACACTCTGTTCTTTTACAGGCCCGAACGAGCCGGGACAGAAATCGCAGCCCCAAGATCGGATTCAGGCTCGGGGTGGCGGAGAATATGATTATTTTACCCACGTGACGGCCGATGCCACTTATGCTGTGCTGCCCGTACCGTTAATAGAGGGATGCACCCTCAGTTCATGGGAATCCTATACGGTAGAAGGCCAGGAAGTCCGTTTCCAGATAAACGCGAATACCAATGAGTATCCCCGGGAATTCGATATCATCTTTTCCAGTAGTTGCCTGGGGATGGATCGGGTATTCCGGATTGCCCAGGATGGGACTGAATATCCGTATGAAAACGGGGGCAAGTAAAAATCCTCTCGATCGTTTTTAACGGATTGATAAAGGCGGTTTAAGGCGGCCGGATTTTCCGGCCGTTTTTTGTGTTTTACCGTCAGGGAGAATACCTTTGCAGAATGGAACAGGTGGCTTTTTTTCGTCCTTCTGCTTTGCTGGCGCCGTACGTCAAGCATTATTGGATACTTCGTACGGACGGGAAGTCCGGCTCCCAACGTATTATCCCTTCCGGGAATATCCAACTGGTATTTTACCGGGGTGCGCGGGTATGGCTTCCTTCCGGCGGCTTATGCTGCCAGGGAGTGGTATGCGGCCATAAGACCGGTTTTTCGGACTTGGTGCTTACCGGCCCTTTGGAGTTGATCGCAGTGGTGTTCCGCCCGTTCGCAGCCCGCTTGTTTTTCGATCGGCCGATGGACGAATTTGCCGGGGAGGTAGTCCCGCTGGATGCTACGGAAGATAAGGGATTGGCCGATTTGGAAAGGCGGATGATGGATGCTGTTCGGGCAGAGGACCAAGTGGCTCTACTCGAAAGATTCCTGACAGGCCGAATGAAATCTTTGGACACCCGTCTGTATAAGCGATTGCAGGGAGTTGTAGGGGAAATAAACCGGAACAGCGGAGAACTGCGGGTTTCGCAGTTGGCGGCCGGGGCTTGTTTGGGAGAGAGGCAGTTCCGGCGCGTTTTCTCTGAAAATATTGGGGCCTCTCCTAAAGATTTTATCCGCACGGTGCGCTTCCAGCGGGCTTTGTCCGTTTTGGGAGCCACTCCGGACATGACGTTCACCGACTTGGCATATCGGTGCGGGTATTACGATCAGGCGCACCTTACGGCTGAATTCAAAGAGTTTTCCGGGTATTCCCCGCGGCAGTACCTCTCGGTATGCGAGCCATATTCAGACTATTTTTCTTCTTTAGGATCGCTATAGGATAAATATCCTTCCCAAAAGTCCGTTTTTTCCAAGTTTAGAGAAACGGCGCGTTCTACTTTTGCCGGGTTAACTGATTTTCTAATTAATACCCGCAAAACAATGAATAATCCGGTTTCTTTTTTTGAGATCCCGTCCTGCGATTTCCACCGGGCGGTCGATTTTTACCAGCGTGTTTTTGGAGTGGAACTATCTGTGGTCGAATGCGGCGCGGAAAAGATGGCTTTTTTTCCCGATGGGCCCGATAAAGCCCCTTGGGGGGCGGTGTCGTACGGAGAGGGTTTCCTACCTTCGTCCGACGGAGTGCTGATCCACTTAAAAGTTCACGATATCGCTGCTACCCTCGAAACCGTCGAAAAGAATGGAGGAAAGGTAATCCGCCTGAAGACGAAGATCGAGTGCGAGGGAATGGGTTCTTTTGCCCTATTTCTCGATAGTGAAGGCAACCGTTTGGGACTGCACTCTCTGGAGTAAGGTTCTTTACGGGCAAAACACGGGCGGCCATTGGCCGCCCGTGTTTTTATTTAGTCAGGAGAAAGGTCACTCGGCCACCAACAGGTTGCATCCCCGGATATCCGACCCGCTGAAACGCCCTAACACCTCAAAACACCCGCCCGGATGGACGGCACCCAAATCTTCGGTGGCGATAAAACAGCATGAATCTATGTTGGCCAGGTCGATGATGTTGATCCCGCCGCGCATGTCCGAATTTTCCGGCAGCAGCGAGAGAGGGTCGGAGGCGTCCCGCAGTACGATGCGCATCCACGGCGGGGTGGTATATAGCCCTTCACCCTTGGAATACGCTTGGGACAGGAGCTCTGTCATGCTGTATTCGGAGTGGATATGCGTCACGCCGAAGCCCTCCTTCAGTATCCCGTGCAGTTCTTCCCGAACCATTTCCCGCCGCCGGCCTTTCATTCCGCCCGTCTCCATGACGATGGCGTTTTCCGGCAATTGTAGCTTGTATTTTTCTATGAAGTCCAGCAGGGCGAACGATACCCCTAAAAGGAGTATTTTACTGCCGTTTTCCGACAGACGGCACAGTTTTTCATGAAGTTTTTCATGCTGGTACAGGTAAAACCCGCTTTCCGGGTTTTGACTGTCCTCGATGAATCCCTGCGCCATCGTGATCAGGGAAGAGCCGTCCCGTTCCAGATAAGAGGGTAGCAGGGCCAATACGGCGGTGCCGTCGATAGGCCCATAGTGATAGTCCCACGAGGCGGTAAAGCTCCGGCGGTAGGTGCGGAGATGCTTTACGAAATGCCGGCTTTGATTCATGCCGGTCGTCCCGCTGGAGAGGAATATTTTTTCCGGCTCGAACTGGCCACAGGCCACTTTTTCCGTTTTGAAGAAACCGATGGGCAGAAAAGGGATATTTTCCATGCGATCTACTTCTTCAGGGCGGAAGCCCAGCATATCCATATATTTCCGGTACACCGCATTTTCCCGGGCCTGGTAACGGAACGCTTCCAGCACCATTTCCTCAAACCTTTTCCGGCCGTCCTTTTCGAGGCCGAAAGCCCGTGCGGCAAAATCCTCGGTATCCATTTTTTTGCTCTTTTGGTGCAAAGATACGGCTTACGCGACGTATTTTTATTACCTTTACTCCTTGGATAACAAATTAAAAATAGATTGAAAATGAACCTGAAAAAGATTTTCACCGTGCTGGCGGCGGGGCTTATGATCGTTTCCTGCGACCGGTACAGTAACCTGCCGGACGGCGTATACGCCTCCATACAGCCCGAAAAAGGCAAAGAAATACTCGTGAAGCTGTATTATAAGGAGGTGCCGATGACCACCGGTAATTTCGTAGCCTTGGCCGAAGGCACGATGGAAGGGGATATCGATCCGGCCTATAAAGGCAAGAAGTATTTCGATTCCCTGGTGTTCCACCGGGTAGAGGACAATTTCGTCGTGCAGGCGGGCGATCCTACCGGCACAGGCGGCGGAGGCCCCGGATATCAGTTCCCGATCGAGATCGTGGACACCATCAAGCACGCCCCCGGTGTGATCGCGATGGCCAATGCCGGTGCCACGACCAACGGTTCGCAGTTCTATATTACGATGGGCGACACTCCTCACCTGGACTGGCGCTATACCGTGTTCGGACGGATAGTCGATCCGAAAAAGGATATGCGCCGCGTAAAAGCCATCAAGCAGGGCGCCCGTATCAAGGAGGTGAAGATCATCCGCAAAGGGGCCGATGCCCAGGGATGGGATGCGTATAAAGCGTTTTCCGAGAATCTGCCTAAAATACGCGCTGCTTACGATGCCCGGGTACAGGCCAACCTCGACACTCTTTTCAAGGGCGCGGAAGTGACCAAGAGCGGCATCAAGATCAAGATGCTGGAAAGGGGCACCGGACGCCTGTTCAAGAAAGGCGAAAAAGTCAGCGTGAACTACGTCGGTTGCTTCGAGGATATGACGATGTTCGATTCTTCGCAGTTCGCCGGGGAGCCTATTTCTTTTCCTCTCGGTACCGGGAAAGTGATCAAAGGATGGGACGAGGCGATTGCCCTGCTCCCGGCAGGCTCCCACGCTATCGTGTGGATACCTTCCGAAATGGCTTATGGAGACCGCGATATGGGCAAGATAAAGCCCAATACCAACCTGGTCTTTGAATTACAGATCCTTGAACCTGAAAAATAAAATGTCGAAAGAAAATCTTACCGACGGGCTCTATGCCCGGCTGACAACCCCTAAAGGGGAAATCCTTATCCGCCTGGAATTCGAGAAGGCGCCGGTAACGGTGGCCAATTTCGTAGGTCTGGCCGAAGGAACGATACAAAACACCGCGAAAAAAGCCGGGGAGCCGTACTACGACGGGCTGAAATTCCACAGGGTGATCAATGACTTCATGATACAGGGTGGCGATCCCACCGGCACGGGTGCCGGTGGCCCGGGCTATAAGTTCGCCGACGAATTCGACGATTCGCTTCGCCACGACAGCCCCGGCGTTCTTTCGATGGCCAATGCCGGGCCGGGAACGAACGGCTCGCAGTTCTTCATCACTCATGTGGCTACACCTTGGCTGGACGACCATCATACGGTGTTCGGCCTCGTGATCGAGGGCCAGGAAGTGGTCGACGCTATTGCGCAGGGCGATAAAATGGAAAAAGTAGAGATCGTCCGCGTGGGCGAAAAAGCAAAAAAATTCAACGCGCCTGACGTTTTCGCCCGGGCCGAGGAAATGGTTGCCGAGCGCCGGAAAGAGTTGGTAAAGAAAATGGAGGGAGAGTTGGATAAACTTTCCGCCGGGTTCGTAAAAACGGCCAGCGGGCTCCGCATCCGGGTCGATAAAAAGGGGGACGGCAACCCGATAAAAGCGGGCCAGACGGCTACCGTGCATTACACCGGTATGTTCCCCGACGGGCGTGTATTCGATTCCTCCGTCAAAAGGAACGAACCGTTCGACCTGCCGGTAGGGGCCGGACGTGTGATCGCCGGATGGGACGAGGCATTGCAGCTGATGTCCAAAGGCGAAAAGGCGACCGTGATTCTTCCTCCGCATCTGGCTTATGGCAGCGCCGGGGCAGGCGGGGTCATTCCGCCCAATGCCATCCTCAAATTCGAGATCGAAGTACTCGATGTAAAATAACCCGGGTATTTTCCGGCAAATAAAAAGGACGCTCTCTGATGAGCGTCCTTTTTTTTAGATACAGTTGGAGGTGTTTTATATGTTCCGCGTTTGCGGTTATTTTTCGGGTATCCCGAATTTTCCTTTCAGCCAGTCTATGCCTTCCTGGACTTGCCACGGGTAAGTCCAATGTCCCGCGTCGAGGGCCAGGCGCAGCTCTTTCGGGGCGTTTACCACGTTATAAACGGAAAATGTCGATGTCGGGCAGCAGGTCAGGTCGTTGAACCCCCAGGTGTAGAAGGCCGGGATACGGACGAACCGGGCGAAATTGACCGTGTCGTAGTATTTGGATGTGGCGATCTTTTCCTGGATAGCGGTTCCGTTCTTGTTGATAAATAGGTGGGGCCATCCGCCGGCACGCCCGTTGTAGTACCCTGTTACATCGCTGAACGCCGGAAATTGGCATACCATGTATTTCACCCGGCTGTCCAGAGCCGCCGTCACGACGGAAAGCATTCCGCCTTGGCTGCCGCCGTATACGGCAATGCGCGTGCTGTCCACCGACTCCAGCGAGCAGAGATAGTCGATCGCTCGGATGCAGCCCATATATACTCTTTTATAGTAGAATGTATTGCGGTTTTCGAGGCCCAGCGTGGCGTAGCCCGCCAGCGGGCCGCTTTGCAGGGCCGAATAGATCTCCCGGTCCTGGTCTACCGGAATGCCGTGGATGCCAATCTCGAATACCACCATGCCTTCGGCTGCCAGGCTGTTCGGGCCGGAAAATCCCCGTACAGCAGCCCCGGGAAGCCGGAGAACGCCGGGAAACGGGCCTTCGCCTTTGGGGACGGTCAGTACGCCGTAGACGTAATTGCCCGGGCGGTAGCTTTGTACCCGGACGTAATAGACGTCTGCCCAGTCGGTGCTTTGGCTGTCGTCGCGGCGGATGCGTACGTTCATCGGCACTTTGGCAGCCTGTTCCTTGGAGGTATTCCAGAACTGCTCGAAATCGTCCGGGAGGGTCGTAGTGGGTTGTATCTTATACGGGTCGAAACCGATGGTCGTATAACCCGAATACTTCGTTCCGTTATGCTCGGTCGATGCCTTTACGGTGATGAATCCCGGTGTTTTGGCTCCGGGCACTTTGATGCGTGCCTGTCCGTTCTTGTCGGTCTTTACCTGCCCTTTGAATACCGGGGCGAGCTTTTCGGGCCCATACTCGTAATCGAGGGTGGTGTTCGGGAGCATTTCATTGTCTTTCAGGGCATAAAGCGTGAACTCCGCCTGCTGCCCGGTCTTGTATACCCAGTCGGCATGGTCCGGGGAGGCCACAACGGTCACGTATTGTTGGGCCGGCTGGGCAAAGAGGAAGGATACGGTGGCGCACAGCAGCAGCGCAGCCGATACTAGTTTTCTTGTGTTCATGTTTTGCGCGTTTATGTGGTTATTTTTTTTCCGACCGTTTTTTCCGTTCTTTCCGTTTCTTACCTACCAGTAGCACGATGGCTATCGTAAGCAAAACGAACGCGGCGGCCGTTTTCAGAATATATCCCAACGACAGGAATTCGTCGCCCGGAATAGTGGCGATCAGAAAAATGGTGAATACGATGAGAAAGATGGCTTTTTTTTCCATAGGTCTATTTCTTTTGGTTTGTGCCGGTTTTTAGCCGGGAAGGGCGGCCGTCCTTTTTCCGGAATAGCCGCCCTTGTGGTGATGAGTTCCGGGTTCCAGCCTATTTCATCATTTTGGCAGCGTCTTCGACGAATTTCTTGAGTCCATTCTCGGTTAAGGGATGTACCAGCATTCCTTTGATGGCCGATAGCGGGGCTGTGATCACATCGGCGCCTATCAGGGCGCAGCCGGTGATATGCTTTACGCTTCGGATGGAAGCGGCCAGTATCTTAGTATTGATCGAATAGTTGTTGAATATCAGGCGTATCTCCCGGATGAGTTCCAACCCGTCGGCGTCGATGTCGTCCAACCGGCCCAAAAACGGGGATACGTAGGTCGCTCCGGCTTTGGCGGCCAAAAGGGCCTGCGCCGAGGAGAATACCAGCGTGCAGTTGGTCTTGATATTGCTGCCGGTGAAGGTCTTGATCGCGCGCAGCCCGTCTTCGGTAATGGGCACTTTCACCACGATTTGCGGGTTTAGGGCAGCCAGTTCCCGGCCTTCGGCCACCATATGGTCGTAATCGGTGGCCAGCACTTCCGCGCTGATCGCCCCACCCGGTACCAGGTGGCATATCTGGCGGTAGTGTTCCAGGATGTTCTCATGTCCGGTGATCCCCTCTTTGGCCATCAGGGAAGGATTGGTGGTCACCCCGTCGAGGATGCCCAGGGCTTTGGCTTCGGCGATCTGGGCCAGGTTGGCCGTGTCGATAAAGAATTTCATGTCGTATCTGTTGTTTCAGGTTATTGTTCGGTGTATTCCAGGGTGACAAGAATGGGGCAGTGGTCGGACAGGGGTATATCTGCCAGCCGCTTGTAATCCACGACTTTCCACGTCCCGAGCCCTTTGACGAAAATATAGTCTATTTTCTTCCGGGGGTCTTTTTCAGGATAAGTGGTCTGGTCGTCGCAGACCCGCTGCCAGTGGGATTCCATGTATTTTATGGCATTCGTCTCCGGCGTGGCGTTGAAATCCCCGCAGACGATGGAGGGCATATCGTCGCCCGACAGCCATTTGGTGAGCGAAGTGACCTGTGCCAGGCGGATCGCATCGGACGGCAAGTCCAGATGGGTGGAGGTAAAGCGCATCGAAAGGTCTTTGTTCACCTGTGCTACGGCGCTCACAGCGCGCCGGGGTTCGTAGGAGCCCTCCGGCTCGGGCAGGGCGAATGCCTGCACGGCCAGGAGCGGAAAGCGCGTCATCAGGCCGATGCCATACTGGCCTTCCGAGTAAGCCATCGAAGCGGCATATACCGGGTGCATCCCGGTCTGTTTGGCCACCTCGTCCAGAAAATCCGCTTTCTGGGGATAACGCTTGGTCATGTAGTCCAGTTCCTGGAACGCTACGAAGTCGGGGTTGTACTGCTTGATGAATTTGGCGTACTCTTCAGTGGGAAAGCGTTTGGCCGCCTGTACGTTGTAACTAAGCACGGTGATGCGCACCGGTTTTTTGGCATGGACGGACACAGGATACAGCAAGGCCGCGCAGAGAAATACGATCAGAAAGCGTTTCATGACTTTGATAGCGTGATTTTAAAAGGTTATTCGTTTTTGTGTTTTTCTTCTTCCGTTTTATCCCGGGCCGCTTTTTTACGCCCCCGGAAATTGCCTATCAAGTAACCCAGTACGAACGGTATGCTGAACAGCACGACGAACGCGATAACGAGATACAGCATCAGGCTGCCTATCATCGACGGGATAGCTTCCAAGGCTGTTTTTACGGCATGGGAGGCGGTCGAATCGACCTGTGCCATCAGCTGTACACGCTGGCTGTCGACAAAAGCTTGCAGTTCGGTGCGCTGCTGCCCCAGGTCGGCAAAGACGTTATCCACCGAGGCGTTTATGGTGTGGATCATGTCGGTCACCTGCCCGTTGAGCTCGTCCAGGATCGAGGCCATGATATCCGGCGTATTTTCGAGGACACCCGTGATGCGCCCGAACTGGTTCTGCAGGCTGTCCATCCGCGCCCGTATTTCCGCGCGGGCTTCTTCCGTATTGAGCCGGGTGGAGAGGATATCTTTGTTCCAGGAGAGTTCGCTGCCCCACTGGGCCGAGTAGCCGCTCATTTTTTCGCTCATATCGCCGATAGACTGGGCGACGCTTCCCGTACTTTTGATATAGGTAGAGTCGGACACCCCGAGGAAATTGATCCAGCGGAGCATCATATCCTGGTTGGCCGGGGGATTGTCCGGATCGGTATTCTGCCGGACGAACTCCTGCATTTTTGCATAGCGGTCTTTAGGCAGCGTTTTCGAGGCGATGGAAACGATTCGCTCGTCGAGTTCCCTCGCGCAGTTGCGCGCTATCGGGGAGTAGCGGTCAAAAAGGGCCGTGTCCGGTGCGGCGGCCATATACCGGTCCATCGAGGAGCAAAGGATCCAGGTGTTGAGCAGCGATATTTCCGGTACCGAACCGAAAGCCGCATCGGCGCATAGGGAAGTCGTGCGAATTTTCCAGTTGATGGCCCTTATTTTCAGCTCCAGGCTGTCGGTCGATCGATAAATGCTGTCTGCAGCCTCTACGACCGAGGTCGAAAAATCCCGGTAAAAGGCGCGCGTCATCATCCGCGTGTTGACATCGGTTTCGGAGAGCGGAACGTCGCCGGTGTCCAGCGTGAATTTCAGCAGGGAGCATCCCCCCAAACTCAAGCTCGCCAGAAGTAAGAACAGGTAACGTTTCATCGGTAAAATTCTTTTTGTATCTAAAATATAGCGGAAGGCAAGTGCCATTCAAACATGCTTGAAAACGGCCGGAGCGCATCCTATATTTTACAAATCTACTGAAAAAGAGTGAACCCTTCGCTGTTTCCTTTGGGAAAATATTGGGAAAGGCTTTGTGCGGAACAAAAAAGCGGGCCCTTTCCGGGGCCCGCTGTCCGGAAAGGATTTCCGGCATTATTTTACTTCGACGCGCCAGCCGTACGGGTCGGACGTGCGGTTGTACTGGATGTCGAAAATGCGTTTGCGCAGCCGGTCGGCGAACGAATCGGCCGGTTTTTCCATCGGCATGTACATCTCTTTGTATCCCAATCCGCAGATGGGACTGATCACCGCGGCCGTACCGCAGCCGAAAGCTTCTTTCAGTTGCCCTTTCGACGAGGCTTCCATCACTTCTTCTACTGTGATGGGGCGCACTTCGGTTTTGATACCCATATCCTGGGCCAGCTGCAGGATGCTCCGGCGGGTAACCCCGTCCAGGATACGGTCGGATACCGGTGCGGTGAGCAGCGTATCGCCGATGCGGAGCATGAAATTCATCTGTCCGGCTTCTTCCAGGTACTGGTGGTTGGTGTCGTCCGTCCAAATCACGCTCTGGTAGCCTTCGCCGGCTGCCAGGGTGGAGGGGTAGAACTGCCCCCCGTAGTTGCCGCCGCATTTGGCGAATCCCGTACCGCCGTTGGCCGCGCGGGAGAAATGGTCGGCTATTTTTACCTTCACTTCCCCATGGAATATGGCATCCACCGGGCCGCCTATGATCATGAACAGGTATTCTTTGGAGGGTACCGCATTCAGGGCCGGTTCGGAGGCGATCATGAACGGGCGGATATAGTACGATTTGCCTTCGCCCTGGGGGATCCAGTCGCGGTCGAGTTTGAGCAGGGTCTGTATCGCTTCATGGAATACTCCGGCCGGAAATTCGGGCATATTCATGCGTACGGCCGATTTGTTGAAACGTTCCTGGTTGTCCGACGGGCGGAACAAAAAGATACGGCCGTCCTTGTCCTTAAAGGCTTTCAGGCCCTCGAAGATGGTCTGCCCGTAATGGAACACCTTGCAGGAAGGGGCCAGTTGGAGAGGCTGGTAGGGTACGATGCGCGGGGTCTGCCAGGCTCCGTCCTTGAAGGGACAAATGAACATATGGTCGCTCATATAACGCCCGAAAGGCATACTACTGTCGAAACTTACTTCATCGATGCGGGATTTCGCCGCTTTTTCTACTTCTATTTTCATACCTCGGTTTGTATTATGGAATTTTAGCTTCAAATGTAAGGATATTTTTTTGGAAAGTGTTCCCCCTAAAGGCCTAATATTTTGCTTTAATAAAACGTTTCCGTGCAAATATTGTGTAAAACCTGATATTTGGGAAGATTTTAACGAAAAATCGCCGATTGTCTTTTGTCCTAGGGCAAAAAGACGGTCTGATCTAATCAAAAAAGGCGGCCCCGGAAACG
>CAUHQV010000034.1 GCA_959608625.1 uncultured Flavobacteriales bacterium
GTTTTCCACCATATCTTGATATGCATACAGGAACGAAGGCAGGCGTACGGCAAGCGATACCCGGCATCCGCCTTCCGTATCGGCCAGTAAAAGCGCCATCCGGGCAAGCAGCTGGAATTTTGCTCCGAAAGGAGAGACTGGATTTATTTCATCCAAAATATCCGGCATTTTTCCCACCAGGTATTCTTTTTCCTGAAATTTAAGGACAAGCGGGGCGAAGGCGCTGTCGTCGGAAGAGGGGGGCAACAGGTCGTCGAAAGGGCGGCAAGCGCTGGGAAAAACAAAAGTTTTGAGCATAAACATTCGTGAATGATATTCAGGGTATCCGCACGCAGACGCTCAGGATAGAGACGATTACCATCGCAAAAAACGTACGATAAAATATAGTGGCCTTCGCGCTATTGACAAGGCCATAATCTTTCTTTCAAAAACAAAGCCGGACACTACTGTTTGTAATATCCGGCTTAAAAATTTGCCATTCCGTAAACCCTTTTTATCTTTGCGGTAAAATCGTACGTTTTTAACTCACAATCTCTATTTGCCCAAAAGGCGCGCTGCGTACTTCCCTATCACATCGAATTCGAGATTGACTTTCGTCCCTTTCTTAAAGGCATGAAAATTAGTATGCTCGTAAGTAAAGGGGATGATTGCCACCGAAAAACGGCCTTTTTCGCTGTCCACTACCGTCAGGCTGGTTCCGTTGACCGAAATCGACCCTTTGGGAATGGTCACATTGCCATATAGGTCTTCGTCGTATTCGAAACGGTAGATCCAACTCCCGTCCTGCTGTTCGACACCGGTGCATACGGCTGTCTGGTCGACATGCCCCTGCACGATATGCCCGTCCAGCCGGTCGCCCAATTTCATGGAGCGCTCCACATTCACTTCGGAGCCTATTTCCAAATCGCCCAGGTTGGATTTCTTGAGTGTTTCGTCGATGGCCGTCACGGTGTACTGGTCGCCGGCGATATTCACCACCGTCAGGCATACCCCGTTGTGGGCGATACTCTGGTCTATTTTCAGTTCTCCCGCAAAATCGCACCGCATGGTGATATGCAGGTTGCCTTTGTCTTTTTTCAGGTCGGTCACTACGGCCATCCCTTCTACGATTCCTGTAAACATCTATGCTTTTGGTTTTAATTCTTATTCTTATATCTCCGTACTGTCTTACTCTTTCAGTCCGAATTCCTTCAGCCAATCGGTCGCATCCCAACTGCCGGAACTCATCATAAGGAACACCGTCCCATCCGTCGGAACGGCTTTTACCGCTTCGCGCAGGCTTTCGATATCGGTTTTCACTTCTAAGTTCGGATGATCGAACTCTGCGCGCACCCACTCGGGGTCGAGCGGCGGCATCCGTTTGATCTCCATCGCATGGTGGGAATAGAAAACGAACGCCTTGTCGGCCCCGGTCATCGTACCCTTATACTGGGGCAGGAAGTCTTTGTTTAAGCTCGAATACGTATGGAGTTCCATGCAGGCCACCACCCGGCGGTCGGGATACAGTTCCTTTACAGCGGCTACCGTAGCCCGCACTTTGGACGGCGCATGGGCGAAGTCCTTGAAAACGACCGTCCGGCCGTCGTCGTACTGGCGCTCCAGGCGGTTCTTGGCCCCTTTGAAATCGGCCAGGCTCAGGTAAAAATCGAGCCGGCTGACCCCGGCCCGCTCCGCGGCAAGCATCGCGGCGGACAGGTTGGACATATTGTGCCGACCGAAAAGAGTCGCCGGATACCGATTGCCCCCGTCCCGGAGGTAGACATGCCCGTCCTGTATCTCGTAAGAGTGTGTGGAATACGGCTCCAGTTTCAGATCCATATCCGGTTTTTCATCGAAAGCCTGGCGGACGATACGCACCACTTCCGGGTCTTCGGAATTGTATATCAGCACAGCCCCTTTTTCAAGGTCTTGGATGAACCGGACAAAAGAATCGGTATAGCTCTCATACGTTTTGAACACGTTCATATGATCCCACGCGATCCCCGATATCACAGCCACACGCGGGTGGTAATGCAGGAATTTAGAGCGCATATCGAGCGGGGAGCTGAGATACTCGTCCCCTTCGATCACGATCGTCCCGGCATCCTCTGTCAGTTCGACCATCCGATCGAACCCGTCTATCGAAGCCCCCACCAGGTAGTCCGTCTTCACCCCGGCATATTGCATAGCGTGAAGGATCATGGCCGTAATGGTCGTCTTTCCATGCGAGCCGGCCACTACAATGCGTTTCTTTTTCTCCGATTCGTGGTAGATAAATTCCGGATAAGAGAATATCTTCAGGCCCAGTTCGCGGGCGCGGGCCAATTCCGGATTGTCTATCCGGGCGTGCATGCCCAATATCACCGCATCGATATCCGGGGTGATCTTCTCCGGGTACCATCCTTCCTGCTGCGGCAAAAGGCCAGCTTCGGCCAGCCGGGTATGGGACGGTTCGTAGATTACGTCGTCCGATCCGGTGATCGTATGGCCTTTCTTCTGGAGGGTGAGCGCCAAGTTGTGCATTGCGGCACCCCCTATGGCTATAAAATGTATTCTCATGGTTTTGTCATTTTTCGATTCAAAAAATATCCGTCAGCTCCGTCAGGGAATGTATCTCGGAGACTTTTCCGTGTTGCGCAGCCGCACGTCCCTTCCCGGCGGGATTGAACCACACGCCCCAACTGAAGCCGGCACCCAGGGCCGCCAGCACATCGTTGTCCAGATCGTCGCCTATCATCGCGCATCGGGACACCTCGGCGCCCGCCTTGCGGACAGCATAGTCGAATATCGCGCGGGACGGCTTCTTGGCGCCCGCCTCTTCGGAGGTCACCATACCGCTAATGTACGGATTTATGGCGGGATTATTTATTTTTATGGCCTGCACTTCGGAAAACCCGTTGGTCAGCAGCCAGATGGGATACCGGGAAGAAAGCTCTGCCAGCACTTGCTCCGCACCGGGAAAAAGGTTTTTTTTATAAGGGCAGATGCTCAGGTACATATCGGCAAAACGTTCGGCCAGACCATTATCCCGGATGGAAAACAGGGCCAACACCTCCCCGAAACGCCGGGTGCGCAAATCGCTCTTTACGATGACCCCACGGCGGTATTCGTCCCACATGCGGTCGTTTATCACATGGTACCGCGAGATGAAAGCCTCTTCCGTCAATCCGTTGCGGCCGACGAGCCCGAGGTTGTGCAGCGTCTCGGCCAACGCTTCTCCCGAATTCCGTTCGAAATCCCACAGGGTATGATCCAGGTCGAAGAACAATACAGAAATTTCTTTCGATGCCGGGTTGGCTGCTGCGATTTTATCTTTCATTCCCGTTCTTTACCTATTATTCTCTTTTTTCCCGATTTATAGCACGGTAACATCCGGCCATAAGGCCGGAGCGCCGCTTCCGCGGCGCGCGCCTGGGGGCACTGCGCAGGGCTCCGATTCAACCTATCCGCCCCGTAGAGCCAAACCCGCCTGCTCCACGCTGGGTCTGGTCGAGCGAATCGACCGGCTCCCACTCGGCTGTTTCATACCGGGCGACGACCATTTGAGCAATCCGGTCGCCGTCGTTTATCACAAAATCCTCCCCGGACAAATTGGCCAGGATAACACCGATCTCCCCGCGGTAATCCGCATCGATCGTGCCGGGCGAATTCAGACAGGTAACGCCGCTTTTTATCGCCAACCCGCTGCGGGGGCGCACCTGTGCTTCATAGCCTTCCGGCAGGGCGATAAAGAGGCCCGTAGGCACGATCGCGCGCTCCATCGGCCGGAGCGTTACGGGTGCGTCCACGTTGGCCCGGAGATCCATTCCCGCCGAAAGCGGCGTCTGATACGAAGGAAGCGCATGGCGCGAACGGTTTATTATTTTAATTTTCATACGAACTGATTATTTAGGAAAATACTTTTTTGAAATTCTTCCGCTCTACGCAGTACATTACCGCGCAGAAAACCGCGAACAGAACGTTCCCCACCAAGACATTCCCGTCGAGCAGGTACCAGGACACGTATCCGCATCCCCAGCCCAGCAAAAGGTACAATACTATTTTCGGGATATTGTAAGGCACCGGGTAAAAGTGCTGGCCGAACGCAAATGATACGAGCATCATCACGCCATATGTAGCCAAATGTGACCAGGCGGCAGCCATATACCCGAAGCGCGGCACCCCGTAAAATATCACCGTAGTAGTCACTACCGCCCCGAGTATGGAAATATAAGCTCCCCATTTGGTGCGGTCGGTCAGCTTGTACCACATCGACAGGTTGTAGTACAATCCCAGGAACACGTTGGCAAACAGAACGATAGGTACAATATCGATACCCGCCTGGTACTCGGAACCGATGAACAGATCCTTCAGCCAGGGAAGATTGGCCATAATGCCCACATACATAGCCGACACAGTCACCGTGAAATACAGTGTCACTGTCGCATACGTTTGCCGGGCATCGCGGTCGCGGGCGTGGGAGAAAAAGAACGGCTCCATCGCCAAGCGGAAAGCCTGGACGAAAAGCGTAATGAATATGGCCAGTTTAAAGCACACCCCATACACCCCCAGCCAATATTCCGATACATCGGCCGGCAAAAGCATCCGCAGGAATACCCGATCCATCGTTTCGTTCACCACATAGGCCGTACCGCCGATCAGGATCGGCCAGCCGTATTTCAGCATCTTCTTCCATAGCGCCTTGTTCAGATACAGGGCGAATTTTTTCAGCTCCCCGCTGAGCAGCAACAGGACAAAGGCACTTCCCGCCACATTACTGACGAAAATGCTCTTTACATCCACTTCCATGACTCCGTAATGCGGCAGGAAGTAAAGGAGGATCAGGTTCAGCAAGACCATCAGGCCTATCCCCGCCACACGAACCATGGCATATTTAAAAGCCCGGTTATCCAGCCTCAGTTTGGCAAACGGGATCACGGCGTAGGTATCCATCGCCACGATCAGCACAAAATAGAACAGGCAGGCAGCCTGATCGCCGTAATCGACAAAATCGGCGATCTGGCGGTAAAAGGCCAACCCGCCTATCATCAGGATAGTCGTAGAAAGGAAAAGAGAAGTAAACGCCGTATCCGCCACTTTTTTCCGGTCGCAGGACGGGTCGCTGGAGTAGCGGAAAAAAGCGGTTTCCATCCCATAAGTGAGCACCACATTGAGCAATGCCGCCCAGGCATACAGGTAATTCACGATACCCAGTCTCTCGGGAGGCAATATCCAGTTGCTCCACATGGGTGTCAGCAAATAATTGAGCAACCTCCCGGCCATCGACGAAATGCCGTAATATGCCGTCTGCCCGGTAAGGCTTTTGAGTACTCCCATTTTCCTATTTTCTTATCGAGCCGCACCTCTTCTTTTCCCGAGGCCGGCTTCTATCCGATTATCCTTTTTTGGTTCGCCTGTCATTTAAAAAACAGCAGCCCCAATCCTGCCAATACAATCAAATACCACCTCATCAAGCCCCGGGCGGCCCTCCCGTCTTCGAAAGAGAAGAAACGGGCCACTACGGCCGCAAAAGGCAGTGCGAAAAATATAGCGAGGTATTTATAGGCCGGCAGGATAACGACGATCAGCACCGCGCAAACGCATATGGCCGAGATCGCCAGAAAGCGTTTTTTGCGCGGGACCGTCTCTCCGCCTGCGAATTTCCAATATTTTATGTAAGCATACAACATAGCCAACAACAGGCAAACGGCATAGAAATAAAAACCGTCCGCCTTGAACACTTTTTCCGTGTAAGGCATGGCAAACAAACTGCGTGAAAATTCCGGAAGAAATGAATCCCCTCCGGCAAAGACCACTTCGTAAGTTAAAATCAAAATATAGGAGGCTGCCACTCCGGCCAGCGGAATGAGCCAGTTCCGGATATCGGACGGCGAGAAAAGAAGGACCCCCATATAAACGGCCAGCAGGAATACCGCCGCCGCCGGAACGAACCAACCGGCCAGTACCACAAAAAACGAGGCGAAAAAGATATGGGCTTTTTCCACACCGGGGTTATCCTGCATCCGCATCACATTGTACAGAGAAAAAACGATCAGCATATTGGATATCAGGTAATCCGAAAAGAACATCAGGGTAGGGACACTCAGGAAAAAAGCCCCGTACACCACCGGCACTTTCCAAAGGTTTTGGGGGCGGAACATATCCGACAGGGCCAGTGCCGAAAAAAAGGCGGAAACGAGCACCAACCCGATATTGACTGCCGCATCGGCAAAAGGAGCGACCGACACATTGCACCACTGTACCCAACGGATAGAAAAATTGACCGTACACAACACCCCCAAGGCTGCCACCGACAGGATCAGCAACATCAGGTGGCCGCCTGCGGGCAATGTATTGACTCTGATATCCGTTCTCATCGTGGTCTGTATCCGATTCAGCGCGCCAGCCAAAGTTCGGGATCCTGTTTTTCAGTCCCGTCGAACACGCAGAAGGTAAGTATCGTTTTATTTTCGAATTTGTCCGTATAGATCTTTCCGATCACCTGCTTGGTGGACACCTTGTCCCCCTGTTTCACCTGGACAGAGACCAGATCCCCATACACGGTAAAATATTTTCCGTGGCTTACGAACACGTTTATCAGGCCATTCTGCTTCTGGACACGGGTCACCGTACCGGAAAAAACGGCCCGGGCATTCGTCCCCTCAGGTGCTGAAATGGAAATCCCCGGATTGGATATCTGGACGTTGAGGCCCGGATAGGTCTGGTTTCCGAAAGGAATATAGACCATACCCTGTCCCACCGGCCAGGGAAGGCGCCCCTTGTTCTGGGCGAAATCGGCAGAAAGCTGCTTGGCCTCGGGAGTCATGCCGGCGCCCACAGTACCCTTACTTCCGCTTTTCTTGCGCTGGGCAGCCAATTCTTTGGCGATAATATCATCGATGGCCTGCTGGATGCGGGTGGCGTTCTTTTTCTTTTCGCCCAGCTCCTTTTCCAGTTGTTTTTTGTTCTTTTGCAGGGACGACAGCAATCCCTGAATGCGCGTTTGGTCGGCCTTTAGTTTATCCATTTCGGACGTCTGCTCGGCCAGGAGTTTGGTTTTCTCCCCTCTAAGGGCCCTGAGTTCGGCCAACGCTTTCTGTGCCTGCTCATTTTTGGAACGGACTTCCTGTCCCCGTTTGCGGATCGCATCCACATACTCCCGGATATATTTCCCGCGGCGATACGCCTGTAAAAAACTATCGGAAGACAGGATATACATCAATCGAATCCCCGAGGACTTATTTTTCTCGTAGCTGACGCACATTTTGGCATAGGATGCCTTCAACGTATCCAATTCGCGGGTGAGCCGTTGGGTTTCCGTTGTTTTCACTCCGATCTGGGCATCCAGGATCCCGATATCCGTATTAATGGTTTTTATCAGCTTCTCCCGGATCCGCACTTTCGAGCGCAGGCTTTGGAGTTCCACCGTCTTGGACTTCTGGTTCTTCGTATTGGCTGCAATGGCGGCATTGAGCCGGGACATATCGTCCTGCAGCTGCCGTTTCTGCTTTTCCAGCGAAGTCTTGGATTGGGAATATCCGCCGGCGCAAAGAAGGAGCGCCGCTGCAAAAAACAGATATTTGACTGTCGTATTCATGTACCGAAACCGGTTTATATGTTCACGCCTAAAGCCCGGAGCAATTCACGGGCATCCTTGTATCCTTTAGGGACGGTAAAAGGGAAATCCTGCTGCACTTTGCGCGAAGGAGAGAAGTCCAGCCGCAAGGCCTTCCCATCAGCTCCAGGGAGCGAAAATAGCGCCGAAGAAGGAAACGCTCCCCCGCCTCCATACACATATTCCACCGTCAGTCCCACCTTCCCATCGGGAGAAAAGAGCCTCTGTGAAAT
Source organism: uncultured Flavobacteriales bacterium (assembly GCA_959608625.1). Lineage (GTDB taxonomy): Bacteria > Bacteroidota > Bacteroidia > Flavobacteriales > UBA1820 > Merdimorpha. The sequence goes on from CAUHQV010000034.1 coordinate 7,807, forward strand.
GACCCGCAATGTTTTTTTGTTCACCCGCACATTCATATCGACCCCACTGCGGGGTTCTCTTTGGGAGAAGGCATAAAATTCGCCATCGGCCGCATCGGCCAAGTTTTCTTCCGAAAGCCGGAACACGGGTCGTCCGCACAGCAGGTCTTCGATCATCGCATAATCAACCGCCCCCAATACGGGCGAAAGATCCTGAAGTTCTTTCCAGCGTCCTTCGAAAGCGGTTTTGTTCAGCCGTTCGTAATACATCAGCGAATCGGGCGTGAACATAGCCCGGGCAAAAGTGATGCCCAGCACCGATATGTTGAGCCATATCCGCTCGCCGTCCACCATCCGTATAACCCCGCCCACGGACTTTCCGCCCAGGGTCATATCTACTTTCCGCTCGGCAGATGCCTCGGAATAAGCGGAGGATTCTATTTCTCTCAACAGGGCACTGTGATCGACTATCGCCAGGGGAATTTCTCCTTCTTTCTCTTTTTCCACGATCTTCTTTTTGGCCGCGCAGCCGGCAACCAGCATGACGAGCAATGCCACAGCCGCATAACGAATAATATACTTCATTGGGATCATTCTGCGGCCTGTGCTTTCGTTTTTCCGGCCTCGGATTCCTCGGCCTTCTTTTTATCCTCATACCGTTTTTTAGCTGCCTGCGCCCCCTGCGTGTCGCCGTTAGCCTGGAGTATCTTGTAGTAATGCTCCAATACCTCCGATGAAGGATTTTCGTCCAGGGCGAGCGATTCCTCTATCTTTAACAAAGCGCCTTTATAGTCTTTCTGCAGGTAGAGTATCCAGGCATACGAGTCGAGGAACGCCGGTTCGTCCGGCTTTATCTCCACCGCTTTTTCCAGCATCGTCCTCGCCCGGGACAGGTTCTCTCCCCGGCAGGCCATAAAGTACCCATAATTGTTCAGCGCGCCGGCATTTTCCGGATCTATCAGCAGGACAAGTTCAAAATTTTCGGCGCTTTTGACCGCATCGCCGGCCTCGTTATAAAGGGATCCGAGCATCGAGCATATTTCCACATAAAGCTGCACGGCCCCCTCCTTGGCCAATTGCTTTCCCCTTTCGAGGGCCGAAATAGCCGATTGTGTCTTTCCGAGCGAATTTTCCGCATAGCCGTACATGTAATATACCTCTGCAGCCTCCCCTATACTGTCGAGTATCAAACGCGCATCGTCGGACAGATCCTTGAAATTCCCGGCCTGAGCCTCTGTATAAAGCAACCGCATAACCGCGCCCTGATCGCTGAATCCACCGCGGACAGCCTTGCGGAGCAGGTCGAACCCACGTTCTTCGTTTTTTTGGGAATAATAATATTCACTTCCATAGGCATATACGACAGGATCATTGCTGGTCGAAAGGATGGACTCCAGCGCTTTTTCGAATTCAGGCAAGTACTTCTGCTCCTTCATCGCGATCATAGCCGTCATATCGATGACCTTCATCCGATCCTGCACACTGAAAGACGTATCCTTGGCCACTACGAGCATCGCCTCGAACATTTTATCGTAATCCTTTACTTCATTGTAATGGGGAAGCATCGTATAGGCGATGTAGCCGTCTGCGGGATGTTTCCGGTAAAAATCCTCCAAGTATTTCCACGATTCTTCTTTTTGGCCGGTAAGCCCCATTATCATCGCCCTCTCCGCTGCATACCGGGAATTATCCGGCGACATCTTTTGCAGGGTTTTCAGTTGAGCCAGCGCGTTTTTATAATCTTTCGATTTGAGGTATATGTCCTTCCGGTATCCGATGGTCTTTTCGCTGCGCCCGTGTGTTTTTTCGTAAGCATTGACAGCGGAAAGGGATTTATCCCAGGACTGGGTAAAGGCATACGTATCGAGCAGATCGCCCAAATACCGCCCGTCCCGTTCAAAGCGCCGTTCCAGAACAGCCTGAACCGCCTCCATCTTCCGGTATTTGACGGCTGTGGTCAGCAGGTATTCCTCGTACCACATATTGGCCGGCTCGAGCGTAAAAGCCTTACGGGCATAATACACCGCCATATTTCCGTCGTCGAGCTGGGCGTATACATTGGCCAGCTGATAATACGGCACCGCATCCTGCGGGGCCATTTCGATACATTTTTTCAGATTGAAGATAGCCGTGGGATAGCTATTCTCGGCTATCTTTTGCATCGCCTGCGCCAAGGTAACCTTGTACAGCGAATCCTGTGCCGGCTGTGCTGCCATAGTTCCAGGGATCAAGAACAAGCCAAACATCCATGCAAAAAAAAGAAAAGCCGGTCTTTTATTCATTTTTTCCAAAGTTTTTCCCATTTGACGTCTAGTTTACAAAGATAAACAACCCGAGGAGGTTTTATAATTTATTTAGCAGATTTTTTCAAGCAAAAATTGCTATTTTTGCAATATAAAAGTGTGAATAAGGTCATAAACAAATCAAAAAAACAAGGAAAAATGGGACTTTTTAATTCGTCCAATCCGGCCCTTAGCGAAAATACCATCAAGAACATCGCCGCCACCTACGACGGGCAGGTGATGACCATCAACGGCACCATCTGGAAAACGTTGTTCGGCGTACTGCTGACGTTTGTGGGGGGATTCTATACCGTATACGCCTCGATACAAAACCCGGCTTCGCTCAACACCCTGGTGATGATCGGGCTCATCGGCGGGCTGATAGCAGCCATCGTTACCATTGTCAAACCGGCGGTAGCGCGGTTCACGATGCCCCTGTATGCCCTGCTCGAGGGGCTCCTGTTGGGAGGTGCGTCGCTGGCTATTCCGGCCTATTTCCAGGCGCCCCCGGCCGTAGTCGGACAAGCTATTCTCGGCACGGCAGCCACGTTCTTCGCCATGCTGATCCTATACCGTACGGGCGTGATCAAAGTGAACCAGAAATTCATCGGCATCGTAATAGCCGCCACGTTCGGTATTGCCATCGTTTACCTCATCCTGTTCGTGATGAGCTTCTTCGGCAGCGGCACCAATTTCCTGATGGGCACTTCCGCCCTCTCGATCGGTGTAACGGCCTTCGCAGCACTGGTGGCAGCACTGAACTTGGCCTTGGATTTCGAACTGGTCAATCAACTCCAACAACGCGCCGCCCCCAAATATATGGAGTGGTACTGCGCGTTCAGTATCCTGGTAACACTCGTGTGGTTGTACCTGGAACTCCTGCGCCTGCTGGCAAAGATTTCCAGCAACCGGGGCTAACCTTAAAACAGGCTTCTTAGCAAAAAGGACGAGGACGGGAATATCCCGCCCTCGTCCTTTTTTATTTGGGTCATCCGATGTGCCATGCGCTTAGTTCGGTAAATCGTATACGAAGAACGGATCGTCATGCTGGGTGGACAGTAAATACAATTTATCGCTTTTCCCATCCACCGTGAAATAGCCCCATTGATCCAGTTTGTAACGCCGTACTGGATTGCCGTTCCAGTCGTACTGCTCCACGTAGATATAATTGACCCCCTCCTTTCCTTCTTTCCATACATCTGCCGGCTTGCGCCCGCTGTACAGGAAATAGGCGTAATCGTCCGTCGCACAGGCTCCCCAGTAATGGGTTACATTGGCATCCATCCCGTCTATCCGGTACGCGGTCGTCTCGTCGTATTCTTCGCGCTCGAAATTGAGCGTCTTTACCGTCCGGCCCTCCAAGTCCATAAATTTTATGATCTTGAAGTATTTGTAGGCATACGCCATGCGGTCTTCCCCCGGATCGGCCACAAAATCGCCGATATACGCCATCCAGGATTTATTCTTTGGATTCAATGCCAGATTGTACACCTCCCGCACGTTCAGGGAATCCCCCTGTTTTACGGCCCGGAAAATACTTTTCCCGCTCGGGCTGGTGTCGGCATAGATGAAATCCCCGGGGGCTGCCTCGGCCAGTTCTTTCTGGCTGAATCGGAACCCTCCACCCTGCTGAGGTTCGAAAAACGGATAGCGCTGTATTTTCCCCTCCTTGTTTAATGAATATAACTTCGAATTGAGCGTTTCGAAAACGTAACCTAACAGGGAATCACTCCGGGCAGGCATCAAAACAGGCGCCATGAATTCATCCGGCCCCTGCCCAAACGTACCGATATCCCGGGTGTATTTCAAATCCGGCAAACGGAACTCCAGGATCCGCTGTCCGGTTTTAAGCACCAGCGCGCTGTCTTTCACGAGCGCCTGGGCGCCCTGAACCTTGAATATCACTGTGTCGGCGATCAATTGTTCCCCATGCAGTTCTATCGTTCCCCCAAAAGGATCCTTGCCCTTATAAAACACTTCCCCGCCCTCCAGCGGAGGCAGCTCTGCGGCTAAAGTTTCCTCCTTCCTCTGCCCCTCTGATTCGGGAATAACAGCGTTTTCTGATCCGTTTTTACAACTCGCGGCACAAAGCAACAATACGGCGGAAAATCCCGGAAGTATCTTTCTCATGTCGTATAATTTTTGATTTCAGATGCAATGTAAGCGATTTCCAACAGCCCTACAACATCAAAAAACCGGAAGATCGTACACATAGAACGGATCGTCGTCATAAAAAGACGCCACGTATAATTTCCCGGTTTTTTCGTCCACGGCAAAAATCCCGCTTTGGCCGAGTATTTTATACCGTTTTACCGGATTTCCGTTCCAATCGTACTGTTCGATCCACATATAGGGGTTATAGCTTTCCCCGGCTTCCTTCCTTTCCCGCATTATATCTTCCGGTTTTTTCCCGATATAATAAAAATAGACATAATCGTCGGTCGCATAAGCCCGCCAGTATTGGGTCACATTCCTGTCCAGGCCATCGGGAATATGGAGGGTTTTTCTGTCGAAAACATCCCCGCCGAAATCGAGCGTACGGACTATACGGCCCTCCATATCCATGAATTTTATGACCTTATAATAATTATACGCATACGCCATACGGTCCCGCTGCGGATTTACGGCCAAAAAGCCGTTATTGGCGGTGAATTTTCCCCGGTCTTTCCACTGCGGATCGAGATCCAGATCGTATATCTGCCTTACAGATACGGTAGAATCCTCTTTTATGGTTGCCCGGGAAATTTCTCTCCCCGATGGGGTAGCATCCGTAAAAATATAATCGCCCGGGGCCGGGTTGAACTGGAAAGTCCTGGCGAAGGCTCTCCCGCCTTTCTGCATCGGAAAAGCAACGGGGACGATCTCTCCGGTCTTGCTCAATCCGTAAATTTTCTGGTTGGTCGTTTCCCAAAGGCCGCACAACAGGGAACTATCCGCCGATGGAACCAACTGGGGATAATTAAATTCATCGGGGCCTTCGCCGAGTTCCCCCCGATACCCCAGGAATTTCAAGTCGGGTAGGCTGAACAGCATAAAACGCCGGTCGGCAAGCAAGATCATCGTACTGTCCTTGATCAGCATTTGAGGGCCCCCGAGACGGAAGATCACCCCATCGCCGACTATGTGTTTCCCGGTCAATTCAACCGTTTTCCCAAACGGGTCTTCCCCCGTGAATGACACATTCCCGGCCTCCAGCGGAGCAAGTTTCCCACCGGGAGAGAACGAAGATGTACGTGCCTGCCCGTTTCTACAGCTGCATAGACAGCAAGCCGCGAACAGGAATAACAAAAGAGCGTGTGTGTTTTTCATGATGCAAGTATTTAACAGGTTTCGCCGGACAATGTACGACCTTCCGATTTACTCCGCAAAATCCTTATCAAAATATTACACACACGCCTGCTAACGATATCGACTGAAAACAAAAAACCCGGGGTTTTACCCCGGATTTCGCATATACAGAAGAAATATTATTTATCCTCCTTTCCGCCGGAAATAAATCTTTCGATAATCAAAGCCAGGCGACCGGCGATCTCGGGAATATCCCCCACTCCGTCTATTCCATGGTATTTCCCCTTGACGGAATAAAAATCCTTCAGGATATTAGTCTTCTCATAATATTCCTTGATGCGGTTACGGATAATGGATTCGTCCGCATCGTCCGCACGGCCGGATACCTTGCCCCGCTCCAGCAGGCGTTTTACCAATATTTCGTCGGCCACTTCGAGGGCCAGCATAGCGCTTACCTCCATGCCTTTGTCGCGCAGGAAAATATCCAGCGCTTCGCCCTGGGCATGTGTGCGCGGGAATCCGTCGAAGATAAAACCTTTGGCGGCCTTATTCTTCTCCACCACATCCTTCAGCATGGCGATAGTCACCTCATCGGGCACCAAATGTCCTTTCTTGATATACGACTCGGCCAGTTTGCCCAATTCCGTCCCGTTCTTGATATTTTCCCGGAACACATCGCCGGTGGAAATATGCACCAATCCGTATTTGTTCTTCAGGAACTCCGCCTGGGTTCCTTTCCCGGCCCCGGGAGGGCCGAAAAGTACGATATTTATCATTTCTTCGGTTTTTAAGATTATTCTTTCAGTTTGTATATATGCGGCAGGTTACGGCCCAAGCCATTGTAATCCAACCCATAGCCTACGATAAACTTATTTTCGATCTCCATGCCCACGTAATCGATCGGGAGTTTTTTCATGTAGGAATCCGGTTTGAAGAAAAGGGTCGCAATACGAAAATCCTTTACGCCGCTATCCTTGAACACCTTGTGGAGCTCCTCGATCGTATTGCCGGTATCCACGATATCTTCCAGCACCACGACCGTACGACCCGTAAAATCCTCGTTCACCCCCAGAAGTGTCTTTACTTTGCCGGTGGTGTGGGTTCCCTGGTACGAGGCCATTTTGACAAAGGATATTTCGCAGTTGTACGGATAGTGCCGCACAAAATCCGACATGAAAAGAAACGCGCCGTTCAACACCCCTACGAATATCGGACAGACATCCCCCAGGTCGTGCGCTACGTGATCTACCATATCCAGCACGGCCGATTCTATTTTCTTTTTGGCGATATAGACCTCGAAGGTCTTATCGTGCAGCGTTACGTCAGCTATCATGATCTCTCGTCGGTATAACGGTTATTCGACTTTTACCAGGAAATAATTCTTGCGCCCGCGTTGGAGTACAATGTACTTATCGCGCACCAGATCGCCGGAAGTAATCATCCCTCCGTCCTGTACTTTCTCTTTGTTGACGGACAGGGAATTTTCCTTAAGCGCCCGGCGGGCTTCGGAAAGCGACGGCAAAAATCCGGATTTCACCACGAACTGGACGATATCCATTCCCTCCCCGATCTCCGCACGGGCGATCTGCCCGGACGGCACTCCTTCGAACACCGCCAGCAGGTTCCGTTCGGAAAGGTGCAGCAGGTTATCTTTGGTGGCATTGCCGAAAAGTATCTCGGAGGCTTCGACGGCCGCTTCGTAGTCTTCCCGGGAGTGTACCATGACGGTAACTTCCTCGGCCAGTCGTTTTTGCAACAGGCGCAAATGCGGGGCCACCGCATGCTCATCGATCAGGTTTTCGACGGTCCCTTTGTCCAAAAGGGTAAATATCTTGATATAGCGGGCTGCATCGTCGTCCGATACGTTGAGCCAGAACTGGTAGAATCCGTACGGGGAAGTCCGCGCCGGATCGAGCCAGATATTTCCGTTCTCCGTCTTGCCGAATTTACGCCCGTCCGCCTTGGTGATCAGGGGACATACCAAGCCATATGCCTCGCCGCCAGTCTTGCGGCGGATAAGTTCCGTACCGGTGGTGATATTTCCCCACTGGTCGCTGCCGCCCATCTGCAAACGGCAATTTTTGTTTTCGTACAGGTGCAGAAAATCGTATCCCTGCAGGAGTTGATAAGTGAACTCGGTGAACGAAAGGCCGTCGTTGGCCGTGCCGTTCAGGCGGGATTTGACCGAATCCTTGGCCATCATATAGTTTACCGTGATGTGTTTGCCTACCTCCCTCGCAAAATCGAGAAAGGAGAAGTCTTTCATCCAGTCGTAATTGTTGACCATTTCGGCCGCATTGGGCGCGTCGGAATCGAAATCCAGGAAACGCGAAAGTTGGTTCTTGATCGCCTGTTGATTATGGCGGAGCGTTTTTTCGTCCAGCAGGTTCCGTTCGTCGGATTTTCCCGAAGGATCCCCGATCATCCCCGTCGCACCGCCCACGAGCATCAAGGGCTTGTGCCCGCAGCTTTGCAGGTGTTTGAGCATCATCACCGACACCAGATGCCCGATATGCAACGAATCGGCCGTCGGGTCCGTTCCTACATAAGCGGTAACCATCCCTCCTTTAAAAAGATCCTCGATCCCCGGCATGGACGTATGGAGCATGCCGCGCCAGGATAATTCTTCCAAGAAATCTTTCTTGTTCTGTCCCATCTAAGTATTGTTTCGTTTTTTAACAGTATGCAAAATTAGCTATTTTACCCGAGGCGGACACCCGGTTGAGGAAATAAAATAGGGGCGGCACACGAAAAAACCGTGCGGTTTATTTCAACTTATAATGGGTCGTATCCGCAGCAATAGACTTATCCAGCAAAGCTTTAACCGCCAATTCCGCTTCTTTGTCCACCGAACCGTCGGCCCTCACCCGGAACATAATACTCCTATTACCCCGCAGTGCGCTGAATTTTTTCTCGGCACGCACGAAATCGTCTATCTGATCCACCGCCGCATAAGAATCGTTGAACAAAAGGGTATACCCTCCCTTGCGGTATCGGCGGTCGACTGCCACATCGGATGGCCCCACATACACGAATGCCGCATCCTGGTGTCGTTTTAAGCGGTATTCCGGGCCCTGAACCCCTCCTTCGGCCTGTTCTACATTGAGTGCCGTCTCGTGCATGACGGTGGATGCCATCAGGAACAACAGGAACATAAAAAGCACCACCGGCACACTGGCTGTGGAGGGCTTGGATATTTCTCCGTCTTTCTTCTTGCTAAAGCTTAACTTCATCGGACAAAAATAGAAAAAACAAATGTAACGCTTATCGGGCAAATAGCGAAACGTTTCATTTTTGCCCCGTAAAAATGTAGGAATCGAAAATCGGTATTTCCGGCAAATGAAGGAAAGAAATAGAAATTAAATCCTTATGAAATTAAGTTGTTTATGAAGGTTCTTTCTCTCTTTTTCGTTAAATAACCATATTTTATGTGTGTTTTTGAAAAAAATACCCTTTTTTCATGCAAAAAAGGCAAAAACTATCAATATTCACAGGTTAAATTATAATTAAAAACACCATGATTGTAGCTTATTTACGGGTCAGTACAAGCAAACAGCATCTATCCAACCAGCAGGATGAAATACAGCGTTTTGCACAAAGCAAAAGCATGACGGTCAACCGCTGGGTCACCGAGATCGTTAGCGGGAAAAAGAATAAAAAAGAGCGCAAGCTCGGCTCCGTACTCAAGAAACTCAAAGAAGGCGATACCTTGATCGTGACGGAACTTTCCCGCTTAAGCCGCACCCTGACCGACATCATGGCAATAATGGGACAATGTCTGGAAAAAAAGATCACGCTCTACAGCACCAAAGACGGTTATGCTTTCGACAACAGCATCAACAGCAAAGTCCTGTGCTTTGCATTCGGTCTGGTGGCGGAAATAGAGCGAAACCTCATTTCAATGCGTACCCGGGAAGCCTTGGCCCTTCGGAAAGCAGAAGGAGTGGTCCTGGGACGGCGCAAAGGAAGCTTTACCAAGCTGAAGATCCTGATAGATAATCGCCGGGAAGTGGTCGGCATGCTGGAAAGCGGCAAAACCATAGCCTCTATATGCCGTCATTACGGTGTATCCCGAGACACGTTCAACAATCTCAAATCCCGGTACCGTTCCGTCTCAGAAGCCGTAGGGGCAAAAAACATTCGAAAAATACTCCAGGAAAACGTTCAAATAAGTTGACAGGATAAATTTCCTATACCCCTAAAATCAACATGACAAGCACAAAGATACCGTCTTGCCTCTAGCATCTATACACTCCGTTAAAAAAGGAAGCCCCCCCTTAAAAAAACATCCTATATTGGCTTTTAAGGGATACGCTTAAACAAACAGACTTAAATAGGCCTCTACCTATTCCCGGCAGCATTTACTGCGTGGGGGCTTTCTTTTTGAACCCATTTTGCATAGAATTGTGTTCATTAGGAATCCATGTGCCGAAGTTAGAACAGTTCCGTCTGCAACGTTTCATGCAAAGGAGCAAAATGGCAGTCCTGCCCTTTTAATCCGACAATGACCTTATGCAGACAATTTGGCGCGAGATCCGCATCGGATCTATCGCCTTTCCAGCATATTAACCCTGGTATTTGACATATCGTGCAAATTAGTCAAAACGGGCTCTTTTCTTTAAAGCCCCTTATTCTTCGGGATTGACATCGGCAATAAAAAACGCCAATTTTATCAGAGGTTTATTAAAGCTTAGCCTGGTAATAATATTCCTGTTTTATCTGCAGGATTTTGCGAGAAAAAAAAAGGGGGGGCTTTTACCACCCTGTTAGGTTCTTTTTATTTTGCCCCGGTTGTTTGTTTAGGTGCTTTTATTATCAGCTCATTTTTTTACCGCCCGTGGGTGAAAAATCATAAACTCTCTATTGCTATAACAGCTGTTTTATTGATTACTTGGCTATTTTTTATGATTGTTAAGTTTATCACAAGAGAATAAGTACCCAAAATCCGCAAGCCCAAAGGGCTTGCGGATTTTTATAAAAACAGAAAAGAGGCTAAAAAACCTGTCCCTTTTTTCAATCCCCACAAAGAAAAGTATATTGAAATTGTTGAATTTTCACTTTTCCCCGGTTTATTCCATTTGTATGGCATACTAATTAAATAGGCTGCCTCAGCATAAGAGGCAGCCTATAGTTATTGGAAAAATGCCGCGTAAATGCTGGCAAAGGTCTAAAAGTTATTTTACACAAAGTTCTTATTTCTCCGGGGGAGGCAGAAGAAATTTGAACTCATACCCGCTTTTATGTACGACGAGAGTATCGTTATCAGATTTCTTAGACAATACATAGGGAAACACTAAATCGCCAAGGCGGTATTTACGCGGCTCCCCAAGCTTATCTATCAATCCTGTTTTCCATAGACTATCGCACAGAGTCTCCCCGATCAGAAGCGAAGAGGAGGCAATAAGACTATCCCGGGTATAAAATATCCCTCCGCTGTCATTTCCTCCATATTTGCCATCCATGACCGCAGAGCAGATTTGCGTCGAGTTATCCGCTATTACACTTGGACGGGAATACTTCCGCTCGCTATAATTAATCCAGAATAAGAATATAGGGAGACCTATAACCGCCATTACCAACGCCAGCTTGTTATTCAGAACTTTTAAGTCCTCTATCTCTTTGGATACCATCTATTTTTCTGGTTTTAAAGGCTTTTTCCACTCTTTTACCAATTCGCGAAAATGCTCTGTTGAAGCTCCTTTATTTAAACTGAACCCTACTTTGAGTGGAAGCGGAACCGCATCAAGGGAGCCGAGAGTGCCCAATCCTATCGTATAACCGACGCCGTCTTTATGATAACTCATGCTAGCTACTACTCCAACATTTACGCCACATACTGTTACAGTAATACTACTTTCCACTCGAGGCCCATAGAACTGTTCTAGTTTCACTTCATCGGCTGAAGAGTATAAATATGTTTCTTCTACGCCGGCGGCGGCAGAAATTGCGCCAACCCCAACTCCAAGATCATTAAAACCATGGGTGCCCTTGTCCGTTCCCCTTAAGACAATCAATTTCCCTTTTTCCGCACTTAAACTTACTAGTGAGGCCGCGTCCAACGTGAGTGCGATGGCTATTGCGTCAGGCGACCATAGATGCCTGAACTTCCCTGTTACAGATGCCACCATTAAGCCCTTGCCGAATAATCCCGAATGGATTCCATGGTTAAGCGACGAACTTATTGCCCCATTTCGGAACCCGTCCCAAAAATTACCCCCGGAAATCGAGGAGCCGACACCCCCCAAAACCGCGCCGCTGCCAATCGTTCCTAATGCTTGAATACCTCCGCTGGCGCCTTTTAATAGTGCTCCGCTACCGACTGCTCCGAGCGAACCCACAGCCCCCGACAGGGCTCCCGAAAAGAAATCGCCTCCGCTCATTCCAGTCATTACTCCGCCCAGATAGGCGTGCATCCCCGTTTGAAATGCGAGCTTTCCGACTTTGGACGTGATTAGTGCGGTGCTCTCACCTATTCCAAAAGACATAGCACCTCCAACCGCCCCTGTAAAGGCGGCCATTGCTCCTCCGCTAAAGAATGGCTGATCATGTATAATGTTGCTAATACCATTGGACAAAACACTTATGGCTGCCCCTATGATCGCCGCTACAATAGACTCCCCATTGGGATCCGCGTACATTACGGGGTTATTGCCGCAGTAGATGTACGGGTTGGCGAACTGGTTAGCCGGATCGGGATTGAACCAGCGGCCGTACAGCGGATTGTAAAACCGCGCCCCGAAATCGTACATCCCCAGCGCCGCACCCCCCAGGGAGGCGTCCTGGTATTCCTTACCACCGTAGAGGTATTTGTTCAGGTGCAGGTTGGCCAGCGAATGGGCGTACCCCAGCGGATAGTAGTCCGTATTCTGTCCTTCGTTGACCAAAGTGCCATTCCGGACAGCCAGCAAAGCCCGGGTATTGCCCAAGTAGTCGGCCTTAAAGTATTTGTAAACCCAGGCAGAGCCCTCTTTGCCCACCAATCCCTCCGGCTGGAGCATGTACGAGAGCTGTTGGGCGGAGGTGCCATTTTTGGAATAGACCATCACCGAGCGGTAGTAGGTCAAGGAGCTGCCTGTCTGCGAGGCGAGTTTCTCGCCCTGTGCGCTGTAAATATAGGTGATCTGATCCGATCCTTTGTATATTTTTCCCGGTAAATCGAGAATATTGTACTCGATCTGCACACCGGTTGTTCCGTCCTGGATCATGTTGCCGTTGGCATCGTACCCGAAATCGGCCGAGCCGGAGACTTTGGTCAGGGCGTAGCCGTTGGCGGCGTGCCCGTAGGTATATGTATAGTTATGCAGGGCAGCGCCGGAGGCGTTGTTCCGTTGGAGGGACAGGATATTTCCGGCCTTATCGTAGCCCCCTATCGTTTCTTTATACTTTTGGCTGGCCACCCACGAGGCACCCGATTTCTCGTAATAGGACGCCGAGAGGTACTGTTTGGTCTTGTCATACGTGTAAGCATAAGCTTTCTGTTCGCCGGTGGCGTTGTCGCTCCAGGTCACCTGCGAGATCAATCCGTCCGTACGGCCCGCCACACCGGAGATCAGGCTTTTATCAAAGCC
>CAUHQV010000035.1 GCA_959608625.1 uncultured Flavobacteriales bacterium
ATCTTTCTGGAATCAGTAGTTTTATTGATATGTTTTATAGTCCCTGCATTCATAACAACCCCATGCCATAATTTGCAGTTGACAAGTATAATAATAGGTGTGTCGGTACACATCATTTTCGTCATATTAGGAATAACATCAGACTTATATCTGATTGTTTCGAAAAAAGAAAGTAAAAACAAAAAATGAGCAATCTAGAATCACTTGTTATACACCGAGTTGGCAATAAAGCGATAGATGAACCGCTTTTTTTGTCTCAGAGCGTATTAGAATTAAACGATGAGGTTAAGAGTATTCTTAATTCTTATTTCATTGATCCGTTTAAATTACATGAGTATTACAGTCTATATCACGAAACAAACCTTGCCCTGAATGAGGTTTATGCATTTGTGTTGGAGATTTTTAAATCTCCGGATAGTCTGTATGAACAATCTACAAAACTTGCCAAGCATCTCTATGAACAGAACAATCATCCCAACATAAAAGGTGGAGAATTTTATGTTGTTTATTTTAATCAGATTGAGATAAACGGAAATGTTGTTGACGCAGTGGGATTATTCAAGTCGGAAAATAAAGATACATTTTTGAAAGTCTATACAACATCGTCTAATATAAAGATTGAAAGCGAACAGGGAATTAATATCCATAAATTGGACAAGGGATGCTTGATATTTAATATCGACAATGAAAATGGGTATTTAGTGTCGGTGATAGATAACACTAATAAAGGCGCTGAGGCTCATTATTGGGTTGACGATTTTCTTCGAATTAAACAGAGGAAAGACGAATATTATAATACTCAAAATGTGATTTCTCTATACAAAAGTTTTGTTGCTAAAGAATTCCCTCGTCAATTTGAGGTAAATCAGGCAGATCAGGCAGATTTAATCAATAAGTCTGTCAAGTATTTTAAGGATAAAGATACTTTTGATATAGAAGAATTTGAAAATGAAGTGATTGTGCAGCCGAGAGTAATAGATAGCTTCAATGCTTATAAGACTGAATATCTCAAAGAAAGAGATTTGGAACTATCCGATAGTTTTACAATATCAGAATCTGCGGTAAAGAAGCAGGCTCGCAGTCTAAAAAGCGTTATAAAACTTGATAAGAATTTCCACATATACGTGCATGGTGATAGGCAGTGTATTAAACGTGGATATGATGAGGCTACTGGTATGCACTATTATCAACTCTTTTTTAATGAAGAAACATAATCTGCGTACCTTTTAGCGTTCCTTAATAATAGAGTTTCATAAACGCTTGACTTTCTATTCTTTTACATTGTTGCTTTGTAGTTCAACAAAAACTGGAAAATTACCTTTAATAAAAGGATAGTGTTTCCAAAAAATGTTGAATGCTTGCTTTATTCTTCTAATAGCTTAGCGCAGCGATAATTGGAAAATTTTTTCAGAATTTTTTTTGGAAAGAGGGGCACACGGAACAGTCATAGAGGGATAGCGACCACCCCCGTCGAAATGGGGGATGATACCAGGGTACTTCCTGTGGTGAAAAGAAGGAATGGAAAAAGTGAAATAGACCTCCCAGATACCTTTGACCTATATTTTCGGATGGTCGAGGTTTGATGGGGGAAATTTTACCCGGCCGGATTTGGGAAAGGGAGTGAGGAAAATAGCCTTGCTCCTTTTCTTTTTGGGGCATAAAAGGGGTGTCAAAGGATTTACACGTGGTTTTTGGCTTAAATCCTTTCCCTAATATGATAGAAATGCATTTTTGTGTTAAAAACAAGTGTTCAATTTTGTGCAGGGAAAAAAGGTGTTTTGAAAGGGATTGGAAAAGAGGTCGAAAAGAGGAAAGGGAAATTTGGCGGTTTAGGTTCAGTTTTGTAACTTTAATGTATTGATAAACAAGTATTAATCTGTGTCTGAATGTTAATGTCCGGGTGTAAATTTGGGTGTAATCTATGTTAAAAAAGCCCCCACGCTATTGCGAAGGGGCTAAAAGTGCTCGAGGCGGGAGTCGAACCCGCGACCAACAGTTTAGGAAACTGCTGCTCTATCCAACTGAGCTACCCAAGCATTGGTTTCGATGTCCTTTTTTAAGGGTCTTAACGGGCTTAAGGCTTAAATTTTATTACCTTTACCCAATGGGCCGCGCGGGATGCTCACGGAGCCCAACGACCTAAAGACGTGCAAATATAATAAAAAAACAGTGATGGAGCCTACGGAAGACAAACGCCTTTTTCTACTCGATTCTTACGCCTTGATCTACAGGGGGTATTACGCTTTCATGAAGACGATGCGCCCCAATAGCCGTGGGGAGGATACTTCGGCGGTGATGGGCTTTGTCAATACCTTGTTGGATTTGTTGCGCAAGGAACGCCCCAGCCATATCGCAGCCGTGTTCGACACGTCGAAGCCGACGTTCCGCCACGAGATATTCGAACAATATAAGGCCCAGCGGGAAGCTACCCCCGAAGCCATCCAGTTCGCGGTGCCGGTGATCAAGGATATTTTGGAGGCTTTCCATATTCCCCAGCTATCGTGTGAGGGATTCGAAGCGGACGATGTGATAGGTACCCTAGCCAAGAAAGCCGAAGAACAAGGATTCACCACATTCATGGTAACTCCGGATAAGGACTATGCCCAGTTGGTGACCGACAAGACGTTCATGTACCGCCCGGCGCGGATGGGTAACGGAATCGAGATCTGGGATGTCCCCCGGGTGTTGGAAAAATTCGGGATAAAGGATGTATCGCAGGTGCAGGATTACTTGGGTATGATGGGCGATGCGTCGGACAATATTCCCGGGCTTCCCGGGGTAGGGGAAAAAACCGCCAAAAAATTCCTGGCCGAATACGGCACGATGGAAAATCTGCTGGCCCATGCTTCGGAAGTAGGCGGTGCGCTGGGAAAAAAGATAGAGGAAAACAAAGAACTGGGCCTTTTGTCCAAACAGTTGGCCACCATCGAGACGGAGGTTCCGGTGGAGTTCGATCACCAAGAGTTTCATTTAGACCCGCCCGACTTGGACCGTGTCCGCGAGATATTCCAGCATTTGGAATTCCGCCGGATGATGGAAGCCGTTTACCGGGATTTTGGCCGGGGTGCTGCCCCGACCTCGGCCGCGGATGATAGTGGGAAAGGAGAATCCTCGGCGCAGCAGCAGGGACAGCTCGATATGTTCTCCGGGGAAGGACAGCAAAGCCTGTCGCTCTTTTCTTCCCTGCCCGGGCTATCGAATACGCCGCACGAATATATAGATGCCAGCTCACCGCAGGCGATGGGCGAACTGCTGGAAAGACTGGAAAAGGCTCGGGATTTTACGTTCGATACGGAGACGACCTCGCTCAAAGCATTTGATACGCAGATCGTGGGCATGTCCTTCGCCCTGGAAAAGGGAAAGGCTTACTGGGTACGGCTGCCTGAAACTCCGGAGAAGACGCAAGATGTCTTGGAGCGTTTCCGGGGTGTGTTCGAAGATGAAAAAATAACCAAGACCGGCCAAAATCTAAAATACGACATCGAAGTGCTGGCCTGCTATGGGATACGGGTGAAAGGCACACTTTTCGACACGATGGTGGCACATTATTTGCTGAACCCCGAATCTCGGCACGGAATGGATATCCTTGCTCAGGAATACCTGTTGTACAATCCGATGCCGTTTGAAGAGATGATGGGCCGGGAGAAAGACATCCGGAAGGTAGACCCCGTGCGGCTGAAAGAATATGCCTGTGAGGATGCGGATGTTACCTTGCAGTTGAAAGAAGTATTCGCCCCGATGCTGGCGGAAAAGGGCGCCGGGAAATTGTTCCGCGACCTGGAAACTCCGCTTATCCCTGTGCTGGCCGATATGGAACGCACCGGCGTACGGATCGACACGGTGGAACTGGGCCGTTTGCGACAGGATTTCAAGAAAGAACTCGATGAGGTGGAAAAACGGATTTTCGCCGAAGCGGGGGAAAGCTTCAACCTGAATTCCCCCAAACAGTTGGGTGACATTCTTTTCAAAAAGCTGGCGCTGATCGAAAAACCGAAAAAAACGAAGACAGGGCAGTGGTCTACATCGGAGGAAGTGCTTTCCGACTTAGCGGCGGACCATGCTATCGTGGCGGATATCCTTGAATACCGTTCGATAGGCAAACTGCTTTCCACATATATCGAGGCGCTTCCCCAGGAGATAAATCTTCGTACGGGGCGTATCCATACGTCGTTCAACCAGACGCTTACGGCTACCGGCCGGCTTTCCTCGTCCAATCCCAACTTGCAGAACATACCCGTGCGTACCCGCCGCGGGCAAATGATACGCCGTGCGTTCGTGCCTTCCGACAGCGGCCATGTGCTGATGTCGGCGGACTACTCGCAGATCGAACTGCGCATCATCGCTTCGCTGGCGGGGGAGGACGCGATGATCGATGCGTTCGCGCATGGGCAGGACATTCACCGTTCGACGGCGGCCCGGGTATTCGGCGTGCCGTTGGAGGAGGTGACCAAGGAACAGCGCAGCCATGCCAAGAGCGTCAATTTCGGGATCATATACGGGGTGTCCGCCCACGGGCTTTCCCGCCAGACGGGCCTGCCGCGCAGCGAATCGGCGGCGATCATCGATTCGTACTACAAGACGTACCCCAAACTGCGGGATTACATCGAATCCCTGAAGGAATTCGCCCGGGAGCATGGTTACGTGGAGACGATCATGGGGCGACGGCGTTACTTGCCGGATATCAATTCCCGCAATGCCAATGTCCGCGGGGCGGCCGAACGCAACGCCGTCAATGCCCCGATACAGGGTTCGGCGGCCGATATCATCAAACGGGCGATGATCGATGTTTTCGCTGAACTTTCTTCCGGAAAATACGCGGCCAAACTGCTCTTGCAGGTACACGATGAATTGGTGCTGGATGTACCGAAGGCCGAGATCGAGGCCGTCGGGGCGATGGTCCGGCAAAAAATGGAGGGGGCCTGGGTCGACCGGGTGCCGCTGGTCGTCGAGGTGGGCACGGGAGACAACTGGCTCGATGCCCATTAATTCGTTATCTTTGTACACTAAAAACGCCAAAACATGAAAGGAACGCTGGAAGAGGCATTCTGCGGGCACGTAAAGGAAGTTTTTCCCGAATTTTTTTCGGGGGAAAAGTTCCTGTTGGCCTTTAGCGGGGGGCTGGATTCCGTAGTGCTGGGCAGCTTGATGAAAGCGTCCGGAATTCCTTTCGATGCGGCGCATTGTAATTTCCACCTGCGGGGCGAAGAGTCTCTTAGGGACGAGCGGTTCGCTGCCGGGCAGGCTGAACGCTGGGGAATGGAGTTGCTAAAGACCGATTTCGATACGGTGGGGTATGCCCGCGAAAAGAAAATATCCGTCGAGATGGCGGCCCGGGAACTCCGTTACGGTTGGTTCGCCGAAGTGGTGGAAAAAGGAAAATATGCGGGGGTCTTGACGGCGCACCATGGGGACGATCAGGTCGAGACGGTGCTGCTGAATCTTACGCGGGGAACTTCGCTGGACGGACTTCTGGGAATGGCGCCGCGCAGCGGGATGCTCCTGCGGCCTTTGCTCCCGTTCTCGCGGGAAGAATTGGCGCAATATGCCCGGCAGGCGGGCTTGGATTGGGTGGAGGATTCGACCAACGCCGAAACGGATTATACCCGTAACAAGCTAAGGCACCAGGTACTCCCGGTGCTCAAAGAGATCAACCCTTCGCTGGTGGGTTCCCTTTATGAAAATACGGGGTATTTGCGTGGTGTAGCGCGGCTTTACAACCGGATGGCCGAGGAAAAAATCGGGATGATCCGTGTGCAGGAGCCGGTGCGGGACAAAATAAGCCTGAGTGGGTTGTCCGCCTTGGGAGAAGATATGCCGGTATTGCTTTACGAAATACTTCGGCCTTATGGGCTGGAATCCCGTACGGGGGATGTGGTGCGGAGCATCGCCAAAGGGCAGAGCGGCGCGGAGTTTTTTTCCGAAAGGTTCCGGATGTTGCGCGACCGCGGTTTTTTGCTCATCGAACCGATAGGGGATCCTCTGCCGGAAGAAGTTTTTAAAATTCCGCAGGGGGCGGAAAAGATAGATCATCCGGTGGGAATGACGTTCCGGATGTTGGAGAATACGGGCGATGTGCGTTTTGAAGACGACAGTGCTGTCGCCTATTTCGATGCCGATGCGTTGGCGTTCCCTTTGGAACTGCGTCCGGTGCGGCCGGGAGATGCGTTTTGCCCGGTCGGTATGGATGGGCGTAGTAAAAAAGTGTCCAAACTCCTCAAGGACGAGAAGGTGCCGGTATTCGATAAGCAGCGGATATGGCTGCTTTGTGCCCCTGATGGGCGGATTGCCTGGGTGGTGGGGCGCCGGGCGTCGGAGGAATTCCGGGTGACGGGGGATACGCGCCGTATGCTGGTGTGCCGGGTAGAGAGGTAAAATACCCCCGGGCGTGCGCGGCGGAAGCCGCGCTCCGGCCTTACGGCCGGAAGAATACCTGGTATTAGGATGGGAAAACAAAAAATGAGACAAGAATAAAATGAAAAGACTGATTGCATTATTCGCGTTGCTGGCCTTTGCCTGGAGCGCTTCGGGGCAGGTGATGGACCCGGTATCGTGGAGCGCGACGGCGGAAAAGGCTGCCGATGGACAATATGTGCTCAAAGCCCGGGCGGTGGTCGATGCGCCGTGGCATATCTATGCCCTTGTCCTTCCCGAAGGAGGGCCGTTCCCGACCGAGTTCCAATTTGCAGGGGCCGGGGAATCGTATGCCCTCGAAGGAAAAATGACCGAGCCGAAACCGGAAAAGGTCTATGACAAGAATTTCCGGATGGATATAGAATGGCATTCGGGTTCGGTAGTATTCACGCAGAAAATAGAAGTGACCAAAGGGCCGCTCGCCCGGATCACGGCCGAAGTTACCTATATGGCCTGCAACGACGAGCAGTGCCTCGCTCCGGAGACCAAAACGCTGACATTCCGCATGGAAGGAGGTATCCCGTTCACGGCTGCTTCGGCGCCGACGGATAAAGTGGCTGTTTCCGGTGAAAAACCGGTAAATCCTAAACTGCTGACAGGGCCTGGGCCGGTTATCCCGTCCCCGAAAGCGGATTCCGCTTCAGCGGGAGACCCGATGCATTCCAAAGGATACGGACAAAATGCACAGGGAGACAAAAAACTGCCGTTAGGCCATGGGCCTGCGATACCCGGCGGAAAGGCTGCGGAAAAGATAGAGGCGGATACTATGAAAGCCGGGGTGGATGCCACTGCTTTGGCGGCCAATGCCGATACGGCTTCCGTCAAAGTGATCGGGGGCAGCGACGGCACGACTGAGATCCATGTGGCCGATGGAACGGAAGGCACTTCATCTTCCGGCCTTTTAGGGACATTCCTGTTCGCCTTCGTGGCGGGGCTGCTGGCGCTGCTCACTCCTTGCGTATTCCCGATGATTCCGATGACGGTGAGCTTTTTCATGAAGCGGTATTCCGATCGGAAAAAGGGGATTCGCGATGCGGTACTCTACGGTTTTTCCATCATTGCCATATACTTGATCCTCGGAGTAGGGGTATCGGCTATCTTCGGCGCTTCGGCGCTCAATGCGATGTCGACCGATCCGTGGTTCAACATATTCTTCTTCCTGTTGCTGGTCGTGTTCGCCGCTTCGTTTTTCGGGGCGTTCGAACTGACGCTGCCCTCCTCGTGGGTGAACAAAATGGACCGCAAGTCCGACAAGGCGGGTCTGGTGGGTATATTTTTCATGGCGTTCACCCTGGCGCTGGTGTCGTTCTCCTGCACGGGGCCTTTCGTGGGCACGATCCTGGTAGAGGCTGCGGCCAAAGGAAATTTCTGGGGACCTGTAGTCGGCATGGCGGGATTTTCCGTGGCGCTGGCATTGCCGTTCACCCTTTTCGCGCTGTTCCCGGGTTGGTTGTCCGGCCTGCCGAAGTCCGGCGGCTGGCTCAATTCGGTGAAAGTCGTGCTTGGCTTTATCGAACTGGCTTTCGCCCTTAAATTCCTTTCGAATGCCGATATGGTACTCGATTGGCATTTGCTCGAACGCGAGGTGTTCATCGCCCTTTGGGTGGTGATATTCGCCCTTTTGGGATTCTACCTGCTGGGCAAGATACGCTTGCCTCATGACAGCCCGCAGGAGAAAGTATCGGTCTCCAGACTCTTTTTGGCTATCATTACCCTTTCGTTTGCGCTGTATATGGTGCCGGGTATCTGGGGCGCACCGGTAAAGATCATATCCGCTTTCGCCCCGCCGATGACCTATTCGGAGTCCCCGAACGGGTTGCAAGGGGCGCTTCCCGCTTTCTCCATGGCGCAGCCGGCCGATTATTATGCGCATGTAGCCGACAGGGGAATATCGTCGGCTCTTCCGGTGCCGCATCAGGGGCCGCAGGGGATACCGGTATTTACCGATCTGGAAGAAGCGACGGTGTATGCGAAAGGGGTAAATCGCCCGATCCTGCTCGACTTTACAGGGAAAGCTTGTGTAAATTGCCGTAAAATGGAAGCCGACGTATGGTCCGACCCGCAGGTGAAAAAACTCCTGTCGGACGATTTCGTGGTAGTGGAATTGTATGTCGATTTCCGGGAAAAGCTCCCTGAAAGCCAACAGTTCGTCACGGCCGAAGGCAAGAAAATAAAGACCGTCGGGCAAAAGTGGACGGACTACCAGATAAAACGTTTCGCCAGCAATTCGCAGCCATACTATGTCATCACTGACATTCATGATAAAGTGATCGCACCCACCCGTGCCTACGATACGGATGTGCAGGCGTACATAGATTGGTTGGAGGCGGCTAAAGCGGCTTTTGCAGCCGTAAAATAAGAATTTAATGTAGGACAAACACAAAAAACTCCCCCCTGGCGTGCGCCGCGTAAGCGGCGCGCCGGCCGTAAGGCCGGCCGGATAAGCTGGAAGGGCAATTGTTTTCATTGTGCCGCTGCCTGTTAAACAACACTGTATGACTTGCCGTCCATATCCCGGTATTGAAAAGTTTCTGCCTACCACGCGCCGCGAAATGGAGTTGCGTGGGTGGGATGAACTAGACGTAATATTGATATCGGGCGATGCTTATGTGGATCATCCTTCGTTCGGGTCGGCCGTAGTGGGCCGAGTGATCGAGGCCGAGGGTTATCGGGTGGGGATCATTCCCCAGCCCGACTGGCGGGGCGACGCCCATGAATTCAAACGCCTGGGCCGCCCGAAACTCTTTTTCGGGGTGGCCGGGGGTAATATGGATCCGATGGTCAACCATTATACCGCCGCCCGGCGTAAACGCTCGGACGATGCCTTCACCCCCGGCGGGAAAGCCGGGGCCCGGCCGGATTACGCGAGTTCGGTGTATACCCGCACTTTAAAGAGGCTGTATCCCGATGTGCCGGTAGTGCTCGGGGGGATCGAAGCGTCGATGCGGCGTCTGGTTCACTATGACTACTGGCAGGATCAACTGAAAGAGAGCATACTCCGGGATTCGGGGGCCGACCTGCTGGTGTACGGTATGGGGGAAAAGCCGATGCGCGAGATACTTTCCCTTTTGGGACGGGGCGTGCCTTTTTCTTCGCTCAAGACTGTCCCGCAGACGGCATTCTTATTGCCGGACGGGGTTCCCGTGCCGAAGAATAAACGCTGGGAAGATGTAGAACTGCCCTCTTACGTGGATTGCAGGGCCGATAAAAAAGCGTTCGCCCGCGCCAGCCGTACCGTAGAGGAGGAATCCAACAAGGTACATGCCTCGCGCCTGGTACAAAAAACAGGGACATATACGGCAGTGGTAAACCCTCCTTATCCGGTAATGACCACCGCAGAACTCGACGCAGTATACGAACTCCCTTTTACCCGGATGCCCCATCCGCGTTACAATGGGAAGGGGGAGATCCCTGCCTACAATATGATCCGCCATTCGGTGACCATCCACCGGGGTTGTTTCGGGGGATGCAGTTTCTGTACTATTTCGGCTCACCAGGGGAAATTCATCGCTTCGCGCTCGGAAGAGTCCGTGCTGCGAGAACTCGAAAAAGTGGCGGCGATGCCCGATTTCCGGGGGACGGTGAGCGATTTGGGCGGCCCGTCGGCCAATATGTACGGAATGTCCGGGCGGGACAAGGCCCTGTGTGAAAAATGCGCCCGGCCTTCGTGCATCAGCCCGGGGGTGTGCGCCAACCTGGATACTTCCCATGCCCGCCTGCGGGAACTCTACCGCCGGGCTCGGGACATCGAAGGGATCAGGCATATTTTCATCGGATCGGGGATCCGGTACGATTTGTTGGTCAAAGAATTCAACAAGCAAGGTGACGAGCGGGATATGGAAGCCTATCTGGACCAGGTGGTGCGCCACCATGTGTCCGGCCGGCTGAAAGTCGCTCCGGAACATGCCAGCCAAAACGTACTTGGGATCATGCGCAAACCCTCGTTTGCGTATTTCCAGGCGTTTAAACGGCTGTTCGACCGTCTCAATGCCCGTGCCGGAAAACGACAGCAGATCGTTCCTTATTTTATTTCGTCCCATCCGGGTTCCCGCGTGGAGGATATGGCGGAACTCGCCGCCCAGACCAAGGATATGGATTTCCGCCTGGAGCAGGTACAGGATTTTACCCCCACGCCGATGACGGTATCCACCGATATTTACTATTCGGGATACCACCCGTATACCCTGAAAGAGGTATTTACGGCCCGGGATGCTGTCCAGAAAAAAGACCAGAACGTGTTCTTTTTTTGGTACCGCCCCGAAAACAGGCAGCGGATAGCCCGGTTGCTGAAAGACTTTCCGACCCTGCGAAAAAAACTGCTGGGATAGGCGTGTAGACAGGGTAGAAGCGAATTCCGGACACTTTAAAAAGCGTCTTTTGGGAGAAATCTTTTTCTGTTAATTTTATTATAAAAACCAGGAGAACTTCCCGTAAATAGATTAGCTTTGTAGAATATAGGATGTGCCTCGGTCATTTTCAAACAAATTTGAATGGCACCCGGCTTTCACTATATTTACAGAAAACAGACAATAGAAGATGAGTTTTTTCGGAGTATTCTTTGCCGTGATCGGCGTATTGGTGTTGCTGGCATTGCTGCGGTTCTTTTTCCGTTTCGTGCTGCCCATCATTATCCAGATGCGCGCCCTGCGGAAAGCCCAGAAGCAATTTTTCCGCCAGGGAGGCCGGGGTAATACCTACCGCTACCGCCGGGAAGAAGTGCGCGAGGGGGAAGTGACCGTCGAGCAGGGCCCGAAGCAGGCGCGGACTATTATCCGGGACGGGATCGGGGAAACGGTGGAATACGAAGAAGTGGAATAACCCGGTTGGGGATTTAACGAAAAACTACGACATGCTGCCAGAGAGCAACGTTTACCAGTTGAATGTGGTCAAAAAATCGGGGGAAACGGCCCCGTTCGACCCGATGAAAATATACCGATCGCTCAAGAATGTGGGAGCGAGCGACGAAGTGGCCGAGATCATTATCCGTGCCGTAGCCCTGGAGGCTTACGAAGGGATTTCGACCAGGGAGATATACCGCAAGACTTTTGCCCTTTTGCGCAAATATTCCAAGGGCGCCAGCGTCCGGTACCGGCTGAAAGATGCCATCAGCCAGATGGGCAATACCGGGTATCCTTTCGAGCAGTTCGTGGCCGACCTTTTTGCCGAAAAAGGGTATGACGTCAAGGTAGGGCTGGTGCTGCAAGGGCACGCCATCACCCATGAAGTGGATGTGCTGGCCACCAACCGCGACCGTATCTTTACCGTCGAATGCAAATACCATGTGAACCCTTCGGCCAAAAGCGATGTGAAGGTGCCTATGTATATTTTCTCCCGGTACACCGATATCCGGAACCATTGGGAAGGAAAAGATGGGTTCGAGGGAAAAACTTACCAGCAATGGATCGCGACCAATACCCGTTTTACGGACGACGCTATCGCGTTTGCCGAAGCGTACGGCTTACGGATTCTCAGTTGGGACTATCCTAAAGGGGCCAGTTTGCGGGACTGGATCCAGTTATACGGCGCGTATCCTATTACTTGTCTTTCGAGTTTGTCCAAGGCCGATAAGAACCTGCTCATCGCCAAGGGGCTGGTGTCTTGCCGGACGATACATAAGAATATAAATACGCTGGACAAACTTCCCCTGCCGCAGTCCAAAAAGAACATCCTGAAAAAGGAATTGAGGTATTTGTACGATAACGTGTTGGCCGAGGAAGAAAAATAAAATTGTTTTCCCGGAAATAGGCCAAAACAAAAGAGCGCGGATTCCGCGCTCTTTTGTTTTATAAATGGCTTAGGCTTTTTTCTTCCACAGGCCAGCGGCCTTCGATACGCCTGTGCGCAGGAGTCCCGAAAGTTCGGGAGAGAAATTGCTTTTGTATACGATCCAGCCGAACAGGGCGGTGATCACCAGCGATTTGAGGATTATGGTTCCCAAAGTGGCGGCTATACCGCTGCCCAGAGCCATATCCCACCGGGAGAATACGAGGTAGAATACGGCGATGACCCCGGCCAGTACCAGCGTGTTGAGCCGGAACGGGAAATGCCCGGTCTTTAGGTAAACGAACCCGATGCGCAGCGAATTGATTACCACCAGAGATACCAGGGTCGCCACGGCGGCACCGTTCATTCCCCAGCGGGGAATGAAATAGAAGTTGGACCCGATGATGGCTCCCATCAGGCAGAAAGAGAAGATGAGGTCCCACCGGAAATATTTGGAATAGACGATGAAAGAACCGGCCAGGCCCGATATGGAGTCGAAGAGCTTGGCCAGGCTGATCACCAGCACGACGGTCGCTCCCACCTGATAGCCGGGAGGAATCAGGCGATATATGCCGTGTATGTTGCAGTTTATCAGTAGGAAGATCCCCCCGCAAAGGATGAGCGAATTCATCGACGATTTCATCGACAACTCGTTCTGTTTCGCCACGTCCTTTTCGGCGATCGCTTTGGCCAGTATCGGGTTGGCTATCTGGTACAGCGAACGGTACGGTACGGCCACCGCCATTCCTATAAATACGGCGGTGGTATAGTAAGCGGTTGTGGTAAGGCTTTCGAAAAACGGAAGGATGGATTTGTCGAACTCCAGCAGGGCCGCCCAGATCGCCATGCCCATCGAAGAGAATAGTCCGTAAGAGATGATCTTACGGTATTTTTTGAATTTGAACGTCTTCAGGCGGAACGGGCGGCACCGGTAGGCTACGAAAGCCATGATGAGAAAACGCAGGGCGAACGATCCAGCCAGCCAGTAACAGAATTCGACTTCGCCCAAATAACCGAAGTGCACGGCAAAGAGCAGGATCGTAGTGGCGATGCGGTAGAACATTTCCCGCAGGAAAACGCCTTCTGTGGAGCGCATATGGGCTTGCGCATAGCCGAAGAACACTTCGAAGAACGCCGAAAAGGCCGCGATCCAGAACACCAGCGGTACGAAGTCCCGGATGACATCCCCTTGAGGGAAGAAATCGGCCAGCCCCCCCCCTTTGGCATATACGGCCACGCCCAATACCACGAAGATCATCGTGGGGATGAACAGTGTGAAGGAAAGAAGCCGGTCTTTATCCTTTTCCAGCGGGAGGAAACGCACCAGGGCGTTGTTCATTCCGGCGGCGATGAACGGCATGACGATGGCTGCCGTGGACACCAGCGACATGACGAGCCCGTAGTTTTCCGTGGAAAAGAAATTGGTGTAAAGAAAAAGGGTATTGACCGCCCCCAGGGCAAACCCGGCGTAGGTGACGACCATATTCCAGAACGACTGGCGGATGATGATGCCCATAGTAGGATGCGGCGGTAATTATTCGAAATCCGGGTAGATGAGGTACCGGGAGCGTATTTCCTTGAACCGTTTCAGGCCCTCGGCCCACGAAGCGGATATTTCGGCGGCGGACAGTCCGGAGACGATTTGGTTTTTGATCGTCGTGCCACCGGCCAGGTTGTTGAAGAACGGGATAAAGAACTTCCGTTTGTCCGGGTAGAGGCCGTAGGCCCAGATGATCCATTCGAAATTCACCCGGGCGAGCCTTTCGGGATAGTCCGAGAGATCCATTCCGTGGCACACCTGCCCTTTGAAGCGGGGTTCGGAAGCCCCGGCGGTAGGCATCGGGACGTACGAGAATCCGGTTTCGGGCAGCAGCGGCGAACCGAATACTTTGAACGGTTTGTCAGTGCCGCGCCCTTCGTTCAGGGCCGTGCCTTCGAAAAAGCAGGTGCTCGGATACAGGTTGACGGCCTTGTCGTCCGGCATATTGGGCGAGGGCTTGATGGGCAGGCTGTATGGCATCGTATGGTCGTAACCGGCCAACGGAACGACCTCCAGGTCGCATTTCACACCCCCGCCGAGCCATCCTTCTGCGTTCATCATCCGGGCGTACTCGCCTACGGTCATCCCATAGACGATAGGCACGCAGTGCCGTCCGACGAACGACGAAAAGGCGGGGTCTAGAATATTCCCGTCCACGTAATGGCCGTTGGGATTCGGGCGGTCGAGTACGACTACGGGGATACCCGCCTGCCCGGCTGCCTCCATGATGAAACTCAGGGTCGAGATATAGGTATAGAACCGTACGCCCGTGTCCTGGATGTCGTATACGAAGACTTCGATATCCCGCAAATGTTCGGCGGTCGGCTTTTCGATGTCGCCGAAAAGGGAGATTACCGGAAGCCCGGTGGCCGTATCGATCTTGTCCTTGACCGGGGTGGCGTCGTCCGCCATATCGCGGAAACCGTGTTCCGGGCCGAATATTTTGATGACCTCGATGCCGTTCTCCCGCAGGAAATCCAAAGTGTGCCGCCCCCGTACGGAGGAAGTCTGGTTGCCCACGAAAGCCACGCGTTTGCCCCGGAGCCGGTGCAGGTATTCTTCCGGCCGCTCGGCGGCGGGGATTATCGGAGTGTTTTCCATAAATAATAAGATATGATGTCTTGTTTGGAGTTCGGTGATTGCCAAACACGCTCCAAATATACGAAGACCCGCGTATTTTTTCCGGAAAAGGGCGGCTGGGGGGCTAAAAGTTACACCTTATTTATAAAAGTTACGCCCGCAATGATGGCATACGTATTTCTGGCGCTCGCCATGGAAAATGCGGCGGATGGTTTCCAGCAGGGGATTTACGTCCGAGGCGTCGGCTACGGCCGTGTCGCCGGAGTGGCAGAAAGGACATAGTATTTTTTTCAGACTTTCCGGGGGATACACGCTTTCCACGATGCGGGTGGCGCGTTCAAAATCGGCCTCGTCCACCAGGATGCGGATACCTTCTCTTTCCAGGGCCGGGGTAAGGGAAAGAGTAGCGATACTCTGGTTGACTACTTCGGCGGTGATACCCTCGCTTTCCAGATGGCCTTTAATAATATAGGCCCGGTCCAGATCCGGACAGTAGAGTAGCGTTTTCATCGTTTGGGGAAATTTGAGATTACATCCAATAGCCCGGACGGTTCCAGGGATTGTGCATGGAGCCGTACATAAAACTCCCCATACCCGGGTATCCGTAATAGCCATATCCGTAGGGCATCCCACCTTCGATATAAGAGCAGTTGAAGCTAAGCATAGCCCGATCCGAAAGACGATAGTCCGCCCCGAGCGAGAATCCTTTTTTGGGAATGAAAGGATTGCCGCTGTCGGCCATATTGATGAAGCCCGATGCATGGAGCGTCAGGCGGGAGTTGACATAATAGGCAATGGCGGCGTATGCGATAGCGTCGGTCGTATTGAACCGTTTCGAGGGGCGTCCGTCGGTGATGATGCTCCAGGGGATAAAGTCCGCTCCGTTGTAATAGGATTGCATCACACTGACCCCGGCGGTGACGTCCACTTTTTTGCTCACGGGCGCCGTGACCTGGGCCGAAGTATTAAATCCCCACGCGGTATTGTTTTTCCGTCCGCCGACATATCCTTCCATATTTACCTGATAGGAAGCCTTGCGGCGGGACATTTTCTCGAAGTGCTCGGAGGCTTGCCCGGTATTCGGGTTGAAATAGGCCGCCGTGCTGTCTGCGTCGTTCTGGGCAAAAAGCGCTGCCGGCAGTGCGAAGAGCGCCGCCGAGAGGATCATTTTACGAATGCCGGACAGGTAAGAAGTCATATCAGCCCCTTTCAAGGATTTGGTTATGCTACAAAAATAGCACTTTACTATCAACACAAAGTATTAAAAGTATTGTAAAAAATACAAAAACTTTCGGGAGTATCCTCAGAGGGCCGATACCAGGTCGTCTACCACCTGTGGGTAATACTTATATTCCAGCGCATGGACCCGTTCGGCCAGGTCTTCCGGGGCGTCGTCCCCGAAAACTTCCGTACGCGCTTGGAATACGATGTCTCCGTCGTCGTAATTCTCGTTGACGTAGTGGATGGTGATCCCCGATTCCTGTTCGCCGGCGTCGATCACGGCCTGGTGTACTTTCATCCCGTACATCCCTTTACCCCCGTAGGCAGGCAGCAATGCCGGATGGATATTGACGATGCGCTCCTGGTAATGTTCGGTGATCCCGCGGGGAACCAGGCTGAGAAACCCGGCCAGCACGATGAAGTCTATCTTGTTCTTCACCAGTTTGTCGAGTACTTTCCCTTCGCGCAGTTCTTCCCGGGAGAATACGACGGTAGGTACGGAATATTTGGCCGCCCGTTCCAGGACGCGGGCCTTGGGATTGTCCGTTAAGACGAGGGAAACATCCGCTCCGTCATTTTGACGGAAATAATTGATCAGGTTTTCGGCATTGGTGCCCGAACCCGAGGCGAAAACGGCTATGCGTTTCATTTTAGTGGCTGTTGTAAGGTATGCTTTTTGTTTTTCAAAGCAAAAAAACGCAAAAAGCTTGTGATTTACAAGAGGTAAGTTAATAATTTTTCTAAATATTTTTTTGAGTTAATGGTGTGTGCCACAATGCGATAATGGGGTGTCTGAATAAAATCGAGTTAAGATTTGGAGAGATTGTTGTGGGAATAGTAAAAGTTTTGAGTAAATTTGCTGGCTGAAACATTAAAACATTAAACCATTATGTCTGACATTGCATCAAGAGTAAAAGCTATTATCGTAGACAAACTCGGAGTTGATGAAAACGAAGTAACTCCCGAGGCCAGTTTCACAAACGACCTTGGAGCGGATTCGCTTGACACGGTTGAGCTTATCATGGAGTTTGAGAAGGAGTTCGACATCCAGATTCCTGATGACCAGGCCGAAAATATCACTACCGTAGGTCAGGTAATC
Organism: uncultured Flavobacteriales bacterium; assembly: GCA_959608625.1. Classification (GTDB taxonomy): domain Bacteria; phylum Bacteroidota; class Bacteroidia; order Flavobacteriales; family UBA1820; genus Merdimorpha. The sequence goes on from CAUHQV010000035.1 coordinate 17,115, forward strand.
AATTATATCGAGGAACAGCAGAAGAAATAATCCCTCGCAAAGAGCAGATTATGGAACTTAAGAGAGTAGTGGTAACGGGCCTCGGCGCGCTTACACCACTCGGCAATACGGCCCCCCAGACATGGAAAGGGCTGGTCGAAGGGGTGAGCGGGGCAGGGCCCATTACTCATTTCGATGCGTCGAAATTCAAGACCCACTTTGCGTGCGAACTAAAGAACTTTGACATCAGTCAGTTCATCGACCGCAAAGATGGCCGCAAGATGGATCCTTATGCACAGTATGCCTTGGTGGCTGCGGAAGAAGGAGTCAAAGATGCCGGATTTGATCTTGAAAAAGAAGACCTTACGCGTATAGGCGTAATATGGGGTTCGGGTATCGGCGGGCTTCTGACCTTCCACCAGGAGGTAATGAACTTCGCAGCCGGCGGGGAAACTCCCCGTTTCAACCCGTTCTTCATCCCTAAAATGATCGCGGATATCGCTGCCGGTCATATATCTATCAAGTTCGGTTTCATGGGCCCCAACTTTGCGACGGTGGCTGCCTGTGCTTCGTCGGCCAATGCGCTGATCGATGCGCTTAACTATATCCGTTTGGGCAAGGCCAATATCATCGTATCCGGTGGTTCGGAAGCTCCTATTGCAGAACCGGGCTTGGGTGGGTTCAACTCCCTCCAGGCACTTTCCACCCGCAATGACGATCCTAAAACAGCTTCGCGTCCTTTCGATAAGGACCGCGACGGTTTCGTAATGGGTGAAGGCGCCGGCTGCCTCGTTCTTGAAGAGCTGGAGCATGCCAAAGCCCGCGGAGCGAAGATCTATGCCGAATTCATCGGCGGCGGCTTGTCGGCGGACGCATATCATATGACGGCTCCCCATCCGGAAGGATTGGGCGCGGCGTTGGTGATGCGCAACTGCCTGGACGATGCCGGGGTAAAACCGGAAGAAGTGGACGAGATCAATATGCACGGGACTTCGACACCGCTGGGCGACCTTGCCGAGATCAAGGCTATCAAAGAGGTGTTCGGGGATGCGGCATACAATATCAACATCGATTCCACCAAGTCCATGACAGGCCATTTGCTTGGCGCTGCCGGGGCAGTGGAAGCCTTGTCGGTCGTCATGTCCATCAAGGAAGGTATCGTGCCTCCCACGATCAACCATTTCACGGACGATCCGGAAATAGACAGCCGCCTCAATTTTACATTCGGCAAAGCGCAAAAACGCGATGTGAAGATCGCCATGTCCAATACGTTCGGATTCGGCGGCCACAACGCCTGTGTGCTCTTCAAAAAGTATGAAGAGTAACGCTGTTGGCGTGTAAAATCTGATTTAATGGATATTTTAAAGAAAATATTTAATTCCCGCGGTCATCATGACTGCGGGAATTTTGTTTATAAAAATATCCTGGGTTTTACCCCGCATAAGCCGGAATATTACGACGCTGCTTTTACTCACCGTTCTTTGGGGCGGAAAGACAAATTCGGGCATAAGGTCAATTACGAACGACTGGAATACCTCGGAGATGCGATACTCGGGGCCGTGATCGCAGATTATTTATACCGCCATGCCCCCCAAGGGGATGAAGGGTACCTGACCCAGATGCGCTCTAAAATCGTCAGCCGGGCCCAACTAAATGCGATAGGGAAGGATATGCATCTGGATGAAATAATCAAGTGTGCGTTCCCTAAAGGCAAACTGCCGGACGCGGTGTTCGGCGATACGATGGAGGCTCTGATAGGAGCTATTTACCTGGACAGGGGCTATAGCAAATGCCAAAAATTCATCCTGCGGCGGATTATTAAACCCTATGTCGATATAGAGACGCTGGAGCATAAAGTGACCAGTTACAAGGGGTTGATGATCGAGTGGGCTCAGAAGGCCAAAAAGTCGCTCCGGTTTGAAATATGCGATGTCCGGGAGGACGATTTGCAAAACCAGTTCGGGGTTCGGTTATTCATTGCCGACGATTGCGTATCCAAAGGGCGGGGTAATTCGAAAAAAAAGGCGGAAGAGCAGGCTTCCAAACGTGCTTATTATCAGCTACGTTGGAAAATCAATAAAAAAAAGTAGGATTTTTTACCGATTTTATTTGGAAAGGGGTAAAAAAAGGTATTATCTTTGCACCCGCAAACGGATCGAGGG
>CAUHQV010000036.1 GCA_959608625.1 uncultured Flavobacteriales bacterium
CGAAGGCAATGTGGTAAAAGTCGACGAATTCACCATCACGTTCAAGTATGTGAACGAAGATGCCGAAAATGTGATCAGCAAATATGCCGTAGCTTCCGTAAAGCATGGCAAAAGCGGCCGCGAAGAGAACATTACCCAAAAAATAGAGATCAACAGCCCTAAGGATGCCGACAAGGTGATCATCCTGGAGGACAATTCCTATACCGCCGGGTTGACCCGCGCCGGTGAAATACGCGGAAAAACGAGCTTTATCAATATGCGTTCTTTCAGCGGGGGCGATAAAAAGGCGATGGAAAAACTAAAAAAGGAAGCGGCCGAAATGGGGTGCCAGTTCGTACTGATCACTTCCGAGAAATCGGCCGTGGGAAGTTCTTCCAACCAATTGGGTGGTACGCAATCGGTAAAAACGGGTATCGCCTACAAATACTAAGTCCCCGGATTTTTCCCGGACATCTATCTTATACAAAAATCCTCTCCAAACATTCGGAGAGGATTTTTGGCAGTTCTATTTTCTTCTTTTACAACAGCGGGCCTTGCTCCGGCGATTAAACTCCGGTGGGTATCGTGAACACGAACCGGCTTCCGTTCTTGTAACTTCGGTCGAGCAGAACCGCACCGCCCAGTTTGTCCGCCACCAGGCGGGCGATGGCCAGCCCTAATCCAAGGCCCGGACGGAATGAATCCGCTTTCGTAAACCGCTCGAATATCTCTTCGTCCCAGCCCTCAGGCACTCCGGGGCCCGTATCCGTTACGACAAAGGATAGGGCCTTGCCGTCGGGTGAAAAATCACAGGATAATTCTATGCGGCCTTTTTCTGTAAATTTAGCGGCATTATCCAGCAAACGGACGAGGACAACTTCGATCCCATAATGGGAAGAAAGGATAGAACTTTCCCCTCCAAAAGGCGGTGAAAAGACGAGTTCCACCCCTTCCTCGATCCGGCCGCGAACCTTATCCAGACAAAACCTGCAACAGGCCTCCACATCCATTTTTGCTCTTTCCATCGATGATGGCGAAGATTCGAGGTCGGAAATGCACAGCACATCGTCCATGATCCCGAGCAAAGCGGCATTGTTCTGCCGGACGATACCGGCGTATTCCCCCGCCTCTTTGCCGGTGGACAGGGAAGCGATCAATTCGCTGAAACCCACGATCGAATTGAGCGGAGTGCGGACTTCGTGCGAGATGTTCTGGATAAAAACGGTCTTCATTTCGCTGGCCTTTTCGGCTTTTTCCTTCGCATCCCGCAAAGCGGATTCCGAAAGGCGGAGCGCCGTATTTTTCTGTTCGATATCAGCCTTGGACCGGACGAGTTTCCGGTTGAAGCGGAAAAGCACCAGAATGAACAAAACGCCGGACAGCAGCAGGGATGACAGGACGAAAATGAGTTTCCGGTTATAATCCAGTTTCTCGCGTTGGAGAACGATCTCCAGGTGGCTGTTCTCCGCATTGAGACGCTCCACATCCATCAGGACGGCAAATTCGCCGAGTTGGGTCTTCGCGTCGTTCTCAGCCTGGGCAGCGAATAGCTCAATATAGCGTTTCAAGTATTTGACACCGGAAGCGGTATCCCCCAGATTCAGGTAAGACTCCGCCCGGATATGCAGGTCGGAAAATTCCCTCGTGCCATCTATACCGGCTTTTTGCCTCTCCAAGGATACCTTGTCCAAGTATTCAAGAGCCTGGCGGTACTGGCCTGTCTTGAAAAAATACCGCGCCTGCGCATCGGGCAGCTGATAAGAATTCATGGGAACCCCCTCCGGGGTCCCGGATTGCACGATCAGTTCATCGAGATATTTTTTGGCTTTTCCGGTATCGCCCATTTCCAAATAAGTATCGAAATACCCGTATTTTATACTATAGACGTATCTGGGAGATGAAATAAGGGCCTCCCCTTCCCGGAGGGATTCCAATGCCAGATCGTATTGGCCGGTTCTGGTAAGGGCCTGGCTGTAGGACGTATAAAGGACGTGTATATTGTAATCCTTTATTTCATTGACTTTCACGAATTTGATCGCTTTCCTGTAATAATCGGCCGCCACATCGAACATTTGTCTGTAAAAATAGACATTGGCCGTTTCCTGATAGCTTTTGAAGATGCCTTCCTTGTAACCGTCCTTTTTGGCCTGCTCCTTCATCCGTTCTATTTCGAGCAAAGCCAGATTGTACTGATGGCGATTGTTGTAATAGGAAACGAGTTTTCCCCAAACAAAGTAATAATATTTGAGCTGATCGTACCGGCGTGCGAAATCCTGGCATTTTTCCATGTATACCAGCATACTGTCTTTTTGTCCCAAACGGTAGTAATGATCCACCTTGTGGGATAAAGCCGCCGCCTGCATCCGCCTGTCCCCTTTTTGCCCGGCCAGCTCATAGAGGGTATCGGCCAGGGGGAGGACTTCGGGATTATTCAGGTTGGAGGTACACTTACTGAAATAATGGTAAAGCACACTGTCCACATCGGCCGGACGGCCGGGCTGGGAATAAACAGGAAAAACGGCAAATTGCACGCAAAGCAGTAATATTATGCACAGAACTCTTTTACTCATTAACATAACTATAGAAAAATACGCTGTAAAAATAAATATTTTACTGTATTTTTCCGACTTTTCAGCAAAAAAAACGCCCGGCCATCCGGCCGGGCGCATATTTACGGAGAAATCGTGCTTACTTTTTCTCTTCGTCCATCTTCTTTTTGAGCTCGACCAGAGCGTCGAGGTCGCCGAGGGTGGATTTGATCTCGGGAGCCTGGTCGGCAGCCGGAGCGGCAGCCTTCTTGGACTCGCGGGGTTCGCGGGCAGGGCGTTCTTCCTCGGCCTTGAAAGTAGCCGTGTGGGAAACGACGATGCGCTTGAACTCCTTGTTGAATTCGATCACTTTGAATTCGGCTTCCTCGCCTTTGGCAAGGGTCGAACCGTCTTCTTTTACCAGGTGGCGGGGCGGGCAGAAAGCCTCGAGGCCTTCGCAGCCTTCGAAACCGACGGTAGCGCCTTTTTCAAATACCTCGCGGACCGTTCCCTTATGCACCGATCCGACCGTAAAGGTTTTTTCGTATACATCCCAGGGGTTCTCAGTGGTCTGCTTGTGGCCCAGGGAAAGACGGCGCGCCTCGGTATCGAGCTCCAGCACGATCACGTCCATCTTGTCGCCGATCTTGCAGAACTCGGAAGGATGTTTGATCTTCTTGGTCCACGAAAGGTCGGAGATATATACCAGCCCGTCGATGCCTTCTTCCAGCTCGACGAATACGCCGAAGTTGGTGAAGTTGCGCACCGTACCGGTCTGCTTGGAACCCACCGGATATTTCTCGGCGATATTGGCCCAAGGATCCGGGGTAAGCTGCTTCATACCCAGGGACATCTTGCGTTCGTCGCGGTCGAGGGTCAGGATGACGGCCTCCACTTCGTCGCCCACTTTCACGAAATCCTGTGCGGAACGCAGATGGGTAGACCAGGACATTTCCGATACGTGGATAAGACCTTCCACGCCCGGCATTACTTCTACGAATGCGCCGTAATCGGCCAGCACGACAACCTTTCCTTTCACGGTGTCGCCTACCTTGTAGGTTTCGCTCAGCGCATCCCAGGGATGAGCCTGGAGCTGCTTAAGACCGAGCTGGATACGGGTCTTGTCTTCATCGAAATCGAGGATAACGACGTTGATCTTCTGGTCGAGCTGCACCACTTCCGAAGGATGGTTGATGCGGCTCCATGACAGGTCGGTAATATGGATAAGTCCGTCCACACCGCCCAGGTCGACGAATACACCGTACGAAGTGATATTTTTGACCGTACCTTCGAGTACCTGTCCCTTTTCGAGCTTGGAAACGATCTCTTTCTTCTGCTCTTCCAGGTCGGCCTCGATAAGGGCCTTGTGGGATATAACCACATTCTTGAAGTCGTTGTTGATCTTGACGATCTTGAACTCCATCGTCTTTTCGACGAACTGGTCGTAGTCGCGGATCGGCTTCACGTCGATCTGGGATCCGGGCAGGAACGCCTCGATACCGAATACGTCTACGATCATACCGCCCTTGGTGCGGCATTTTACAAAACCGTTCACGATCTCGCCGGATTCGAAAGCGGCGTTCACGCGGTCCCAAGCCTTGATGGCGCGGGCTTTCTTGTGCGAAAGTACGAGCTGGCCGTTCTTGTTTTCCTGACGGTCTACCAACACTTCCACCTTGTCGCCTACGGCCAGGGCCGGATTGTAGCGGAATTCGGAAGCGGGGATCACACCCTCGGATTTGGCGCTGATGTCCACGATCACCTCGCGGTCGTTCTTGCCTACTACGGTACCTTCTACGACTTCATGTTCGTTCACACCGCCCAGCGAGTCGATGTAAAGCTGCTGCATTTTCTCATGCTCGGCTTTCGATACTTCGGCGCCGGATTCGAATGCTTCCCAGTCGAAATCCTCGATCGGAGCGATGTTTTTTGTTTCTTCTGACATAAAATTGCCGGGGAAAATTCCCCGTTTTAAACACTTGTATCCCGTGCGAAGCGATCGGAAGACTACAGGCGCCCGCACCGGGAGGGTTTTTGACTTTTATACCTCTCTCGCGCTCCGATAGATATGCCTGCCGCGAAAGAGGTTGCAAAGATATAAATTTTTCGCCTCTCTTATAATCTTTTACGACTTTTTTACGAGGATTTTTCACTGAGGAAAAAACGACGTGCCGTCAGCGGGCGCGGCGGCGGAATTCCGTCGGGGTCATCCCCGCCTTTTTGCGAAAAAGGGTAGCGAACTGCCCGGAATTCTCGAAGTGCAGACGGTAGGCGATCTCCGAGATCGTCATCCCGGTACCCGACAAAAGCTCTTTGGCCCGGAGTATCTTCTGCTGCAACATATACTGAGCCGGAGGCACGCCGGTGTATTTGCGGAACATCCGCCGGAACCAGGAATAACCCAACCCCAATCTTTGGGCGATCTCCTCACACTGTAGGCTGCCTTCACAATGCTCCTTCATCATGATACGGGCCTCGTTTATCTTGTCCACCACATAAGTATTGTTCGTAAAGGCCTTGTTGCGGAGTTTGTAGTACACGCTGCCCAGGATGTGCATCACCAGGCCGGATATCATCTGCTGGTGGCCGCTTTTCTCCCGCCGGGCGAACCCGAGCAGGTCTTCGTACAATCCCACGATCGTAGCGCTCACACCGATATGCGACAAAGGTTCGTCCCGGGTAAAGAATTTCTCGCCGGCCAGCGAATCGGCTATCGGCCCCCGGAACCCGACCCAGTATTCGTCCCAGCCTGTCGAAGGATCCGGATAATAATCGTGCCATTCGTCGGGAAAGAGGAGCATCATCGTCCCGGCGGACACTTTCTGCCGCCGGCAGGAAGCGGAGGCAAAATAGCCGCCCCCTCGGGTGATGTAAACGAGCTGGTATTCCCCGAGTACCCGACCGCTCTGGGGTTTGAAATCGTAGCTTTCCGGATGGCTCGACAACGGATAATGCCCCCCCGAAGGGACAAACTGGTACCCGGCCGTGGTCACGACCATTCCCCAGCGCTCGTCCCGCGGCCCTACCGTGAGGTAATGGAGCGCTCCTTTTTCCTGTTCTTCCATGTCAAAATTGAAACATTAATTATCATTTTAAAAAACAAAAGTAGGCAATCCGGGGCATATATTTGTGTGTTTAGTCAGCGAATAACTTTCCTATACTATGGGTAAACATAATTTTTTAGCTTTCGACATAGGCGCCACCAGCGGACGGGCCGTGGTCGGAGCCACAGACGGTGTCAGATTTGAAATGCGGGAGATAAGCCGTTTCCCCAATTCCATCCTCCCCCTCCACGGAAAATGTTACTGGGATGTTTTCTCCCTCTACGAATCCCTGAAAAAAGCTCTTCACCAGTGCAAGCGCGAAGGGCTGAAGATCGATTCCATCGGCATCGACACTTGGGGCGTGGATTTCGGCCATCTGGCGGAGGACGGCACGATACTGGGCCTGCCGCGCGCTTACCGCGATACTTATACGGACGGCGCGCCGGAAGAATTCTTTGAGAAAATCCCCCGCGAAGAGGTATACCGGCTGACAGGCATCCAGGTGATGAATTTCAACAGCCTGTACCAGCTCGCCCGTCAGAAAAAAGAAGGCTTTGCCCCGCTGAAACACGCCAAGGAAATCCTTTTCATGCCGGACCTGCTATCTTATATGCTCACAGGCAGCCGCGTGTGCGAATATACCGATGCTTCGACCTCACAGATCCTCAATCCCGTGACCAAGCGTTTTGAGAAAAAACTGCTCGATACAGCTGGCGTACCCGAATCCATCCTGCGCCCGGTGGTGCTTCCCGGGACACTGGTCGGACACCTGACGGACGAACTGGCCGAAGATACCGGATTGGGGAAAGTACCGGTAGTGGCTGTGGCCGGACACGATACGGCATCGGCCGTAGCGGCGGTACCGGCGTCGAATCCCAATTTCGCCTACCTGAGCAGCGGCACCTGGAGCCTGATGGGCATCGAAACCGAACAACCCATCATTTCCGACGAATCGTCCCGCCTGAATTTCACCAACGAAGGCGGCATCGACGGCACGACCCGCTTCCTGAAGAACATTACAGGTATGTGGCTGCTGGAGCAGTGCCGCAAAGAATGGGAAAAACAAGGGCGTTGCTATACTTATCCGCAGATCGTGGAAATGGCCGAGGCCGAAGCGTGCTTCGCCTCCGTAATCAACCCGGACGACCCGCGGTTTGCCAACCCCAAATCGATGACGGAAGCCATTGCCGGTTACTGCACCGAAAAAGAGCTCGACGTACCGCAGGGCGATTCGCAGTTCGTGCGGTGTATTTTCGCCAGCCTGGCGGCACGCTACCGGGAGGTGCTGGATATGCTGCGTTCGATGGCGCCGTTTCCGATCGAAAAACTGCACGTGATCGGCGGCGGGTCGCGGAACGACCTGCTGAACCAGTTCACGGCCGACGCGATCGGCATACCCGTAGTGGCAGGCCCTTCGGAGGCTACGGCCATCGGCAATTGTATGGTGCAGGCCATGGCGGCCGGGCTGGTAAAAGACCGCTGGGACATGCGCCGGCTGATCGCGGATTCATTCCCGCCGAAAACCTTTATCCCCCGCAAAAAATAAGAACCAAAATACATTACGACCATGAAGAAACAAACTATCGAACAGGCTTACCAGATCGCCCGCGAGCGCTATGCCGCGCTGGGCGTGGACACGGAAAAGGCCATGGAGGCCCTGGGCAAAATATCCATTTCGCTGCACTGCTGGCAGGCGGACGACGTAACGGGCTTCGAGAACCAGGGAGGTTCCCTGACCGGAGGCATCCAGGTGACGGGCAACTACCCGGGCCGGGCCCGCAATATCGACGAACTGCGCGCCGACATCCTCGAGGCTGCCTCGCTTATCCCGGGCCGCCACCGGCTGAACCTGCACGAGATATACGGCGACTTCGCCGGCAAGAAAGTAGACCGGGACGAAGTAACCCCCGAACATTTCGCCAGCTGGATCCAATGGGCCAAGGAGCACGACATGAAACTGGACTTCAACAGCACTTCGTTCTCCCATCCCAAGAGCGGCGACCTTACGTTGGCCAACCCGGACAAGGGTATCCGGGATTTCTGGATCGAGCATACCAAGCGCTGCCGCACCGTCAGCGAAGAAATGGGCAAGGCACAGGGCGACCCGTGCATCATGAACCTGTGGATACACGACGGGAGCAAGGAAGTTCCGGCAAACCGGCTGAAATACCGTCAGATCCTCAAAAACTCGCTCGACGAAATATTCTCCACCCCGTATTCCCACATGAAGGACTGCATCGAGGCCAAGTTGTTCGGTATCGGGCTGGAAAGCTACACGGTCGGTTCCTACGATTTCTATCTGGGATACGGCGCCAAATACGGCAAGATCGTGACCCTGGATACCGGGCATTTCCACCTGACGGAGAGCATCGCGGATAAAATATCGTCCATGCTGCTGTTCACCCCGGAGATCATGCTGCACGTGAGCCGCCCCATCCGTTGGGACAGCGACCATGTGGTCATCCTCTCGGACGAGCTAACGGACCTGGCCCGCGAAGTCATCCGCTGCAAAGCCCTCGACCGGGTACACATCGGACTGGATTACTTCGACGCGACCATCAACCGTATCGGGGCCTATGTGATCGGTACCCGCGCTACCCAGAAAGCCTTCCTGATGGCCCTGCTCGAACCCTCGACCGCCCTTGAGGGATACGAGGACAAAGGACAGTATTTCCAGCGCCTGGCCCTTTCGGAAGAACTGAAGGCGATGCCCTGGCAGGCCGTATGGGATATGTTCTGCGAAAAACAGGGTGTACCGGTGGGCGACCAGTATATCGCCGACATCGAAAAGTACGAACAGAACGTAACCTCCAAACGCTGATCCCCGGATAGATGACGAAATATGAATACAACTTCCTGCGCACCGCAGCGGAAGGAACCGAGGGCGACGTGATGGATTCTTTCATGGAACGCCTGAACGAATGGGCAAGAAGCGGATGGGAAGCTTTCGACGTAGCGCAGGATACTGTATTCCTCCGCAGGGCGTACGTGGAAAACTGATTATCCCCACTAACGAAAAAAGACCACAATTATGGAAATATTGATCGGACTTCTGATCATCGCGATAGGCAGCTTCGGACAGTCGAGTTCGTATGTGCCTATCAAGAAAGTGAAAGACTGGAGCTGGGAGAGTTTCTGGCTCACCCAGGGCATTTTCGCCTGGCTGATATTCCCCTACCTGGGCGCTTTGTTGGCCATCCCGGAAGGAAGCGGCCTGTACACCCTTTGGGGCGCAGGCGGTGCGGGCGGCGCCATTATCTACGGTATGCTCTGGGGCGTGGGCGGCCTGACGTTCGGGCTGAGCATGCGCTACCTGGGCATCGCCATGGGACAGAGCATCGCACTAGGCACCTGTTCGGCATTCGGCACGCTGCTGCCGGCCGTATTCGGCGGGATGGACTTGCTGCATGGACCGGGGCTCGTACTGCTGATCGGCGTATCGGTGACCATCGCGGGCATCGCGGTAATCGGTTATGCGGGCAGCCTGCGGGCGCGCAATATGACCGAAGAAGAAAAGAAAGCGGCGGTAAAGGATTTCGCGCTGACCAAAGGACTCGTGGTAGCGCTGTTGGCCGGTGTGATGAGCGCCTGCTTCAACCTGGGGCTGGAAGCCGGCACCCCGATCCTGGATGCGGCCAAAGCCGGCGGGGCGAACGAACTGTTCGCGCTCAACCCGGTCATCCTGCTGGTGACCATCGGCGGTTTCTTCACCAACGCAGTGTACTGTATCTACCAAAATATCAAGAATAAGACGGGCAAGGAATATTTCAACGTCCCTTCGGGGGTGCTGGTGAACAACCTGCTGTTCTGCGCACTGGCCGGACTGCTGTGGTATTCGCAGTTCTTCGGACTGGGGATGGGCAAGAGCTTTTTCGCCGATTCGCCGGTCATGCTGGCCTTCTCGTGGAGCATCCTGATGTCCCTCAACGTGATATTCAGCAATTTCTGGGGTATCGTCCTGAAAGAGTGGAAAGGCGCCGGAAAACGCACAGGTCTGGTCCTTTGTCTGGGCCTGCTGATACTTATCGTTGCATTGGCCTTGCCTACACTTTTGCAGAACATCCTGTAAGGATGAAATATGAACAATTTCGATAAAATGAACACGATAGAAAAGAACGAGAAACTGATGGCCGAGATCGGCCGTATCGCCGAAGTGGCGGGCTACCTGTGGCAACGCGGATGGGCCGAATACAACGGAGGCAACATTTCGGTGAACCTGACGGAATACCTGACCCCCCAGGAGCGCAATGCGCCGGCTTCGACCCCCGGGGTTCCCTTGCTGGAAGCCGTACCGGAACTTTCCGGCGAGGTATTCTTCGTCACCGGTACCGGGAAACGGATGCGCTACGTATCCCAGGATCCGCTCCACAACGGGGCGGTCATCCGCATATCCCCCGACGGTAAAAATTACGAATTCCTATCTGCCTACCCCGTGCGCCCCACGTCCGAACTGCCGTCACACCTGATGATGCATGCATTCATGAAACGGACGGGACGCGGGGGCAAGGTAGTACTCCACACCCACCCTACGGAACTGGTAGCCCTCACCCATTCGAAACGTTTCCTCGACTCGGCCGAGATATCCCGCACCCTGTGGGCTATGATCCCCGAATGCCGGATCATCGTTCCGCTGGGGCTCGGTATCGTCCCCTATGAAATCCCGGGGACGCTCGACCTGGCACGGGCAACCATCAAGCGCCTGGAAAAGCACGATGTGGTGTTCTGGGAAAAACACGGGATACTGGCTACGGGAGCGGACGTAGTGGATTGTTTCGACGTAATCGACACACTCAATAAATCCGCCCAGATATACCTCTGCGCCCACGGCGCCGGATTCGAGCCGGAAGGCATGACCAAACAGCAGCTCGACGGGCTGGTACCTGTGTTTAAAATTCCCAAAGGGGAACTGGACATTTAACAATGAGAAAGGTCTTTCCACTAGTATTATTTTCCCTGATCGCGCTCGTATCCGCTGCCCAGCAGCGGGACGGGCGCGTACGGGAATATATTACCCCGGTACGCATTGTCTGGATGCAGGATTCCACGGCGGTAAGCGGCGCCGAAAACCTCCTGATCCCCGGGGATGGGCAGTCCGAAATATCCTCCCGCCGCCTGTGCCGGATGAAAAGCGCCGACGGGCGGCATCCGGCCGTCCTGCTGGACTTCGGCAAGGAAATACACGGAGGTATCCGGCTGGTAACGGGTATGCCCGCCTCACAAAAGCCCGTCAACGTGCGCATCCGCTTCGGGGAGTCCGTTTCGGAGGCCATGAGCGAACCAGGCGGGCCGACCAACGCCGGCAATGATCATGCCATGCGCGATTTCCGGATGCAATTACCCTGGCTGGGGGTAGCCGAGGCGGGCAATTCGGGTTTTCGTTTCGTACGCGTCGACCTGTTGGACGACAACGCGGAACTCATCCTGCGGGAGGCGAGCGCCTGCTCCATTTACCGCGATCTGCCTTATCTGGGCTCTTTCGCGTGCAGCGACACCCTACTCAACAAAATATGGCAGACGGGGGCCTATACCGTTCACCTGAATATGCAGAATTACCTGTGGGACGGTATCAAACGCGACCGCCTGGTATGGGTGGGCGACCTGCACCCCGAAGTAATGACCGTATCGACCGTTTTCGGGGCCAACGATATCGTCCCGGCCAGCCTCGACCTGGCACGCGACATCACCCCGCTGCCCGCCTGGATGAACGGCATCGGCTCTTACTCCCTGTGGTGGATCATCATCCAACGGGACTGGCACCGGTATCAGGGCGACCTGAAATACCTGAAAGGACAAAAAGAATACCTCGCCGGATTGTTGCGGCAAATCATCGCCGGACTCGACAAAAACGGCCGGGAACAGTTGGGGGGCACCCGCTTTCTGGACTGGCCTTCGAGCGAGAATAAAGAAGCCATCGACGCCGGGCTTCAGGCCCTGACCGTTATGGCACTGCAGGCGGGAAGCGAATTATCCGATATCCTGGGCGACAAAGACCTTGCCCTGCAAAGCAGACAGGCACATGCAAAAGCGCTCAAAGAGGCCGAAAAAATGGCTAAAACCTTCTTGAAAAAACACGACGGCGCCCTGAAAGGGGATAAACAAGCTGCGGCGCTGTTTGCCCTCTGCGGGGCTGTAGAACCGGGAAAAGCGGCCAAAGTGCTAAAATTCGGAGGGCCGGCGAACTTTTCTACTTTTTACGGCTACTATATGCTGGAAGCGCTGGCTGCGGCCGGGCTTTATCAGGAGTCTGCGGATATCATCCGGGCTTACTGGGGCGGAATGCTCGGCATGGGGGCCACGACTTTCTGGGAAGATTTCGACCTCGACTGGACGAAGGACGCTTACGGGATAGACAGACTGCCCGAAACCGGGAAAAAGGACATTCACGGGGATTTCGGGGCCTATTGCTACAAAGGGTTCCGCCACAGCCTGTGCCATGGATGGGCCTCCGGCCCGACGGCCTGGCTGTCCAGGTATGTGCTGGGCATAGATCCGGTCAGTCCCTGCGAAATAGTGATACGCCCGCATTTGGGCGACCTCCAATGGGCGGAAGGGACTTTCCCCACCCCCTGCGGCGTCGTGAAAGTGCGCCATGAAAAAGGCCCGGACGGACGGGTGAACACCGCCGTCAACGCGCCGGAAAAAGTAAAAATAACTGTCAAAAAACCGATAACATTATGACTACATTACGAAAATGGATGGCCGTCGCGCTGGTGGCGTGCGCCGTTTCCCTCGGTGCCCAAACCACCGGGTGGAAGGGCGACTGGATCACCGCATCCGATTGTCACAACAATCCCAACACATGGATCGCCTTGCGCAAAGTAGCCGATATCGACAAAGTGCCGCAGGTACTCCAAGCGAAGATCGCCGCCGACTCCAAATACTGGATGTGGGTGAACGACCGCCTGGTGGTCTTCGAAGGAGGCCTCAAACGGGGCCCCGATCCCGAGGGCACGTATTACGATGTGGTGGACATCGCTCCTTACCTGAAAGAAGGGAAGAACACCATCGCCGTACTGCTGTGGTACTTCGGCAAAAGCGGGTTCAGCCATAAATCGAGCGGAAAGGCCGGACTGCTCTTCGACGCCCAGGGCGACGGTGTGAATATTGTCTCGGACGCGAGCTGGCAGGCCTGTGTCTACCAGGCGTTCCAAAACACGGGCAAACCGCTGCCTAACTACCGTCTGCCGGAAAGCAACATCCGATACGATGCCCGCTTCGCCATGGACGGGTGGAATACGACGGCTTACAAAGGTTCTTTCCCGCCGGCGGAAGTCATTGCAAAACCCGGCGGAAAACCGTTCGGCAATCTCGTCGAACGCCCCATCCCACAGTGGAAAGACTACGGACTCAAACCGTACGAAAGTGTGAAAGTATCGGGCGATACGCTGATCTGCCGCCTGCCGTACAACTGCCAGATGACCCCCTATATCGAATTGGAGGCAAATGCGGGCGATACGGTTCGCATCCAGACCGACAACTACAAAGGCGGCAGCGAGAACAACGTCCGGGCGGAATACATCACCCGGGCCGGTGTGCAGTCCTATGAAAATCCCGGCTGGATGAACGGGCATTACGTATGGTACATCATCCCCGAAGGAGTCAAAGTAAAGAACGTATCCTTCCGCGAAACGGGTTACGATACAGAATTCGTGGGCACGTTCACCTGCAACGATCCTTTCCTGAACGAACTGTGGGATAAATCCGCGCGTACGCTTTATATCACCATGCGCGATACGTACTTCGACTGCCCCGACCGCGAACGCGCCCAATGGTGGGGCGACGCGGTGAACGAACTCGGCGAAGCGTTCTACGCCCTTTCCCCTTCGGCGCAGAAACTGGCCGTAAAAGGCATCCATGAACTGGTGAACTGGCAGCGCGACAACGGGGTGATCTATTCGCCCGTTCCCGGGGTGGGCACGAGCGAATTGCCGCTCCAGATGCTGGCCTCGGTGGGCTGGTACGGGTTCTATACCCAATACTACTACAGCGGCGACTCGTCCTTTGTCAAGGATGTATACGACCGCGTACACCGCTACCTGCACGAAGTTTGGCAGACAGGCCCCGACGGTCTGCCGCTGCTGCGCAAAGGCGACTGGAACTGGGGCGACTGGGGCGAGGACATCGATATGGGCGTACTCACCACCACCTGGTATTACCTGGCGCTGAAAGCCGAACGGGAATTCGCCCTGATGCTGGGCCGCACGGCCGACGCCGAAAAAGACGCCCAGATGATGGCCGCTATCGAAAAAGCGTTCGACGGAGCCTACTGGACAGGAAAAGTATATCGTTCAAAAGAATACACCGGGGCGGACGACGACCGGGCGCAGGCGATGGCCATTGTATCGGGCCTGGCCTCGAAAGACAAATACCCGATGATCACCCAAGCGTTGAAAAAAGAATATCACGCCAGCCCGTACATGGAAAAATACGTACTCGAGGCACTCTTCATGATGGGCGAGGGAAAATTTGCCATCCAGCGCATCCACGACCGCTATGCCAAGATGATGGCCTATAAGGACTACTCCACCCTGTTCGAAGGCTGGGGCATCGGCGCCGAAGGGTTCGGCGGGGGGACGATCAACCACGCCTGGAGCGGCGGCCCGCTGACGATGATGAGCCAGAAAGTATGCGGCATCGAACCGACCTCGCCCGGCTTCAAAACTTTCCGGGTAGCCCCGCAACTCAGCGGGCTGGACTACGCCGAGGCTTCGATGGTCACGGCCGACGGAGGGCATATAGCCGTAAAAGTTAAACAAGAAGGTTCGAAAATGAGTGTAACGGTCACCGTGCCCAAAGGCTCGAAAGCCCAGGTAGTGTTCCCCGACGGGAAATCCAAGACCGTGGGTGGGGGCACCCATACCGTAAAACGATAAACAGATTATTTGGTTACACTTTTTTATTTTTGTGTGCAGCGGCGGTACGATCAAAGGTCGGCCGCCGCTTTTTTTGCGGTCCCGAGCCAAAAGCCGGTCTCAAAAAATTGCACAAATGCCCGCAGGCCCTTACCTTTGTCCCTTAATAGCATATAGATCGAAATGGAACTCTCTCCCCTTACAGCCCTTTGCCCCTTGGACGGCCGCTACCGCTCTACCGGCGAAGCTTTGGCCCCTTATTTTTCGGAATTCGGACTGATACGTTACCGCGTGATGGTCGAAGTGGAATACTTCATCGCCCTGGCGGGTCTGAAAGAAAAACTCTCGCAGCTGGCCGACGTGCCGGAAAGCGTTTTTGCTCCCTTAAGGGAAATATACACCGGATTCTCGGAGCGTGACGCCCTGATGATCAAAGAGATCGAAAAGGCCACCAACCACGACGTAAAAGCGGTGGAATATTTTCTGAAAGAGTGCTTCAAAAAATTGGGACTTGAAAGATACAAAGAGTTCATCCATTTCGGGCTCACCTCGCAGGATATCAACAACACGGCCGTGCCGCTGTCCGTCAAGGAAGCCCTCGGCCAGGTTTACCTGCCGGAACTCAAAGGGTTGACCGACCTGCTGGAAAAACTGGCGGGCGAATGGGACGACATACCGATGCTGGCACACACGCACGGCCAGCCCGCCTCCCCCACCCGTTTGGGCAAAGAGATCCGTGTATTCTCCGAGCGCCTGCGCATCCAGACGGAAACGCTGGAAAAACTGCCCCACGGGGCAAAATTCGGGGGCGCCACCGGCAATTTCAACGCCCATAAAGTAGCTTTTCCGGCGGTGGACTGGAACGCATTCGCCCGGAAATTCGTGGAACAGACCCTGGGACTGAAACGTTCGTACCCCACCACCCAAATAGAGCATTACGACCTGATCGCCGCCATTTTTGACAACGCAAAACGGATAAACAGCATTTTGATGGATCTGGACCGCGATATGTGGACTTACATTTCGATGGAATATTTCCGCCAGCAGATAAAGGCCGGGGAGGTAGGATCGAGCGCGATGCCGCATAAGGTCAATCCGATAGACTTCGAAAATTCGGAAGGGAACCTCGGTGTAGCCAACGCTCTTTTCGGGCATATGGCGGCCAAGCTCCCCGTTTCCCGTATGCAGCGCGACCTGACGGATTCCACCGTCCTGCGCAACGTAGGCGTACCGTTCGGGCATTCGCTGCTGGCTATCCGTTCGACGGTCAAAGGACTGAATAAACTGATCGTCAACCGGGAAAAGATCACTGCCGACCTGGACAACAACTGGGCCGTAGTGGCCGAAGCCATCCAGACGGTGCTCCGCCGGGAAGGATACCCCAACCCTTACGAAACACTCAAAGCCCTTACCCGCACCAACGCCCGGATCACCAAGGAGAGCATCCGCGAATTCATCGATACGCTCGCCGTAGCGGAGGAGATCAAGGACGAACTGCGCGCATTCTCGCCGATGAACTATACGGGGTACTGATAATAATTCCCATTACAATCTAAAAAGCGGTTGCTTCCAATGGAAGCAACCGCTTTTTGTATTCCGGCGATAGATTTATTTAAGCGATCGTCACCGTCGGATCCAGATATACATCCTGAATGGCGTGCAGCAATTCGACCCCATCCTTCATCGGCTTCTGGAACGCCTTGCGGCCGCTGATAAGGCCCATACCACCGGCGCGCTTGTTGATCACGGCAGTAACGACCGCATCTTTCAGGTCGGAAGCCCCGTGCGATTCGCCGCCCGAGTTGATCAGCCCTACCCGGCCCATATACCCGTTAGCCACCTGGTAGCGGCACAGGTCTATCGGATGGTCGGTCGTCAGTTCGGTATAGACTTTTTCGTCCGTCTTGCCAAAGCCGATCGCTTTGAACCCGCCGTTGACCGTCGGGAGCTTTTGCTTGACGATATCGGCCTTGATAGTCACCCCGATATGGTTGGCCTGGCTTGTCAGGTCGGCTGCCGTATGGTAATCCACCCCGTCTTTTTTGAATCCGTCGTTGCGCAGGTAGCACCACAGGATCGTAGCCATACCCAGTTCATGGGCGTATTCGAAGGCTTTAGCCACCTCCACGATCTCGCGGCGACTGTCCTGGGAACCGAAATAAATGGTAGCTCCCACGGCTACGGCGCCCATATTCCAGGCCTCTTTTACCGTGCCGAACATCACCTGTTCGAACGTATTGGGATAGGTGAGCATTTCATTGTGGTTCAGCTTGACGATGAACGGGATCTTGTGCGCGTATTTGCGGGCTACGCTCCCCAGCACCCCGAAAGTGGAGGCCACGGCGTTGCACTCCCCTTCGATGGCGAGTTTCACGATATTCTCCGGATCGAAATACAGCGGATTGGGCGCAAACGAGGCTCCGGCCGAGTGTTCTATCCCCTGGTCGACAGGCAGGATGGACAGGTAACCGGTACCTCCCAGCCGCCCGTGCCCGAGCATGGCCTGCAGGCTGTTCAGCACGCGGATATTGCGGTCGGTCGGTATCCACAGTTTGTCCACCGTCTCCGGCGAAGGCACGTGGATGAGCGATTTGTCGATCGTCTTGCAAGTGTGGCCCAGGTAGTACTCGGCCGCCTTGCCCAGCAGTTCAATAACTTTTGTTTCCATGGTATTGATTTTTTTAAAACTTATTGGTTTGGTGAATTATTCTTTCTTTTGGCCGCAGCCGTCCTTCCAGGCCACTTTTTGCACCGGCTGGTGTTCCCGGCCGATGATATCGCGGTACAGGTCGGGACGGCGCGCCTGAAGGTAACGCGTACCCCCGGCATTGGCTATCTTTTCCTCCGTGGCGGTGGCGATACAAAAATCGTCGCCCAAGGCCCGGCATTCGGCTACGATGTCCCCGAAAGGATCGAGTATCATCGAGCAGCCGTTCTTGACCTCGGTATAGTCCATCCCGATGGGATTGGAAAAGACGACATATACCGCATTGTCATAAGCCCGTGCGGGAAGCCATTTTAGTAACCAGGCGCGGCCCTTCAACCCGTCGAACTCTGCCCGGAGGGACGTTGGATCCGCCTCCCGGTTTTGCCACAGGACGGGATCGATCAGCCCGGCGCCCGGGCGCGGCGAAGGCGTGCACATGGTTACGTGCGGCATGAAAATGATCTGGGCGCCGAGTAGCTTGGTTGCCCGGACATTTTCGACGATATTGTTGTCGTAGCATATCAGGATGCCGCATTTCCAGCCCTTGATATCGAAGACCACATAGCCGTCTCCCGGGATGAGCGCCGGATGGATAAACGGATGGAGTTTGCGGTATTTGGCTTTCAACCCGTACCCGTCCACACAAATGTGCGCCTTGTAGAGTTCCCCGTCGTCTCCTCTCTCGAAAAACCCAGCCAGCAGCGTCACATCCGTCTCCCGGGCGATGCGGATTAACTCCTGCGTACTGGAGCCGTTGGGTATCGGCTCCGCAATACCGGCGAGCTGTTCCCGCGAGAGATCCTTGGCAAAGGTGTAGCCGCATACCGAACATTCGTGGAAGGCCACTACATCGGCCCCCGCAGCGGCGGCTTTGCCACATATCTCGCGGATGACGGACAGGTTATATCGTTTGTCGTTGTCGTGCGCCTCGAATTGCACGGACGCTATTTTGAGGTTTTCCATAAAAAGGGCACGGAATCTGTATTATTTCTTTTTGCCCTGATTGGCCACGGCCTCCATCAGTTTTTTGATTTCCTCCGGGTCACCCAGGAAATAGTCCTTCTCCAGGCGCAGGTCGTCGTCGAACTCGAACACGTACGGCACCGCCGTAGGGAGGTTGAGGCTGACGATATCCTGGTCGGAGATGCCTTTGAGATGCTTGATGATACCCCGCAGGCTGTTCCCGTGGGCAGCTACGATCAGTTGGTTGGCCACTTTGAGCGTAGGGAATATCACACAGTGCCAGTAAGGCATGATGCGTTCGATGCAATCCTTCAGCGATTCGGTACGGGGTAGCTCTTCGTCCGGCACCTCGCGGTAGCGGATGTCGAAACGGGGATTGCGCGGGTCGTCCTCGCCCAGGGGCAACGGGGCCACATCATAACTGCGCCGCCAAATGAGCACCTGCTCATCGCCGTATTTGGCGGCCGTTTCGGCCTTGTTCAAACCCTGGAGCTGGCCGTAATGCTTCTCGTTCAGCCGCCAGGATTTTTCTACCGGGATCCAGTCCTGATCCATGCGATCCAGCACGCAATCGAGCGTCTTGACGGCCCGTTTGAGGTAGGAAGTAAATGCCTTGTCGAAGACAAAGCCTTCTTTTTTCATCAGGTCGCCTGCCCGTTTGGCCTCTTCCACGCCTTTTTCCGTCAGGTCGACGTCGGTCCAGCCGGTAAAACGGTTCTCCTTGTTCCATGCGCTCTCTCCGTGGCGCAAAAGCACGATCTTTTTCATATTGGTTTGGTTTTAAATTATTTATTTCGTTTCTATTCTTTCCTTTTGGTCACCAGCACCTTGTCTATCCGGGCGCCGTCCATATCGACGATCTCCATCTCCAGACAAAGCCAGGAAAAGCGTTCCCCCGTCTTGGGTACGCGCTGAAGGATATCGAGGATCAGCCCACTGAGGGTCTTATAATTGTATTTCGGGAACAGGTTTT
>CAUHQV010000037.1 GCA_959608625.1 uncultured Flavobacteriales bacterium
ACAATATCCTCAGCGGACTCATTTACCTTGATGCCTGCGTTTAAATATGTAATTTCATTCTCTTTGATCCCATGCTTAATGTCTATACTGATTCCAAATTCACTTTTAAGGATAATCTCCTTGGAAATAAGATCCTTAATAGGGTAATTTTTCAATTCATATTGTGATTCTTTATAATCCTCTAGTGGAATAAAAAGAGTGTATGGAGATAATGCATAACGATAATTATGTGCTCTATATAGCGCTGCTCTCCCTGAATGCTCAACTTTTATGTCATATTCAAAATCTATGAAATTATCTTCTATATATTTTTTAATTCTCTTTGTGTCAATTAATTTTCTATCATCTTCGTATATACGTATTTCTGTCCCTATAAAATTTATATCCGAATCTTCCTTGATAAAAAAACAACCTTCATAATTCGGGATATGAATATTGATTCCTTTTTCCATATTTATGCTTTTGGTCCTAACAAAAACTTCCTTACAGACCATAAAGACAGATAAAAATCCTATACCGAAATTACTTAAGGCCTTATACTGTATCCCTTTTTCTTTTTGTAATTCTTTAAAATCTTCCGATTGGTAAAAGCTACGACCTATGCTAGTAAAATATCTTTCAATTTTATAAAGATCCATTCCAACCCCATTATCCTTAATCTGCAGATAACGCCGATTATTTTCATCCCTACCAATCTTTATGCATATGGTTGTATCAAAGTCACTTTTATCAAATGTCTTTCTTAATCTTATTGCATCATAGCTGTTTTGTATCAACTCCCTGATAAAAACTTCTTTTTGTGCATATAAATTATCTCCTGTCAATAAAGGAAGTAATGTTGGAATATAAGCCTCAAAATTATAATTGTCCATTTGATAGCCCTCTTTCTTTATTACAGGGCGCACATAATAGATTTTAAGATTTAATTCCTTAAAAGCATCTTCAATCTGTGTAATCTTTTCTTCAAATTCTTTTACAATCAAAACTCCGACTTTATGCGCCGTCGGGTCTTTACTTTTAAATTCTATAAATGCCGCTCGTCTATCTTCATCTCCCGTAATCCTTATTGAGTTATTTGGGACATTCAAAGAAAAACTCCCTTCTTCTAATTTAATATTAATTTTATGATTTATCCCCTCTTTTTTAAAAACTTCATCGCCATAATATCCAATCGACAAATACAAATCGGTAAAAAAGCATGCTATTGCAACGTATGAAATTTCTTTCTTATGATTAATAGTGTTTATATTTTTGAAAATCTTTTTTAATTCGAAATTGAAAGCTTTACTTCTATCTTTACGTAACAATCCAAATAATATTTCCAATAACAAAGGGGTTTCCGAAAACAATTTCTGGCTTATATTTTCTTTTAAAAGATTTATTAGTTTTTCATGATACTCTTTCTTATTTGCAGATTCCATTAAAATAACTCTCATCCGAATAGCAAATAATATCATTGCGATTATTTTAGGATTCTGACGTAAATCCTGAGTTATCCCATTAAAATGAAGTATAGTTTTTTCTATACAAGAGATTATTTTATCAATTTGATATTTAGAAGAAACATTATCTCGCTCTTCTATCTCTTGCTTAAACCAATTATCTAGACTCAGATCATAAAGCCTTAATATATCATGGAATTCATTTGACTCTCGAATGTCCTGCTTCTGAGGGGGAACTGTTATATCTATACAATTTTGAAGCTCTTCCCCACTATACGCATATTTATGGACTTCTGCTTCTATCAATTGATTTGGAGAATGTATTTCGACCACCTCAAAACCCCTATCTCCATTATTTGCCAATGTCCCTGTAGAGAAGATGTATAAACTTTTTTTGGGATCTTCGAAATATTTGTTTGTCGTTATAAAACGAGATATTGGAGTGTGTTTATGCCCGTGAAGAACAATTTTAACATTATTATCGATGAGAGTATTGAGTACCGAAGAAAAATTCCGAACCATACTACTATCCCCATATTTATCATATATTTCAGGGAATGGGTAAATATGATGATGAAAAAAACATACAATTTTGTATGCAGATGTATCTCCTATTTGATCTCTTAAATAATCAAAAGCCTTTAAATATTGTTCTGTTGAGATTTCGCCATAGTCATCATAGCTATTCTTTGATTTTTTTAAATATTCTATTATTTTTTCTTCTTTATCACTCTCCAAATCAAAAGCCTCAAAATCAAGATTGTCAACCCATTCTCGATCCTGACGAGACAGCCGACATTCCCCCTTACAAGAATTTAATCCAATAAATGCAATCTTTTCCTCTTCATATATTTTTGTTACATAATAAAAAGTATTATCAGGGCTATACAAATTATTTTTATTTCTACCATAAAACTCATTCAAGAACTGATCATAAAAATGATACCGGTCGCTTGTATCTCTTTGGTCATCATTATTCCCAGGGACAAATAAAAAATCTTTCCAATCTAACTCTTTACTTGCATACAGGTGTTCTTTGTTTATTCGCGCCAATAAATTTGAAAAAAACGCGGCTATCTTTTTGGCCAAACCAGCGTTTTTTGCTGATTTACCTTGCGCCAAGTCTCCTGTACATACAATTAAGTCTACCTTTTGATTATGGCATTTCAAATCTCTACATATTGTAGAGTAAAAATCTTCTATAGAATTCGAGTAATCATCTCCAATATGAACATCTGATATATGCAAACAGCTAATTTTTCCCATCATATACGTGTTTTAAATACTTCAAATATAGTAATAAATAGCTACCTTATGATGAATTTGTAAAAACTTGTCCAAAAATTTCTAATGTCGCGGAGAGTAGAAGAACCTTTATACATTATTGATACAGTACACCTAAAACCCCATTACTCGACAATGTTAAAATGCGCCATGTGCTCTCCCAGATCAAAACGACACCACTGCTTGCCTTTTTCGAATAGCATTGGACACCCCCTTTGTGCTGTCATCTTAAATACTTGACCCCCACGTCATACCAAAACCACAAGAACCCTTCGCATTTTGCCTAAAATCGCCATGCTAATCCTCCCGTCAATAAGTTTCTCCTGCCATACAAAAAGGGAGCTTTTCAGCCCCCTCTGTACCTCCCTATCAAACCTCTCACTTTATCAGTTCCCCCAAGTCGAAATCGCTCCTTTCATTCGTTAGTTGGTCTATTTTCTTGCGTATAATCCGTCGCCTCTGCTGCTTGTCCGATGCTGAAAGTACCCTATCCGGGAAACTGTTAATCCGCGACAAGACTTTTTCCGCCCACTGGTTCTCTCCGTCCGCATATGCACAGAGAGCTATTCCGAGAGAATCCGCAACCTTTTTATCGCCGGGAATGATCAAAGGTTTCGTTTTTTCAATATCATCGTACCGTCGCTTTAAAAAATCCTTGCAGACCTTCTGAAAACCGGGTAAAACGAAGTTTTTAACTAATGGATAGTCCCTGCCACTTACCATTCTTGCATCTTTGATGTGTATCTCCGCCTTTATCGCCTTGTCTCCGGGAGTAAAGCCATCCTGCTTTAGCTGTTCCCGTACCGCCTTAGTCATTTTGTTCGGGGTATTCTTCCAAGGATTGTACAGTTTAAGCCGAAACTTGCCTCTCCTGCTGGTAAATTGCCGTCCATGATCGTAAATAGCCAGTTTACACCCTTTCAACTTTACATGAGCGTCCAATACGCTTTTGTAATGATGCTCCGTTTCGACGACCAAACCGTATTCAAATACCGTTACTGCCCCTTCCCATATATTTACGCCCAGTAAACTACTGATTATGTCAATGCTCTGTGTAAACTCAGCCTGTGAGAAATGGATATTATGCCCGTTCAGAAAATACGGCAGGCTACCCGCAACCCTGAGTATATCGCACTCGATATTATAAGAAACGTCCAAGTCCTTATGTCCTATACTCAGCTTGTAATTAAGTGCATTCCAAGCAGTTTTTGAATAAAATTTCAGGTTGTCCGCCATAAATCCCTGGCCGTTCAGTAATAATTCAATTTCGATGTAGTCTACCATCTCTCTGTGTTTTTAGCGTTAATAAATCCTTGTTTTAAAAAAGCATCCAAGTCCGAACGCCGTACCCATATTTTCCGCCCTACTTGCGAGAACGGAATTAACCGCCTGTCCCTGTACCGCTGCCAGGTCTTCCGGCTGATGCCCAGATACGCAGGGACATCTTTCGATGCGATGATCTCTTTACTGAAAATACCTCCCTGAAGCATTTTCTTCATTAGCCGGACTTCTCCCAAAATCCGTCCGGCTGTTTCGTTGTTTTCTTCTTTCATTATTCAATAAATTTATACTGCAAAAATCCAAACATCCTTTCAGGGGGCTGTAAAACCAATAACTACGATGTTGGCATGAAGTTAGTTTGACTAGAGAACACAAAAAAGCCCGCACTTTTTGTGCAGGCTGATTAAAAATTAAAACAAGATTTTCTTAATCGTTCATTATCTTCCTATAATAGCTATTTAAATTACTAATGATTTTCGCTCTATCATAGTCTTCCAGTGTTGTACATCGTCTCGTTGGCCAAATGACCTTGGGGTCACAAACAGTTAGAACGATATACCCTAACAAAAGCAATTTACGATCTTTTGTAAGCTCCTTTAACCCCCCACATTGTGATACGGCACCCCAATATATAGAGATCAGTTTTTTAAAATATTCTGCTTTGAGCCCTCCCGCCCGCGCTCGCTTCTCTCTTAGCAATGGAATTCCTCCAGCGATATATTCCTCTGCCCAATGTTCGTCTTTACACCCTTTCACCCGACGAAAATATTCCTCTGCAAACGAATGAAGTAACATATATATGTATTCGCAATGGGTTATCGATAAATTATCTTCCCCTGTCACCCCAATAAATTTCACTTCCTTGATAATGAGCTTCCCCTTTTCCCTTAATTGGATAAAAAACTGATCTATTGCATATTCGCTATCATATCCTTTTCGAGCTTTAGCGACTTTCTGTCGTTGCGCCAAATACTCATAAAATATCCCATTAGGGAGAAACAACTTCGCATATGTCGCTAAGAGTGCGAAATCATACAAGTATTTTTCTAAATCTACCCCTTTAAAATCTTTAGTCTCTTGTAATTCAACCAGTTTTTCCTTTACTTTCTCTATCGTTTCTTCATCTATGAACTCATAAACTTTCTCTTCCCAATGATGATCTTTTGGGATGGCTACACCCATTTTCATCTTGCTTTTCAGGCCGTCTATATGCTTTTTCAAAATTTTTGCTTGCCCTGAAGTCAATATATTTGACATCTTTAGTTTTCTTCTTAATGGGCTAATTCCCATTTCCCCCTGTTTCGTTGCCCATTCTTTCGTATGGGGCTTCATCTCTTCTGGAATATCAAAGTATTTTTCATCTCCGATATACCCATCTTTTGTCGGATCGATCGTTATTTTCATGATTTCACGCTGTTATTGAATACTGTAAACATATAAATTATTATACTTTTTTAAAACAATAAGAATCACCCAAAAGCCTGCCGCAGAAAATCGTCCTGCCGTTCCCTGCTGAAACCGGACAAATACGACTGCGTGACCGCGATGCTCGAATGACCAAGTAGCTGACTGATCATCTGCACATTTCCTGCCGCCCAAAGAGCCACACTCGCGAACGTATGCCGGGCTACATGAAAAGTCAAATGCTTGTCTATGCCCGCTTTCCGGGCGATCTCTTCCAATGCTACGTTTACCCTGCGGTTTTGGACTGTTTTGTCATACCGTTTCTGCATCGCCTGTTTCGTCCGGGCAACCGATCTGCGGATACCCGTGCGTTGTCCCAACGGAAAAATAAAATCCTCCGGGGAAACTCCCGCCCGTTTATAGTGTTCCAAAATCTCCATCGCCGGGGGAACGATTGCCAGATCGACCGTTTTACCTGTCTTGTGCATCGTATAGACCAACCTCCCGTCCGACACGTTTTTCCATCTCAAACCTGCCAGATCACCGAAACGGATCCCCGCCATGTACATAGAAAACAGAAAACAATTCCGGGTACGCCACAGAAAATCACACTCTGGTAAGTCTAACGCTTTAATCCTTTCCACCTCATCCTGCGTCAGACTGCTGCGGTGCTTGCCGTCCTTTTTGACTTTAAACCCGAAAAACGGGTTGCTCTCCTGCGGGACATACCCATATTCTTTCGCTTTGTTATAACAGATGCGAAGCGTAATAAGCAGTTGTGAAATACTCGTCCGGCTGAGCGGACGGCCCCTTAATCCTTTGTGCGAGCAAAGATAACTTTCAAACTCCGCGACAAATTTTTTATTGATCTGGGGGAAAAACAAGTCTTTCCCGCCTGTAAACGCCGACAGATATTTGATAAGCGTCGTTTTCGCCATCGAACTTTCTATTTGTCCCCTTGCCAGTAAGTCCCGTTCCATCTGCCCGACGAATTCCATGACCGACAGCGCAGATTTTCCTTTCAGGGCATCTGCCAAAGCTTGTACACTGTAATTGCCTTGCGCTTCGAGCGTGCTTTTCACTTTGTATGCCTGTTCCAAAGCCGATGCCAACATCTGGTTAAACACCTTGTGAAGCGGTTCTTTCGTGCTGATCCAATTGCTCCGGGGAGCCTGCGCCTTGAAATAGCTTTTATCCCTGACATACGCATCGAGCCGTATCTTGGTATGCCGGGAGTTTTCCGTAATCCGGAGATAGACCGGGTACGTGCCGTCCCGTTTGGCTTCCGCCGATACTTCAAAATTGAATGTCGTATTCATTTTTCTGCTGTGATAGAGCAAAGAAAAGACCCTTCCGGGAAAATGCCGTGTAACCGGTTGCCGCTATTTTCCGGGGAAATATGTTACATCCGTTTCAGATAAACATCAGATAAACTTTCGGGGGCTCTTGTTATCCCTTATGGCCCTTTATGTCTTTTGTAAAAACGGGGTTATCAATGCGTAAAAGGCCTTGGGGTGTCATAAAATGTCAAAAAATCCCCGATAATCCTAATAATAGTTTAAAAACTTAAAAAATGTTCTGCAACTGCCCAAATGTTAGTAAATTTGGGCTTTCTTTATAGCAAAAAGGGAAATCATGAACCTGATAAAACGATACAAATACCTGTGGGCCGCAACGGCAATATGCCTTGCCGGGTTTTCCGCAGTCATAAAGCTCAACGCGGCGCCCGCCGACCGGCAGCCGGACAAAGCCCAATTCCTCACCCAGTTGGTGTCCTACATGCTGGGCCAGTGGCACTACAATCCCAAACCGATAGACGATTCGCTGTCCGTTTCAGTCTTCAATGAATACCTCAAAACACTGGATTTCGGCAAGCGTTACTATACCAAAGCCGATTCGGCGTTGCTGGAAAAATACCGCTACGACGTAGACAACCAGATTCTGGCCGGGGACACTGCATTTTTTCATTCGGCCACTTCTATCTTCAAAGAACGGATGGCCCTGGTATCCGGTGCACTCGATTCGCTTATGGCCATTCCGATGGATTTCTCGGCCAAGGAATCCCTGGTGCTGGACGATTCGACCTATGCCTACAGTATGTCCGACGTAATGGACCGGTGGTATAAATACCTAAAGTACAACGTGCTTACCCGCGTATATTCCGACCTGAAAGTCGAAGAGGACAAAGCTGCTAAGGACAGCACCTATGTGCCGAAAAAACAGGCCGAACTCGAACAAAAAGCCCGCGAAGCGGTATTAAAAAATTACCGGGATTACTTCAAGCGCATCGCAGAACTCGACAATGAAGATTGGTTCTCGATGTATCTCAACGCATTTACCACCTACTACGACCCCCATACGCAGTACATGGCCCCGCGCGAGGAGAAAGATTTCAATGCCAGTATCTCCGGACAACTCGAAGGGATCGGAGCCGTACTCCAGCAAAAAGACGGATATATCACCATCGCCAGCATCGTACCGGGAAGTCCGTCCGCTAAAAGCGGACAACTGGCCGTAGGCGACCAGATACTGGAAGTCGCCCAGGGCAATGACGAATACGTAAGCATCGTCGGCATGCGCCTGGACGATGCCGTAGACCTGATACGGGGTAAAAAAGGTTCGACCGTGCGCCTGAAATTGCAAAAAGCCGACGGATCGATAAAAGAGACCCCGCTGGTGCGCGACGTAGTGGAAATAGAGGACACGTTCGTCCGCTCGGCGGTGGTTGAGAAGGACGGCCGTAAATACGCTGTGATCTACGTCCCGAAATTCTACGTCAATTTCGAGAACAAGGACGGCCGTGAAAGCGCCGAAGACCTGGCCAAAGAGATCGAACGCCTGAAAGCGGACGGCATAGAAGGAATTGCCCTAGACCTGCGCAACAATGGCGGCGGGGCAGTGGGCGGCGCCGTGAAAATGGGGGGGCTTTTTATCGAGCAAGGCCCTATCGTCCAGACTCGCTCGCGGGACGGGCAAGTAAGAGTATTGCCGGACAACGATCCATCTGTAGCATGGAGCGGACCGTTGGTAATCCTTATCAACGGCATTTCGGCTTCCGCTTCGGAAATATTCGCCGGGGCGATGCAGGATTACAATCGGGCGATTATTATCGGCTCAAAGCAGACTTTCGGGAAAGGCACCGTGCAAAACGTAGTGGAGCTCGACAATATGGTTCGCGGGAAAATATTCGACGAGGGGGCTCTAGGCGCGCTCAAACTGACCATCGAAAAATTCTACCGGGTGAACGGTTCCGGCAACCAGATACGCGGGGTTAAATCCGATGTGGAAATACCCGATATGTTCTCTGTACTCGATATGTCGGAAGACAAGGAAAAACACGTAATGAAATGGGATTCAATCCCGCCGGCCCGTTATACCCGTCTGAACAACGATTTCAGTCCGGTGATCGAAAAAGCCAAAGCCCGCATTGCGGAAGATCCCTATTTCAAACAGGTTCGGGAAAATATCGAATGGCTAAAGGCCCGCAAGGAAAACAAAGAGATCCCTCTTTCGCTGGACGAATTCCGGGCGGAGGACGAACAATATCGGGCCGAGGCGAAACGTTTCGACCAGATAGACAAATTCCAGTCGAACTTGGATTATCTTTCGCCCGCCTACGAAAGGCCGCTCATAGAAAAGGATACCACACTGGCCTCCAAACGCAAGACCTGGCATAAAGACCTGAAAAAGGACGCCACGCTGCAGCAAGCGGTGGAAATCCTTTCCGACATGAAATAACCGGCCGAAACACTACCAAATACGGATGGCATCCCAACAAACACAGGACGACGCTTCAAAATCAGTACTGAGAATCACGATAGACAGGTTCAAGAAAAACCTGCCGGGAGTCATGTCGTTCTGGTTTATTATCCTGATCGGTTTCGTGGCGCTTTTCGCCTATGCCCTGGCACCGGACAATACGACCAACGCCAATACGATGCACCTGGCTTTGTCCAATAAATCGCCGGGATTTTCCATAGACCTGATCCAGGTAAAAAAACCGGAGGCCAGCCGGCAATCGTTCCTTTCAATCCTTTGGGACGGCCGCACCCCTTTATTGTCCAGCATACCCGTGACGGAATACAAGGCTGTAGGCGATTCTATTTTCTACCGGGAATACATCGGCGAAGGGGTTTCTTCCCCGGAAAAGGCCATGCTCAAGACCCCGCTTACCACGGTGAAGAAAACGACATTCTACCTGGGAACAGACCGCTACGGACGCGACCTGCTCTCCCGGATGATCATCGGTTCCCGCATCTCGTTCACCATCGGTTTCGTAGCGGTACTTATCGCGATCATCATCGGGGTGAGCCTCGGGGCGATAGCCGGATATTTCGGGGGGAAAATAGACGCGTTTATCATGTGGCTGATCAATATCATGTGGTCTATCCCTACCTTATTGATGGTCATCGCTGTGACTTTCGCTTTGGGGAAAGGGGTGTGGCAGGTCTATGTGGCGGTCGGACTGACGATGTGGGTCGAAGTAGCCCGTATGGTGCGCGGCCAAGTAATTTCGGCCAAGCAGATGCAATACGTCGAGGCGGCCCGTGCGCTGGGCTTTGGCAAACTGCGAATCATCGCCCGGCATATCCTGCCGAACATATGGGGTGTGGTGATCGTCATCACAGCCTCCAACTTCGCCTCGGCCATCCTGATGGAAAGCGGGCTGAGTTTCCTCGGACTCGGGGCCCAGCCCCCGATACCTTCCTGGGGGGGGATCATCCGGGATCATTACATGTACATGGTCATGGGCAAGCCCTACCTGGCCTTAGTGCCCGGCACGATGATCATGCTGCTCGTTTTGGCCTTCATGACCTTCGGCAACACCCTGCGCGACGCGCTGGACGTAAAATCCTAACGATAAGTACTGCATATACAATAAAATGAGCGAACAGATAAAACACGAATGCGGAATCGCAATGGTACGGCTGCTTCAGCCGCTCGAGTATTACCAACAGAAATACGGAAGCGCTTTCTGGGGCCTGAACAAGATGTACCTGCTGATGGAAAAACAGCACAACCGCGGACAGGACGGCGCCGGTATTGCTGCTGTGAAGATCGATACCCCGGTAGGCCATCCGTACGTAAACCGTACGCGGTCGATGGAATCCCAGGCCATCCTCGATGTATTCAAGAACGTGAACGGGAAAGTCAATGCCGCCATGGCAGGAAGGCCCGAACAACCGTCGCCTAAAGAAGACTTTGTGTGGATCAAGGAAAACGTTCCTTTCGCTTCGGATATTTACCTGGGACATGTGCGTTACGGCACATACGGGGGGAATACCATCGAGGCCGTCCATCCCTTCATGCGGGAGAACATCACCGCTGCCAAAACACTGGTGGTGGCCGGGAACTTCAACATGACGAATTCCGATTTCCTGTACAACCGCCTGGTAGAAATGGGGCACCACCCCATCGCCAAACTGGATACCATTACTGTGATGGAGCGTATCGGGCACTTTTTGGACGAGGAGGTAGACCTTCTGGCCGCCAAATATAAAGCCGAAGGCCTCCACGGGGTCGAAATTGCCGAACACGTAGCCAACGAACTCGATATACACACCGTCCTGGTACGGGCTGCCAAACGTTTCGACGGGGGGTTCGCCATTGCCGGAATGGTAGGCCAGGGCGATGCGTTCGTCCTGCGCGATCCGGCGGGCATCCGCCCGGCTTTCTATTATGCGGACGACGAAGTGGTCGTCGTGGCCTCGGAAAGGCCCGTTATCCAGACCGCGTTTAACGTGCCGATGGAAACGGTCCGCGAGATCGTGCCCGGCAGCGCCCTGATCATGCGGCGCGACGGCAGCTACGAAATGGCCCCCGTGATGACGCCCCTGCCCAAAAAAGCCTGCTCGTTCGAGCGCATCTATTTCTCCCGCGGGAGCGATGCGGACATCTACCGCGAGCGGAAAATGCTGGGGCGCAACCTGGTGGAGCCCGTCCTGAAAAAGATCGACTACGACCTGCACAACACCGTTTTCTCCTATATCCCCAATACAGCCGAGAGTTCGTTCTTCGGGCTGACGGAAGGTTTCGAAGACTACCTGAACGAGCGGAAGGCCCGCGAGATATCGGAACTCATCGCCGCCGGGCAGACCCCGACCGAACAGCAGATACACGATATCCTTTCCTGCCGCATCCGCAGTGAAAAGATCGCGATCAAGGACGCTAAGCTGCGTACCTTCATCACGGAAGATTCCTCCCGGGACGATATGGTCGCCCATGTGTACGACGTGACATACGGCGTAGTCCGCCCGGAAGACAACCTGATACTCATCGATGACTCCATCGTCCGGGGCACGACCCTGCGGCAAAGTATCGTCCGCATCATGGACCGTCTGAAACCCCGCCACCTGATCATTCTGTCCAGCGCCCCGCAGATCCGCTATCCGGACTGTTACGGCATCGATATGGCCCGCTTGGGCGATTTTATCGCCTTCCGGGCGGCAATCGACCTGCTCCACGAAAACGGCCTGGATTCGATCATCGACGATGTCTACCAGAAATGCAAAGCCCAACTGGGACTGGAGGACTCGCTGGTGGTGAACCACGTCAAAGAGATATACGCCGGCTTTACCGACGAACAGATATCAGACAAGATCGCCCATCTTATCACCGCCCCGGACATCCACGCCAAGGTCAGTATCGTGTACCAGAGTGTCGAAGGCCTGCACAAGGCCTGCCCCGAGCATACCGGCGACTGGTATTTCACCGGCGACTACCCGACTGTCGGCGGGAACCGCGTGGTCAACCAGGCCTTTATCAATTTTATCGAAGGGCGGACAGAACGCGCCTACTGATAAAACAACTCCATAATACGCCCCGCTTTCCCTATCTGGAACAGCGGGGCGTTTTTATGAATAACCATCCGATTTATTTCACCTCTTTGCCCCTGAAAACAACAGGGAACCGTTTTTTTGATTAACTTTGCACCACGAAAACGGAATTCTCAATGCCGGTTCATCCCGGCCGAGAGGTTCGCTTAAAAAACAACTAAAATGGACGACTATCATCCGGAAAGTTATTTAACCCCGGACAGAGTCTGACTTACGGCGCTAAGTACAGACTTTGCCCTTAAAAAAGTTTTGTACCATGCGCACATTTATCAACGGCGAAAACGGTCTGGTCGTTCTGGACCACTGGCAACCGGACTGTTGGATCAACATCGAGTGCCCCACATTGGAGGAGCTCAACTACCTGACCGACGAACTTCACGTCCCGCAATCTTTCCTCAACGACATCGAAGACCCGGATGAACGCCCCCGCGTAGAGTTGGAGGACGATTGGAAGATTATCATCATCCGTATTCCGGTACGCGACACGGCCAACCGGGGCGTCCCTTTCTCCACCGTCCCGCTGGGCATCATCCTCCGGGGAGATGTGATCGTCACCCTGTGTTACCACCAGAACGACATGATCGCCGATTTGATCAGCTACAACCAACGCAAGAACCGGGGCTTTACCAACAGCTATAACCTTGTTCTACGCCTGCTGCTTTCCTCTTCGGTCTGGTTCCTGAAATACCTCAAACAACTCAATATAGAAGTCAAACGGGCGGAAAAGAAATTGGAGCGCTCGGTCAAGAACAGCGAACTCCAATCGCTGCTGCACATCGAAAACTGCTTTGTGTTCTTTATTACTTCTATAAACGGCAATTTGATCCTTCTCCAGCGGCTCAAGAACCTGAAAAACGACCGCGAATATTTCGACGAAGACCTGCTTGAAGACGCCGAGATCGAGCTTCGCCAGGCCCAGGAATCCACCAATATTTATTCCGGTATCCTCTCGGGGATGATGGATGCTTATGCTTCGGTCATCTCCAACAACGTGAACGACATCATGAAACAGCTCACCTCGGTATCCATCGTATTGATGATCCCGACGATGATCGCGTCGTTCTTCGGGATGAACGTACCCAATTCCTTGGAGTACAACGATTGGGGGTTGGCCGGTATCATCATCGCCTCCGTAGTGCTTTCGGTAGGGGGTATCTGGCTGCTCCGGCGCCGGAAATGGTTTTAATCCCGGCAAATCCGCCTCGTTTTTACATACCTTGCGCATAATTTCGGCTCCATCCGGCCGGAAGGAAAATTATTTTTTCAATTCTTTTGGTTCTTAATTGATTTCCATACTTTTATCGGACGAAAAATTTCCCGTACAAATATGGCATATTGGATGAGTATTCCTAAATTGCGCGCTCTAAAGAATCATATATACACTGTATAATCATTTGTAGAAGAACTATGAAGAGACTTATCATCGACTCGAAAAAGATGACGCCTGAAATCATGGCTCTGGTGAAGGAGAAATACCCGGACGGGTATTACGAGGACGATATTATAGTGTTCAAAAACCACAAGAACGAGACTATCGAGGCCATACAGGTAGAGACGGAGGATACGATCTATCTGATCAAAATCGGCAAATATCTCAGCGTAGGCCTCGAAAATTTTGAAATGGACGAAGACGTAGACCCGGATGCGGCCGCTCCCGAGATCGAAGGAGATGAAGAAGAGGACGACGATTACCAAGAAAAGACGGGAGACGACGACGAAGATTCTGATAGCGACGACGAGGAGGAGGATGAAGATAATACGGAAGACGAAGAAGATGAAGAAGATAAACTCCCTTCGGACAACAATGACTGATCATTATATTTAAGCAATAAAAGGCGGCCTTTTCGGGGCCGCCTTTTATTGTTATTTCGGATCGGTCACCGAACCCCTTTCATGGCCCGAAAAAGCAGAGGGGAAAGCAGCAGCAACAAGACGCCGGCTGCCAGAGACTGCCAGGCGATGAACTCGAACGATTGCATGGACGGAGCGATAGCCTGGGCTACCTTTTCCATCTGCTGGGCCATAAAGTTCCCAATCGCGATAGAACCCATCCACAGACCCATCAGCACGTTGACGATACCGGCGGGTGAAAGTTTGGTCACCATGGACAGACCTACCGGCGACATGCACAATTCGGCACAGGTCTGTATGCAATAAACCCCCAACAACCAAACCGCAGAAACCTTGACAATTTCCCCGTCTGGGCCTATAGTCAGGTTATAGGCATGGGACATGATAAAAAAGCTACCCGCCAGCAAAAGAAGCGATATGGCAAATTTCATCGGCGTGTTAGGGTTAGACTTCACCTTGTCCAGAAAAGTCCACAGAATCGAAAATACAGGCCCTAAAAGGATCACAAAAAGCGGATTGATACTCTGAAAAAGAGACGCCGGAATGAACCCGCGGTCCGTCCGGATATTCGCGAACTCGGTAAAGGTCGTTCCTGCCTGTTCGAATCCGGCAAAGAATATGATATTAAATACCGCCAGGGCGAATATCACCGCTACCCGGCTCCATTGGGTTCCCCCACTGGTGCCTTTTATCACACTGGAAAAAATATAAATGGCCACTCCGAGCCCCAGCACCCAGTATACGATGCTCATAATATTTTCGGGCACATTTATGATCATAAAGATGATCAGCAGGATCACCGCCAAAACTCCCAGGGTCCAATATCCTATCGTGAACCAATCTTTACGTATCAACTGCATCTCTCCGGCAGGATGTTTGGGTGGCAGTCCGATCCCGGCCGTTGTAGTTCGGGAAACGTAAAATACGATAAGGCAGATAAACATACCGACAACCGCCGCCAGGAAACCGTATTTCCAGCCGATCTCTTCGCCGAAAAATCCCGAAGCGAACGGAGCGATAACGGCGCCGATATTGATGCCCATGTAGAATATCGTAAATCCTACGTCGCGGCGCGCATCATTCTGGGGATACACAGCCCCCACCATAGCCGTCACATTGGGTTTGAAGAAACCATTACCCATTATCAACAGACCCAATCCCGCATACAGCAGGTATTTTTTCAGGGCCATCGTTTCCGGCGAAAATTCCGTTTCGGCATAAAACATGGCGCTGATAGCCAGCGAAAGCTGGCCGAACACCATCAGCAAAGCCCCGATATAGGTACATATTTTCTGCCCCAATATTTTATCGGCGAGGATACCGCCGATAATCGGGGTGACATAAACCATTCCGAGGTATATTCCGTATATGGACATCGCCTGGAGCCTGTCCATCCCGAATCCTCCCGTGGCAAATGTCGCCGTAAGGAACAGGAACAGCATAGCCCGCATGGTATAAAAGCTGAACCGTTCGCAGATCCCGGTGGAGAACACAGAAAGAAGCCCCATCGGTTGCCCGAAAAATGTTTTCTCTTTCATAATATACGTGTTAATTGTTTTTTTCTGAGCGCTAATTTATGGATTATAATCTACACAGGGGGCCAAGAAACGGTTTTTTTGAGGCTCATGCCAAGGAAAAGTTTTGTAGGGAAAAAAAACGCCTTATATTTGCAGTGCTTTAGCCCGGATGGCGGAATCGGTAGACGCACTGGACTCAAAATCCAGCGCCCGTAAGGGTGTGCGGGTTCGACCCCCGCTCCGGGTACAATGGCCTTGCAATAATAGATTTGCAAGGCTTTTTTTATTTTTCCTTTACAGGCTCCGAACCCGCCTCGACTTTATTTCTCCAAAAGATCGAGCGGAACAAGAATCGCACCAGTGGCCCGGCGACAAATAGCTGCATGCACAAAGCGAACGGATAGTTTTTGGCAAACAGCGAAAGCCATTTAACCGGCAATTCCCCATCTATTTCATGTACCATGAATGTAATGAACAAACTCATGGTCGAGCACATAATCGTAACCATAGATATTGCCATTGCAAGCGCCTTAAAAAGATGCTTTCCAGCAGGATTTACAACTCTGAAAACCAATTTGACGGACAAGGGCTTTGCGATGGCCAATTCATACAGCACAGCGAAGGAATAAGGCAGCCACATACTTCCTAAAGCGGCCCAAAACATCGTGTATTCGAGCTTTCCGGAATTTCCGGCAATATTATAAAGGGAGATCGAAAAGGCCATGACAAAGACCATCATGGCAGTAAAAACAACACTTTGTAATCTAGTCTGAAGCATATCAATCCAGTTTTTAAATAACCATATCTGCCGCGCCTATGGTCATAACTGGACTTACGCACAATCGTACTACTCGTTACTGTTCTTTTTGGCTGTGGTTATACAAAAATACAAATTTTCTTGAAAACCAAATGCCGCAAAAAACAGAGAAAAATTACCCATAAAAAACCGGCGGCCTAAAAAGGCCGCCGGCAATATTCAAATCTACTTCAAGAATTAGAGTTCACTTGCATACCCTTCATTCTGGGTAAGAGTATATCCTTTATTCTTGTAGTAAACGATCTGGCTGATAGGAACGCAAGAGAGCCAGCTACGCTGCTGAGAAGCAGCACTCATCACGTTCAAATTGTGCTGGCTTACGATCAGCCAACCGCGCATTCTCTCCATAGAAGTGATGACCGTAGCCTCGTCTATGTCGGTAAATGTGCCGCCGGGCTTGTCGCCTGCCTGCCATTTGATATCCGGGGTCGTACCAAAGCTAAAGGTAAGCTTGTAGTTCTCCCATATCCGGTTTTCTCCGTCCGGAGCTACAACCCAAAGTCTGGGAGCCAGCGTGAGGAATGTGTTCAGGGCAACGAAATCCTGCCGCTCCTGACCTACGATAGCAGGGTCATTCGTCGTATCAGCTATTCTAGCCAGGTAAGATGCCTTCCACTTCAGATACAGCTGATCCAGTTCGAAGTAAGCGCCGCACTGGTACAGGTTGCCTTCCGGAGTAGCCGTGGAATACTTGAAGCCCGTAGGATCCTGCGAAGGCCATCCGGTTATCGGATCACCGCCGTTGTATTGTCCGGTATAACCCGTAGTAACATCATCCGGTTCAACGCAATATCTACCAGGATTCGTATCGAAACGTGTCATATAAGGAAGGAACAGACCGAAAGCGCGGAGGTCTTTGTTGCGAACCCAATCGGAGAAGCATTCTACCGTACGTTCGCGGCGGATCTCCCACAGCAGCGGGTCAAAGTCCCCACGGAACGGATCCGTCGGATAGTTATTCAAAATAAGGGGAGGTACGTTCTGGGGAGCCAGGGCCGGGTTTTTCACACCGACAGCCAGCGGTCTATTACGAACCACGTTGATAGATTGGTCCAAATCCGCTTGTGTAACGGCAGCACCGCCCAAACCATCTGCCAGCTCTGCCTTAGCAGCGAGCCAGGTAAGCAGCAGGTCCGAATAACGGTATATCGGCGCATTGGTAATATTGTAAGGAGCCGTCAGCACGTTGATTTTCTGAGCGTCCACGAACAATAAATCTTCGTATTCGCGAGGGAAAATCGCACGCACATAGTAACGCGTAGCCGAGTTGCCGATATACGGGCCGGTAAAAGCGCCGATCTGAGCACCTACAGTCATCTGGCGAACAGAACGAATCTGAGCTTCCAGACGGGGATCCTTGTTCTTAAGA
Source organism: uncultured Flavobacteriales bacterium (assembly GCA_959608625.1). Lineage (GTDB taxonomy): Bacteria > Bacteroidota > Bacteroidia > Flavobacteriales > UBA1820 > Merdimorpha. The sequence continues at coordinate 17,802 of CAUHQV010000037.1, forward strand.
AGAGCATTGTCCGCCATGGTGTACAGCTTGCCGTAATTAGCAGCATCGCCGGCATTAGGGATAACAGTCGTTTCGCTCGGCTGAAGCTTGCCGTCCCAGAACAGCACTACGTTGCGTACGTAATGGGCATTGGGGGCAGCTCCTCCTGAATCGGCGTTCTGTCCGTCGGAGATGAGGTTTCCGCGGTAAGTCGTCATGGAGTGCTTTATCTGCGGCGTAGAATAATAACGGGACATTATGACCCCTTTATTTGCGCTCAGGTTATCGCTGGTGTATTCAGCACGCATATCCGACTGAATGGAGAACTTACCGGATTCCTTCACGATGGTAGCCCACTCTAAGGATTTCTTAAGGCACTTTTCAGCATAAGTCTTGTTACCAGCGAAACGGTCGGCAGGACCATACTTCTGCCAGCAACCGATCCAGAACATCCAGCGGGCTGCAGCCGTAGCAACGATGTACTTATTGATCAGGTTGTTACCGCCGTCGTCTACGCGGCAGTGATCAACAGCGTACTGGAAGTCAGCGATTACTTTATCGATTATACCCGGTTCACCATTTTTCTCATAAATATCCTCGCGGTCTTTGCAAAGGATTTTTATATCATCCTCAGCCTTATCGAAATAAGGCACGTTACCGAAGCCCCAAACCAGGTCGGCATAACGGAAACCGCGGATAAACCGGGCAACGCCGAGCCAGTGTTCATAGGCTTCTGTGGAAAGAGCAGCTTTGGAACGGTTTTCCACACGGTCAATGAACACATTGGCGCGGCGGATCCAGATATAGGCATCGCCCCAGCTTTCCTCGTTCAAATAGGAAGTGGAGTTCGATGCGGCACTCATTCCGGAGCTTGAATTT
>CAUHQV010000038.1 GCA_959608625.1 uncultured Flavobacteriales bacterium
GAAGTCCAGGCCAGTCCGGTCACGACTCCCGGAGTGTCTATCACCTCCGATTTGTCCGACTCGCGGGCTACCCCGAGTATCTTCTGGGCCTGTTCGAACGAAATATCGGTGTCGAATTTTTCCTTGGTCACGAACTGTTTGGCGCAATACCGCACGATCTGGGCGATCCTCTTGTCCAGCTGGCGTACGCCGCTTTCACGGGTATAGCCATCGATGATGCGTTCCAGCACCTGGCCGGAAATGGTGATCGGGTGCTTTTTCATGCCATGCTCTTCCAACTGTTTGGGCAGCAGGTGGCGAATGGCGATCTGAACCTTCTCTTCCATCGTATAGCCGTTCATCTCCACGATCTCCATTCGGTCGAGCAAGGCCGGCTGTATGGTGGAAAGGCTGTTGGCCGTCGCGATGAACAATACCTTGGACAAGTCATACCCCGTTTCGAGGAAGTTGTCGTAAAACGTGTTGTTCTGCTCGGGATCCAGCACCTCCAGCATCGCGGACGAAGGGTCGCCCTGGATGCCGACGGACAGTTTGTCTATTTCGTCCAGCACGAATACGGGATTGGATACCCCGGCCTTTTTTACGGACTGGATAATACGTCCGGGCATCGCCCCTATATAGGTCTTGCGGTGCCCGCGAATCTCCGCTTCGTCGCGCAGGCCGCCCAGGGATATGCGTACGTATTTACGGCCCAGCGACTCGGCGATGGAGCGGCCGAGCGAGGTTTTACCCACTCCGGGAGGGCCGTATAGGCACAGGATCGGCGCTTTCATATCGCCCTTGAGTTTCAGCACGGCCATGTACTCGAGGATGCGTTTTTTCACATCCTCCAACCCGTAATGGTCGCGGTCCAGTATCTTGGCGGCGCGGGCCAGGTCGAACTTGTCTTTCGAGTATTCTTCCCACGGCAGGTCGAGCATCAGTTCCAGGTAATTCCGCTGTACGGAATAGTCCGGGGTTTGCGGGTTCATGCGCTGGAGTTTGGCCAGTTCTTTTTCAAAGATCTTGCCGACCTCTTCACTCCATTTTTTGGTCTTGGCTTTCTGGCGCATATCTTCCGCTTCGGTCTCGGCCGAGTTTCCGCCCAGCTCTTCGGCGATGGTCTTCATCTGCTGGTGCAGGAAGTATTCGCGCTGCTGCTGGTCGAGATCTTCCCGAACCTTGGATTGTATATCGCTGCGCAGAGTAGCGCGTTTGAGCTCGAAATTGAGGAAACGAAGGACAGTGAGGCCCCGTTGTTTGATGTCGTCCAGGCTCAACAGTTCGTATTTCTGTTCTACCGGCAGGCTCATATTGGCCGAGATAAAATTTATCAGGTATCGCCGGTTCTTGATGTTCTCCATCGCGAATATCATCTCGGAAGACATATTGGTGTTTTCCGAAGACAGTTTGCGCATGGTTTCTTTGATCTCGTCCAGGATGGCGGTCGTCTCCGAAGAATCCGCATCGAATTCGGCTTCGTTTTTCATCACAATGGAAGCACGCAGATAAGGATCCGTCTGCACGATGGCTTCGACTTCCATCCGGCGGCGTCCCTGCAGGATGACCGTGTAGCTACCGTCGGGCATCTTGAACGATTTCAGGATGCGGGCCACTACGCCGGTCTTATAGATGTCTTTTTGTTCCGGGTTTTCGACCCGTGCATCCATCTGGGTGGCTACGGCGAGGATACCTCCGTTTTTTTCGCAATCTTCTACCAGGCGTATGCTGGAGGGGCGCCCTACGCTTACCGGCATGATCACCCCAGGGAAGAGTACCATATTGCGCAGAGGCAATAAAGGCAATACCGAAGGGTAAGTTTCGTTGGCAGCCGTTCCGTCGTCCTCTTCGGACGAGGTCATGATCGGTATGATATCCGAATCGGGCGAGAGAATCTGTTCCAGTGACAATTTGTCCAATTTTATCATGATTTTTTCCTTTTCTGTATTGTTTGACATGGTTTTGCGTCAAAATGTCAGCACGCAGGCGTTGTGTCTTGTTTTACCTCCTTCATGGTCTTTATGCCATAGGCCTTTCCAAGGCTTTTGACGGCATTTCGCATAGGCGCGGATCGTTTCGACACTATCCAAAGGGCAATAACCGTGCCATCGTTCTCTATCGGAAAATTATTGTCATTTTATGCGGAAAATAGGCACCCCTTTGCTTGACCGTAGCCGGCGTAAACCTCACGATGGAGTAACCCCGGTTCCTGCCAAAAAAAAGAGGTAAAAATATGTGGTGAATACGAAAAGGCGTACCTTTGCACCGCAACATTAACTGTCGGATTCCGATGGATATAAAAGAACTGTTCACATTCGCCCTCACCGTGTTCATTGGCTATTTCGCCGTGATGAACCCGCTGACCAAAGCGCCGGTTTTCATCAGCCTCACCCGGGGAGCGGGCATTGAAAAGGAGCACCGCGTAGCCCGCAAGGCCGGGATAGCGGCTTTCATTATCCTTGTCAGCTTCGTGCTGCTGGGCAAATACATATTCTTCGTATTCGGGCTGACCATACCGGCCTTTAAGATCACCGGAGGTATCGTGGTATTTTTTGTAGGCTTCGAAATGCTGCAGTCCAAACGCTCGTCCATCAACAACCCCCGTGCGGTGAATTTCGACGAGAGCATTTCTATCTCGCCACTGGCCATCCCCATTATGGCCGGACCCGGTACGATCATCACCGGAATGAATTTCGTGACCAACGCCGACTGGCTGCACATTATCATCGTCGTGCTGATGTCCGCCCTGATATGCTATCTGAACTATCTGGCATACTACTGGAGCGGTTCCCTGATGAAGGTACTGGGCGAAAATATGATGGTCGCCATCCACAAACTGATGGGGCTGGTGCTGGCCATCCTGGGCACGAACATGGTGCTGGACGGCATCGACATCTTTATTAAGTCCGGACTTTTGGCTGCTTAAGCCAGGTTTGGCTTCAGAAGAGGCTTGCCTGGATATCCGTATCTTTTTTCACGTTTTTCTCCGTACCCTCCGCCTTTGGCATGCTGGTTTCGGCGGACGTATTTTCCGCTCCTTTTATCATTTCGTAAAAATCGGTTTCCGAAATTACTTTCACGCCTAATTTCTCGGCTTTCTGGGCCTTGGCAGGCCCCATGGCTTCGCCGGCTATGATGTAGTCCGTAGAGGCAGAAACGGCGGATACGTTGCGCCCGCCGTATTTTTCGATCATTTCTTTCAGCTCCTCGCGCGAGATGCTGAATTTACCGGATACCACGAACGATTTCCCGCCCAGTACGTCCGACTGCGTACCGGCCGTCTTTTCAGTGGAGAGGTTCAACCCGTAGGATCTCAAACGTTCGATGGTCTCGCGGTGTTCCGCCCGGTTGAAAAAATCGAGGATACTGTCCGCGATCTTGTCCCCCACTTCATCGGCTTTGACCAGGTCTTCTTTCGAGGCCGCCATGATCGCGTCTATCGAGCCGAAATACCGGGCCAGTTTCTTGGCTGTCGTATCCCCCACGTAGCGGATACCGATGGCGAACAGGACTTTTTCAAAGGGGATATTTTTCGACTCTTCAATGGCTTGCAAAAGTCGTTCGGCCGAACGCTGCTGGAACGAGCGCGTGCCGGCGGCATCGGCCAGTCCGAGGATATCTTCGTATTTGAGGGCATAAAGGTCGGCGTAACTTTCGATCAGGCCTTTATCGACCAACAGGCTCACGTTCTGTTCTCCCAACGATTCGATGTCCATAGCCTTGCGGGAGGCGAAATGCTCGATACGTCCTTTTACCTGCGGCGGGCAATGGTCTTCGTTCGGGCAGTAATGGTTGGCCTCCCCTTCAGCCCGTACCAGCGGAGTGCCGCAGGCCGGGCAATTCTTGATGTAAACGACCGGCATGGAATTTTCAGGCCGTTTGGACAGGTCTATCCCTACGATCTTGGGGATGATCTCGCCCCCTTTTTCCACCAGTACGGTATCTCCTACCCGGATATCCATTTTTTCGATCTGGTCCGCATTGTGCAGGGAGGCCCGCTGTACGGTCGTCCCGGCCAGCAGTACCGGGCGGAGGTTGGCTACCGGGGTGATATTCCCGGTGCGTCCCACCTGGTACGAAATGCTTTCCAGTACCGTGGCGGCCTGTTCGGCGGAAAATTTATAGGCTACCGCCCAGCGTGGGGATTTGGCCGTATAGCCCAGCCGTGCCTGCTGGGATTTGTCGTTGACTTTTATCACGATGCCGTCCGTCTGGTACGGCAGGGAAAAACGGCGGGTGTTCCACTGGTCGATGAAAGCGTAAACCTCGTCCATGTTTCGGGCCAGACGGCTGTACGGAGGCACTTTAAACCCCCACTGCCGGGCCTTTTCAAGGCATTCGAACTGGGTGGGAATAGTTAGGGTATCTTCTATCACATAGTACAGCAGGCAGTCCAGTTTGCGGGTGGCTACTTCGGCGCTGTCCTGCAGTTTGAGCGTGCCGGAAGCCAGGTTGCGCGGATTGGCGTACAACGGCTCCCCGTCTATATCCCTTTGTTCGTTCAGCTTATCGAATTCCCCGATAGGCATGATCACTTCGCCCCGGATATCGAATATCTCCGGGTAATCCGATCCTTTCAGCCGGAGGGGAATGCTTCGGATTGTCCGGGCGTTGACGGTGATATCGTCCCCCTGGATGCCGTCACCGCGGGTTTCAGCCCTTTTCAGCCGACCGTTCTCGTAGGTGATGCTGATGGATGCCCCGTCGTATTTTAGTTCCAGGACGTATTCTATTTTTTCGTCCTCTCCCAATTCTTTGCGAACCCTCCGGTCGAAATCTTCCAATTCTTCCCGCGAATAGGTGTTGTCCAGCGAGTACATCCGCGAGCGGTGGCGTACTGTGTCGAAAAATTTGGTCACCTGTCCCCCTACACGGTGCGTAGGGGAATCCGGATCGTCGAATTCGGGGTATTGTTTTTCCAGGTCGGACAATCGGCGGAGCTTTTCGTCGAATTCTTTGTCCGATACGGTGGGGGTATCCAATACGTAATACCGGTAATTGTGCCCGTCCAGCTCTTCGCGCAGGGATTCTATTTCTTCTTTGGCCTGTTGGGGAGTCATTTTCTCATCGGTGTTTTAAGGAGCTAATTTACGAAATATCCCTGTTTTTTCCGCCCTTTTCTTTCTCCGTAATAGGCTAAAAAGCTACCTTTGTCAAAATATCCCCGGAATATGACTGGCCTGAAACGGATCTTATGTACCCTCGCTTGGATAGCCTTACCGCTCGCCTGCTTTTCGCAGCCGGTGAGGTTCGCGTTTTACAATGCCGAAAATGTGTTCGATACGCTGCGCAACCCGGCCAAAGAGGACGCGGAATTCACTCCGGAGGGAGAAAAGGCTTGGGATGGAAAGAAATACCGAACCAAGATCGACCATATGGCCCGAGTCGTAGCCGACTTGTCTCCCGGTATCCTCGGGATGGCCGAAATAGAGAACGATGCCGTTTTGTCCGACCTGGTAAAGGAAATAAAGAAAAAAGGGAGTCGTTCCTATGTATTTATCCGCCTGGAAAGCGGTGACGAACGCGGGATAGACCCTGCCCTGCTCTATGATCCGACGATATTCTCTCCCGTGGGGAAAGAAATGCTCCGTAGCCCGTTAAACCAGCGCGGCGTCCTTTATGTCAAGGGCACAATGAAAGCCACCGGAGATACCCTGCATATATTCGTAAATCACTGGACATCTCGCTACATGGGGCAAAAAGCGACCGAGACCGCCCGCGTCGATATGGCCCGTTTGCTGGCGCATACGGTCGATTCAATCCTGTCCACCCGAAAAAATGCGAAAGTGATCGCTTTCGGCGACCTGAACGACACGCCCGATGAAAGGTCCATACAGTATTTACTGGCACATGCCCCCGCCCTGAAGGCCCACAACACGATAGGTACTCCCTCCTATTATTACAAAGGGGAATGGCTTTCGTTTGACCAGATTTTTACTAATTTTGCGGTTGGATCGTCCGCTACCCGGGTATTTACGCGTCCGTATATGCTCGAAGAGAATGGAATACCTTTGAGGACTTTTAGCGGTCCCGTGTACAAAGGCGGATACAGCGATCATCTGCCTGTTTTCATCGACCTGGCCGATCGTAACTAATTTAAAAACAAGCATGAAAAAGAATTTACTCACTGCATGGATCGTCCTTTTTGTTTTTGTGGGAGGGCTCCATGCGCAAACTAAGGATTCGCTGACATTCGTCAATGCCAAATGGAATATAAAACAACTGGCAGATGGTGTCGAATGGCGCCAACATCATTTTAAGGATAAAGAACAGCTCTTTGGGGCAAACCAGTATATTAATTTTATTGTGGTCGACCAGCAGAAATCCAAAAATAAATTCTCCGTTTTTGCAAGTAAGGATGGGGAATTGGTCCGTACTAGCCGCGCAGCTACAGACGCCGGGGCTTTGGCGGCGATCAACGGCTCTTTTTTTAATACGAGATCTCCTTACAAGGCAGCCTGTTATACTAAAATAGATGGCGAGGTACTCTCCTATATCGGAGATAAGCCGGGAGCGTTCAGCAACCATATTATCATAGATAAGCAGGGACGGGTAAGCTTGGAACAGGTAGATGTGTCCGAGCGGACAGAACCGACGATATTGAGTTGTTATGCTCCTATTTTGATCTTGAACGGGAAAAAAAGAGGAAACCCGAAAGACGACCGCGACCCCCGTACAGGTATCGCTACCGGTGGCGGCAAAACCATTCTGATAACGATCGACGGACGTAATTCTCAATCCAGGGGCATCACATCGCAGGAATTAGCCACAATCCTCCAATGGCTTGGCATGGACAATGCGATAGAACTCGATGGAGGCGGTTCGACTACTATGTACGTACAGGGGGAGCCGGACAACGGAGTGGTAAATCACCCCAGTGACAGTTTTTTCGGATTCAACCATAAAGGGGAGCGTTCCGTAAAAAACGGTATAATGCTAATATAAACCATTAAATAAAACCAAAATGCTGAAAAACAAACTATTACTTCCCGTATTTCTGCTAGTGGCTTTTGCCTCTGGAGTATATGCCCAGGCCGACGATTCGCTCACTTTTGTCAAAGCGAAATGGAACAAAGAAAAAGTGGCCAAAGGGGTCGAATGGCGCCAGTACCATTTTAAGGGCGACGAGAAAATATTTGGCGCCGAAGAGTTCGTCAATGTACTCGTAGTCGACCAGAAAAAAGCCAAGAAACGCTTTGTGATCGTCAGCGAAGAAGGCAAATTGTGCCGCACGAGCGAGGCGGCCAAGGCTGCCGATGCTATCGCAGCGATCAACGGTTCTTTTTACAATACCCGTGCGCCGTACAATTCCGTATGTTACCTCAAAATAGACGGTAAGGTCTATTTCGACCGCTCCGGCAATATGGGCGATCGGGACGGCGGTACGGTAATCATCGATAAGGACGGCCGGGCCAGCGTAGAACTGGGCGATCCGGCAGATCCCCAATGGGTATCGCGCCGTATGGAACCTTCCATGATAGGTTCCGGCCCGATGATGCTCGCCGACGGAAAACGGATCGATATGGGCAAAGGGGGGTTCGTAACCCTGCGTCATCCGCGTACGGCTATCGGTACGGTAGGCGATAAAGTGATCCTGGTGACGGTGGACGGCCGCTCGAAAGAAAATTCGCTGGGCGTGAACCTGAACGAATTCGCCAGTATCCTAAAATGGCTCGGCGCCGAGAATGCCCTGAACCTGGACGGCGGCGGTTCCACTACCATGTATGTGAAAGGACAGCCGGATAACGGGGTCGTGAACCGTCCGTGCGACAACCAGAAATTCGATAATCAGGGCGAACGCCGGGTGAGCAATTCGATCCTGCTTCTCTAAAATAAAGCGCCTGTAAACTTCAATAATTTCATATTTGAGCAATGAGATACGCCATTTGTCCGCTTTCTGTCGTTCCTGTACGCCGCGAACCGTCCGATGCTTCGGAGATGACCACCCAGGTGCTTTTCGGGGAATTTTTCAAAGTCCTCGAACGCCGGGTTTCCTGGAGCCGGATCCGCCTGTACGATGACGGATACGAAGGGTGGATCAGCAATAAGCAGTACACCGAAATAATGGCCGACCAGTATGCGGCTCTGTGCAAGGATCCCGGGGTGTATTGTGCTCAAAGCGTAGGCGTATGCAAAGGCGAAAAGCGTTCACTCCCTATCCTGATAGGCTCCCGCTTGTCTCGATACGAAAATGGGGAATTTTTCCTGGGGGATGAAAAATATTCTTTCGACGGCCATGTAGCCGCGGGCAAAAAGCCGAAAAGCGATATCGCTCGTGTAGCCAAGGGATTTCTCGGTGCACCCTACCTATGGGGCGGGCGCTCGTTTTTCGGGTTGGATTGCTCCGGTTTTTCGCAGTTATGCTACCGCCTTTGCGGCCGTTCCCTTCCCCGCGACGCCAAAGACCAGGCTGCCGGAGGGGAGGTGCTCTCTTTCGTGGAGGAAGCCGAGGAAGGCGATCTGGCGTTCTTCGACAACGACCAGGGGGATATCGTTCATGTAGGTATTGTGTTGGAAGACCACCGTATCATCCATGCCAGTGGGCAGGTACGGATCGATACACTTGACCAAACGGGTATTTATAATGCCGAGGTGAACAAATACACCCATAAGCTCCGGTTGCTCAAAAAGTACAAATAGTAAAGTCACAATAGGGAAAAGCCCGCCGAATGGCGGGCTTTTTTATGCGTGTACGGAAGGTGTTGATAACTTTGCGGTAAAACGTTCGCCCGGAAACGATGGGTTTGGTTATATTTGTCCTGCCCGATACCGGTATCCAAGGATGCGGCGGGATTACAGAAAAATTTGACGCATGTTCCTGGAAAATACGACAAACCATACCGAATACAGCGGCTGGATAGAGGTCATCTGCGGCTCGATGTTCTCCGGAAAGACCGAAGAGCTTATCCGGCGGCTGAAACGGGCCAAATTTGCCCGGCAGAAGGTGGAAATATTCAAACCGGCGGTCGATGTGCGCTATGACGAGCAAAAAGTCGTTTCCCACGATCACAACGAGATCGTTTCTACTCCGGTGAGCCATTCCAGCGAGATCCTGCTCCGCTGCGCCGGTGTAGACGTGGTAGGCATAGACGAAGCGCAGTTTTTCGACGAAGGGATCGTAGAGGTATGCAACACGCTGGCCAACAGCGGCACCCGGGTGGTCGTAGCCGGACTCGATATGGATTACCTGGGGCGTCCGTTCGGGCCTATGCCCTTTCTGATGGCTACGGCCGAATACGTGACTAAAGTACATGCCGTATGCACCCGCACGGGAAACCTAGCCAATTATACCCACCGGTTGACGCAGAGCGATTCGCTGGTACTGCTGGGGGAAATACACGATTATGAGCCCCTATCGCGAAAAGCGTATTTCGAAGCGCGGCGGCAGGAAGAGCTCGAGGCAGTCCGGTCAAGGAAAGAAAATGAAAAATAAAGTCGGCATTTACGGTATACGGACGTATTCGTTCCACGGCTGCCTGGAGGCGGAATCCCGTGTGGGTTCCCTCTATTCCACGGATGTGGAAGTGGAAACGGACTTTTTGCGGGCAGCCCGGAAGGATGAATTGTCCGGCACGGTCGATTACGGGCGTATTGCGGATATCGTGCGGACCGAGATGTCGACGCGTTCCCGCCTGATAGAAAATGTCGCCTGGCGCATCTATAGGGCCGTAAAAGAAGAATTTCCTACTGCAGGAAAAATAACTGTGCGGGTATCTAAACTGGCCCCTCCTGTTGAGGGACAGGCCGAAAGGGCCACGGTCGAAATAAGCGATTAAAAAAATCGGTGCTCAGTTGGATACAGTGTTGTCTTCCATCGCCACTTTCCTTCCCCGCCGGGCTTTAATGTCTTTTGGAACGATATAGAATCCTTTTTCCGGCGTCCATTCCACGCAGAACAAACTGCGGATATCCGCAAACCCCTCTTTTTTCAGTTCTTCTTCCAGCCATCCGGCCGTTTTTCCTGCGCTGTCGAGCGATTCGGCCGATATGTAGCCGTTGTTGACCAGCAAAAAAGACTCCGACAGGCTTCCGCGTTTGGAGATAGTCAGTTTCCCGTTCGCCTCGAAACGCGCGTTTTCCACATCGAACATCGAAAACACCCCGTTCTCCCGCAGGATGGTGCGGAACTGTTCCATTTCGAGGCTGTTGCGTTTGAATTCTTTCAGGTTCAACTTACCGTCCTTGACGATAAGGATCGTATCGCCCTTTATCAGTTTGCGGAATACCCGGAAGCGCAGCAGATAGCGGATAAACATATTCACGGCTGTCCAAGCCCCCAGGGCGAAGACCATGTACCAGGCGGACAGGTCGGGGTTGTATACGACGCCTCCCACCAGGGCTCCCAGCACAAAGGCGTTGACTGAATCTAGCGGAGTGAGCATAGCCATCTGGGTCTTCCCTGATATGCGCAAAAAGAACAAGACCCCCAACATCCCGATGACGATCTTTACAAAAATGCTTAAAATCATATCCAAGTGGATTTTAAGGCTCGGAAAACGGCGGAAAGCTGTCCGGGTCGGTTATAAAACGTACATATTGAGCCCTATCGCCGGGTTGAACGAGCGACTCAGTTCGCCCCCGAAATCCTCCACGACGAACTCGCCCGCCCCGCTGATACGGGCCGAAAGCAAATGTCCGGCCAGTGCCGAGCAGTCGCTCCGCCCGGCTACGACGTGAAGGTGTAAATAGGGGCTTCCTTCAAGTGTAGAGATATTCCCGGTCAGGTTGGCGATCTCCATTTGTTCCTCGAATTCCATGTCCTCGTATTTTTTGCGGGCGGGATTGAAAAAACGGATCGTGATCCGGTCTACGGCCCCGATCCCGCTGATGTTTCCGGCCTTGATGTTTTTGGTGGCACAGAAGTCCGTCAGGGCTTCGACCAAATTGCGCCGGTTATCGACGCTCACCACATAACGGTCGCCGAATTGTTTGAAAGTCCACATATTCGTCCGGTTTTTAGGTTTTGGGTAAATTTACTTTTTAAAATAGCCTACGGGGTGATTCAGTAAAGGTTTTTGTTTGGCCGATAGTTTCAGGGCTTTGCCGATCGCATCCGCATCCATCGACCCGCGCGGTACAGTGGCCAGCCCCGCCCCGGCGCAGAACAGGGAGATGTTCTGGGATACGATCCCGGCATCCATCGCGCCCCAGGCTTCATTTCCCGAACCGTTGGCCACCAGTATCAGGCATACAGGGGCTTTTTTCAGGGTACGGATATCCTGATCGGTCACCGGGTCGAGGGAGTGTTTTTTGTGGTCGTAAAAATACGCCCCTTCTTTCATGCATACGTAAATGTCGATATCCTGCCGGTTCATGGCCGACGGGGCTGTCCGTTTGCCATCCTGCCGATTAATCCCGTTTGCAGCCCACAGGAGGTCTGAAAGATCCTGCGAAGACAGCATTTCGGGGGCGAACTCCCGGGTGGATTTGCGGTCGGCGAAAGCCTGCATCAGAGTCACTCCCCGTTCCATATCCGGGGCGGAGAGCTGGATGGGTTTTATCGATTGGCCGCTGCATGCCAGCGATGCAAATAAAAAAGCGGCGGTGAAGATCAAAGTTTTCATAGGCAGGTGGATTTATCTTTTTCTTTCCCGGCTGCGTTCGATCGCCCGAAACACGACAGCCAGCACGATCATGGAAAAAGCGGTAAGCTTCATGTAATACGCATTGGGCTCGGCGATATCTCCGAAATAAGCGTAGGCGGCCAATATAACGCCTCCGATAGCTAAAACCCTGTGAATAATTGTCATAAATCTATTTAATTAAAGTTATTCTTAATGTTCATACCCGTACCGGCGGAGTTTTCGCTCGTTGTTGCGCCAGCCGTCGTCCACCTTCACCACCAACTCCAGGAACACTTTTTTGCCGAAGAATTTCTCGATGTCCAGACGGGCTTCGGTGCCCACCTTTTTCAGGGCGCCCCCTTTATGGCCGATCAGGATGCCCCGCTGGCTTTCCCGCTCCACGAAAATGATGGAGCGGATGCGGATCAGGGTCTCGTCTTCCACGAATTCCTCTGTCTCCACTTCCACCGAATAGGGAACTTCTTTCTTGTAGTTCAGCAGTATTTTCTGGCGGATGATCTCGTTGACGAAAAAGCGCTCGGGCTTGTCGGTCAGGGTGTCTTCCGGGTAGTAGGCAGGCCCTTCGGGCAGGAGTTCCACGATGCGGGACAAGAGGATGTCCACATTGAACCGTTCGGTGGCCGATACGGGAACGATCTCCGCTTTCGGGAGTTGCCCGTGCCAGTATTCCACCGTTTCTTCGAGGGTTTTCTGGTCGGGAATGGTATCTATCTTGTTGACCACCAGCAGGACGGGCACTTTGGCATTTTCAATGCGCTTGAAGAAGGCTTCGTCCTTCAGGCCTTTCATACCCGGTTCGACCATGTACAACAGCACGTCGGCATCGTCCATCGCCTCGGCCACGAAATCCATCATGGACTCCTGCAACTTGTAAGCGGGTTTGATGATGCCCGGCGTATCCGAAAATACGATCTGGTAATCTTCCGAGCTGACGATCCCCAGTATACGGTGGCGGGTGGTCTGTGCCTTCGAGGTGATGATGGACAGATCCTTCCCCACCAATGCGTTGAGCAGGGTGGATTTGCCTACGTTGGGGTTGCCTACGATGTTGACGAACCCGGATTTGTGTATTTTTTTCTCCATAACTACAAATGTAGCGAAATACGGCGGAATTTCGCGGGCGGGACGGGTTCTTTTTTTGCGCCGGGGGCCGAAATCCCTAGCGTATTCGCGGCTTTATTAGTAACTTTGCGCTGCAAAAACCATAAAAAAAAGAACATCATGCTGAAAGTGGGCGTGCTCGGGGCCGGGCACTTGGGAAAGATACATCTGAAGCTGCTCAAGCAGTCCGAACATTACCGGTTGATCGGGTTTTACGATCCCGATACCCGCAATGCCGCCGCCGTGGAAGCGGAACTGGGTGTAAAGGCGTTTCCGGATATGGACAGCCTGCTGGACGCCGTGGATGTAGCCGATATCGTCACTCCGACCATCCACCATTACGAATGCGCTCTTAAAGCTATCGAAAAAGACTGCCATGTGTTCCTCGAAAAGCCCGTCACCACCACCCTGGAACAGGCGGAGGATTTGATAAAACACCTGCGGGAAAAAGGCCTGAAAGGACAGGTTGGTCATGTAGAGCGCTTTAACCCCGCATTTACTGCTGTTCGTCCCTATATCAAGGAGCCGGCCTTTATCGAGGCCCATCGCCTGGCGGAGTTCAATCCGCGCGGGACGGACGTGCCGGTGGTACTCGACCTGATGATACACGATATCGACGCTATCCTCACTTTGGTCGATTCGCCGGTGAAGATGCTTACCGCCAGCGGCGCGAAAGTGATAAACAACACGCCCGACATCGCTAACGTCCGCCTCGAATTCGAGAACGGTTGCGTGGCCAATATCACTACGAGCCGTATTTCGATGAAGAATATGCGCAAGACCCGCATCTTTCAGCGCGATGCCTATATCACGATCAATTTCCTGAAAAAAGAGGCCGAGATACTCCGTATGCATGACGCCCCTCAGCATCCGGACGAATACGCGATGATCCTGACCAACGCCGAAGGGGTGAGCAAGCAGATCGTCTTTGAAAAGCCGGAAGTACAGGAAAACAACGCCATCCTCGACGAACTCAACACCTTTGCCCAAGCTATCGAAAACGACACGACCCCGCTGGTAACGATGCGGCAGGCCACCGCCGCCCTAAAAGTGGCGCTGGACATCGTGCGGGATATCGACCTTCATATGCAACGCATCGAAGCTGCCTCCAAAAAATAAAATGTCCATGCAGAAACGGAAGGATACGAAAATAAATATCATAACTCTAGGATGTTCCAAGAACACCTGTGATTCGGAGGCTTTGGCTGGTCAGTTGGCCGGACAGGGTATTGGGGTCGGGCATGAAGGCGACGGCGGGATCGTGGTGATAAACACCTGCGGTTTCATCGGCGACGCCAAGGAACAGTCCATCAATGTGATCCTCGGGCAGGCCGAGCGGAAACGCCGGGGCGGGATCGACCGTCTTTACGTGACAGGCTGCCTGGTAGAGCGCTACAAGCAGGTATTGTCCGGCGAAATTCCCGAAGTGGACGGTTTTTACAAGCTTACCGAGCTGGATGCTCTCCTCACTTCGCTGGGGGCCGACTACCGGAAGGAGCTCATGGGCGAGCGTATGCTATCCACACCGCCGCATTACGCCTACCTGAAAATATCCGAAGGGTGCGACCGGGCATGTTCTTACTGCGCGATCCCGCTTATCCGCGGCAAGCATATTTCCGTACCTGTCGAAGAATTGGTTAAAGAGGCCCGGAAACTGGCCGAAAAAGGCGTGAAGGAACTCATTCTCATCGCCCAGGACCTCACCTATTACGGGATCGACCTGTACGGCAAACGCCGGTTGGCCGACCTCGTCCGCGAGATCGCCAAAATAGACGGCATTCAGTGGATACGCCTGCACTACGCCTACCCGAACGGTTTCCCGGAGGATGTATTGGAGGTGATGGCCTCTGAACCGAAAGTGTGCAAATACCTCGATATTCCGTTGCAGCATATCTCCGACCGTATTCTCCGGTCGATGAAGCGGGGTTCCACCAAAAAAGAGGTCAATGCTCTGCTGGATCGTATCCGGGAAAAAGTACCCGGCGTAGCGATCCGCACCACCCTTATTGTGGGCTATCCGGGAGAGACGCAGGAGGAATTCGTGGAACTCAAAGAATGGGTCGCCTCCCAGCGCTTCGACCGTCTGGGGTGTTTCGCCTATTCGGAAGAGGAAGGCACTTCCGCGGCGCAGTTGGACGACGACGTGCCGCAGCAGGAGAAGGAACGCCGCCTGGAGGAACTGATGGAACTGCAAAAGCAAATCTCGTTCGAGCTCAACGAACAGAAAGTGGGAAAAACCCTGAAAGTGCTCGTCGACAGCGAGAACGAGAACGTTTATATGGGCCGTACCGAGTATGATTCCCCCGAAGTGGACAACGACGTATTCATCGACAAGGAAAAATGGCGCGTGCCCGTAGGGGATTTCGTAAAGGTGGAGGTTACTTCGGCCGGACTGTACGACCTTTTTGGCGTGCCTGTGCCTTAACAAAACGATATTTTCGTATATTTGTGGAATATAGGATGCGCCTCGGCCATTTTCAAACAAGTTTGAATGCCGCTCGACTTTCGCTATATTTACCCGAAGCTAAAACTCCCGGATCATGTTCGACTTCATCACATTCGGTATAAAAGACCTCATAGACATCACAGCGGTGGTCTTTCTGGTGTACCAGCTCTACCGCCTGATACGGGGTACGGTAGCGGTGAACATCTTTATCGGCCTTCTTGCCCTGTTCATCCTGTGGAAAGTGGTCGAAGCGTTCCAAATGACGCTTTTAAGCGGTATTCTGGGGCAGTTCATGAGCATTGGGGTTATCGCCATCGTCATCTTGTTCCAGCAGGAGATACGCCGTTTCCTCATTCTGATAGGTACCAACAATTTCTTTGTCCGCCATTTCTTTTCCAAGATCAAGCGGAAGCGGAATATTCCCGAGAAATTCGAGGTGCGGGAGATCGCCAACGCCTGCTTTGAAATGGCCAAAAACCGTACCGGAGCCCTGATCGTGTTCAAAAAGTCGATGTTCGACCTCAAGGAAGCCACCTCCGGGGACGTGCAGAATATCGTGCCCACCCAGAGTATTTTGGAAAGTATCTTTTACAAGAACAGCCCGCTCCACGACGGGGCGGTAATTATTGACAACGGGCGTATCATCGCCACACGCGTTATCCTGCCCGTTTCGCGCGACAAGAACCTGCCTGAAGAATACGGTACCCGCCACCGGGCTGCCGTGGGCATCGCTGAAAAATCGGACGCAGTATCTATCGTCGTATCCGAGGAGCGGGGAAAAGTGAGCTTTGTGAAAGGAAATACCATCACGGTGATGAATTCGGCCGAGGAGCTTGAAAAGCGGCTGAACGAAGAATTAGAGATATAATACGCTGTAAAAACTCATGGAAGTAAGCAAAAGATATGCAGGACGGGGCGTTTCCGCCTCCAAGGAAGATGTGCACAACGCGATCCGGAACGTGGACAAAGGTCTTTTCCCCGGTGCGTTCTGCAAGATCATACCGGATTACCTCACCGGCGATCCCGATTACTGTATCGTGATGCATGCCGACGGGGCCGGGACCAAATCCGCCCTGGCCTATATGTACTGGAAACGTACTGGCGACCTTTCCGTGTGGAAAGGCATCGCACAGGATGCCCTGATCATGAATATCGACGACCTGCTGTGCGTGGGGGCTACCGACAATATCCTCTTGTCCTCCACCATCGGGCGCAACAAGAATGTAATCCCCGGGGAAGTCATATCGGCCATTATCGGAGGCACCGAAGAGTTGCTGGCCGAGATGCGTTCGTACGGAGTGAACATCATTTCTACGGGCGGCGAAACGGCCGACGTGGGCGATCTGGTGCGTACCATCATCGTGGATTCCACCGTGACGGCCCGGATGAAACGCACGGATGTGGTGGACAACGCCCGTATCCGGGCGGGGGACGTGATCGTTGGGTTGGCATCCTCCGGACAGGCGGCTTATGAAACGGGTTATAATGGCGGTATGGGCTCCAACGGCCTTACTTCCGCTCGGCACGACGTATTCAAAAAGTCCCTGGCCCGGGAATTCCCGGAGAGTTACGACCATGCGGTGGAGGATTCTCTGGTGTACTGCGGATCGAAAGACCTGACCGACCCGGTGGACGGGGCTCCCCTCGATGCCGGGAAGCTGGTACTTTCCCCTACCCGCACCTATGCTCCGGTGGTCAAGAAAGTACTTGACGCGCTTCGCGGGCAGATACATGGGATGATACACTGCTCCGGCGGGGCACAGACCAAGATCCTGCATTTTGTGAACGACCTGCATGTGGTCAAGGACAATATGTTTCCCGTGCCACCCCTTTTCGTGCTGATACAGAAGGAGAGCGGCACTTCGTGGAAAGAGATGTACCAGGTGTTCAATATGGGGCACCGGATGGAATTTTATGTGCCCAAGGAGATAGCTGGGGACATTGTAACAATCTCCGAATCGTTCGGCATACCGGCCCGCATCATAGGGCGCGTGGAGGCTTCCCCCGAAGGAAAACGCCTGACCATCCAATCGGAGAAGGGAACGTTCGAATATTGATTTTTGTAGAACCTGAAGAAAAGAAAGAAGGAGAGAATTAGGAAATGGCATCTACACTTTTGGAAAAGCTGGAAGGGCTCCGCACCCGTTTTGACGAGGTGGCGGATCTTATTATCCAGCCCGATGTGATCGCCGACCAGAAGCGTTATACCGAACTCGGCCGGCAGTACAAACAACTCGAAAAGATCGTCGAAGTATATAAAAAATACAAACAACTTCTTTCCGACGTGGAGGAAGCGCGCGCGATCATCGCCGACGGATCGGACGCCGAAATGGCGGAAATGGCCCGTATGCAATTGGAAGAGGCAGAACCGCAGATAGCACCGCTCGAAGAGGAGATCAAGCTGTTGCTTATCCCCAAAGACCCGGCGGATGCCAAAAACGCGGTGATAGAACTTCGCGGCGGTACCGGAGGCGACGAGGCGGCTATTTTTGCCGGCGACCTGTACCGGATGTACAGCAAATATGCCGAGCGCAAGGGTTGGAAGCAGGAAGTGATGGACTTCAACGAAGGTACGGCCGGAGGCTATAAGGAGATCGTTTTTAAGCTATCGGGGGACGACGTGTACGGCACGATGAAGTTCGAGGCCGGCGTGCACCGGGTGCAGCGCGTGCCGGCCACCGAGACGCAGGGGCGTGTACATACGTCTGCCTCTACGTGCATCGTCATGCCGGAGGCCGAGGAATTCGACATATACATCGACCCGAAGGATATCCGCAAAGATACGTTCTGTTCGTCCGGCGCCGGAGGACAGTCGGTGAACACCACCTACTCTGCCGTCCGCCTGACGCACGTTCCTACCGGGATCGTAGCACAATGCCAGGACGAACGTTCGCAGTTGAAGAACCTGGAAAAATGTATGACCGTACTCCGTTCGCGCCTGTACGAGATAGAATACCAGAAACGTTTGGAGGAGGAGGCTAAACAGCGCAAATCGATGGTCTCCACCGGAGACCGTTCGGCCAAGGTACGTACGTACAATTATCCGCAGGGCCGGGTGACCGACCATCGGATCGGGCTTACCCTGTACAACCTGCAGGATGTGCTGGACGGCGATCTGCAACGGGTGATCGATGAGCTGACGATGGCTGAGAACGCTGAAAAACTGCGCGCCGGCGAAAGCGAATAATAAGCTATACAGGGACAATATTCGGCGATAATCGTCGGTTATTTCCTTTATCCTTTTTACGTACTTTTCTTTTGTCACCAACACAAAAG